>NZ_JBSGSG010000146.1:0-12134 GCF_053606765.1 Streptomyces sp. NPDC055189
GGACACCTGACGTTCCGGCGGCCCCGGCGGCTCCGGCGGCTCCGGCGGCTCCGGCGGCTCCGGCCTAGTGATGTTGCGTCATGTGCGCCAGCGCCTGCATCGCGCTGTCGGGGGCGAAGGCGCTGTCGATGCCCTCCGCCGCCCCCTCGGCCGCTTCGATGGAGCGCGGCATGAGGGTCTTCTCGTACGCGGTGATGGCCTGGTCGATGGTGGGGTTGTCGATGAGGGCCCTGGCGAGGTCGGCGCCGTCGAGCATGGCGAGGTTGGCGCCCATGCCGGAGAAGGGGGACATGAGGTGGGCGGCGTCGCCGAGGAGGGTGAGGCCGGGTGTGCGGGGCCAGGTGTGCGGGACGGGCAGGGCGTACAGGGGGCGGTTGATGTAGCCGGTGTCGGTGTCGGTGTCCGTGTCCGTGTCGGTGATGAAGCCGAGCAGGTCGGGGCTCCAACCGTTGAACTCCGCGAGGAGGGCTTCGCGTACGGCGTTGGTGTCGGTGAGGTCGACGCCTGCCTGCTGGTGCCAGTTCTCGTCGGTGCGCATGCCGACGTAGACGCGGATGCGTCCGCCGCTGTTGCGCTGGGCGACGAAGCCCTGGTTGTTGTCGAGGGCCATCATGGTTCCGTCGCCGGTGAGTTCGGCGAGGCGGGGGTGTCGGCGGTCGGCGTCGCTGAGACCGGTCTCGACGAAGGTGACGCCGGTGTAGACCGGCCGCGCGTCCGACAGCAGGCCGCGGACTTTGGACCAGGCTCCGTCGGCCCCGACGACGAGGTCGGCATCGGTGATCGTGCCGTCGGCGAAGTGCAGGCGGTGGGTGCCGTCGCCGAGGGGGGCGACGCGGGTGAGTTTGTGGTTCCAGCGCACGGTGTCCGGCTTGAGGGAATCGAGGAGGAGGCCGCGCAGTTGGCCGCGGTCGATCTCGGGGTTGCCCTCGGCGGTGTCGGCTGCGGGCGGGACCGCGTCGAACAGGATGCGGCCGTCGCGGCCGATCAGGCGCATCTGCTGGCCCTCGGGGCGGGCCTCGGCCAGGAATTGGTCCAGCAAACCGGCTGCGCGCAGGGCGTGTTGGCCGGACTCGGGATGCATGTCGAGACTGCCGCCCTGGTCGCGTGCGGTGCGGGAGGTGTCAGCGTCGTGGACGGTGGCGGTGATGCCGTGTTCCTGCAGGATGCGGGCGCAGGTCAGGCCGCCGGGGCCGGCACCGATGATCGCGATGCGGGGTGCGGGGGTGGTGGTGGTGTTCATGGCTTCTCTCCGTTCGTGCCGCACAGCGGTGCTGCGGTGCTGCGGTGCGATGGGGTGTGGTCGTTCGATGCCGTGCGGAGCGGCCGGGTCAACTGGCCCCTGTCGCAGCGTGGTTCCGGGGCTGGCCTGCGGACGGCGGCGGCCCGGCCTTCTTCAGCGGGACTTCGACGACGCGGACCGCGGCGATGAAGGCGAGGGCGCACAGGATCGCCCCGGTGAGGAAGATCTGGTGGGTGCCGTGGGTGACCGCGGTGAGGTAGGCGTCCTTGGCCCCGGCGGGCAGGTCGTACGAGGCGGACGCGTCGGCGGGGGTGCCGCCACCGGTGGCGGGAAGGTGGGACTGGACGGCGCGGGTGAAAAGCGAGCCGAAGACCGCGACGCCGAGCGAACCACCCAGCGTGCGGAAGAGGTTCACCGAGCTCATCGCGGCGCCCATGTCACGCAGGGCGACGCTGTTCTGCGCGATGGTGCCCGCCATCTGCAGGGTGAAGCCCAGACCGATGCCGACCAGCACCATGTAGAGCCCGGTCAACAGCCGTGATGTGCCGTTGTCCATGGTGGCGAGGAGGGCAAGGCCCGTGGTCAGGAACCCCGTACCGAGGACGGGGAACATCTTGTACTTGCCGGTGGCGGACATGACCTTCCCGGCGAGGGTGGACACGATCACCACCGGGATCATCATGGGCAGCATCAGCAGCCCGGAGTTGGTGGCGGAGGCGCCCTGGACGGTCTGCTGGAAGAGCGGCAGGTAGAGCCCGGCGCCGAACATGACCACGCCTGCGGCCAGGATCATCGCCACCGCGAGCGGGTAGTTGCGGTGGTTGGTGAACACCGTCAGGGGCAGCAGCGGCTCGTCCGCCCGCCTCTCCGCCCCGATGAACAGGGCGAGCCCGATCACGGCGACGGCCCCCGGGGCGAGGATCTGCCAGGAGCCCCACGGGTAGGTGGCGCCCGCCCAGGTGGCGGCCAGCACGATGGCGCCGATGGAGATTGTCAGCAGGGCGATCCCCGCCCAGTCGATTTTCGCGGTGATGCGCCGGGCGGGCACGTGCAGCGTCAGCCACAACCACACCAGGGCGAGCAGGCCGAGCGGCAGGTTGATGTAAAAGGCCCAACGCCAGTCCCAGTGCCCGGTGATGAACCCGCCGAGCAGTGGGCCGCCGATGGTGCCGATGGCCATGACCGAGGCGGTCATGCCCTGGTATTTGCCCCGCTCCCGGGGCGGCACGAGGGCGGCGACCAGGGCGAAGGCGCCCGCGCCGATGCCGCCGGCGCCAATGCCCTGCAGGGCACGGAAGGCGATGAGGCCGGTCATGGACTGGGCGGCCCCGCACAGCGCGGAGCCGACGATGAACACGGCTATCGAGGCGAGATACAAGGGCTTGCGGCCGTACAGGTCGCCGAACTTGCCCCAGATCGGGGTGGTCACGGCAGTGACGAGTGTGTACGCGGTCACGACCCAGGACATGTGCTCCAGGCCGCCCAGGTCGCCGACGATCGTGGGCATCGCGGTGCCCACGACCATGTTGTCGAGCATCGCGAGCAGCATCGCGAGCATGACGCCGAGCAGCACCCAGCGCACGTTCTTCGGCACGGATGAGGGGGCGGTTACGGGGTCGGCGGAGGGGAGAGACGCAGACGCGGACATGACTGATCACTCCTTTCGGAGGTGCCTTAGGAGGTGAGGAACAGTAAGAAGGCGGCCGCACAGAGGGGCCGGGCGGTGGCTCACGGCCACTGCTGCGACGCCTCGCGGCGCCACTCCAGAAAAGCACACCAACTAAATAAGTGCAACGACTCAACTTTTGAACTTGAACAACCAAGAGGTAGAGTCCCGGTATGACCGGTACCGATACCGAGACCGAGACCGAGACCGACACCGAGACCGGCGCCGACGGGACCCGCGCCCCGTCGGCGCCAATGCCACCGATGGGGCGCCGCGAACGCAAAAAGGCCGCCACCCGCCAAGCCATCGCGGATGCGGCCCTTCATCTGTTCCTCGAGCGCGGATACGACGATGTCGGCATCCGCGAGATCGCGGATGCCGCAGACGTGTCCACGACAACTCTGTTCAAGCACTTCCCGGTCAAGGAAGCCCTCGTCTTCGACGAGGACGCCGCCCAGGAAGCCCGCCTTCTCGCCGCCGTGCGCGACCGGCCCCGGGACCAGTCCATCCCCGCGGCCCTGTGCGAGCACGCACTGCGCTATCGCATGGCGGCCGCGGGCAGCGACGCCCGCTTCACCGCCTTCTTCGACCTTGTCGACAGCACCCCGGCCCTGCGCGACTACGTGCAGAACATGTGGCTGCGCCACACCTCCGCCCTGGCCGGGGCCATCGCCGACGACAGCGGTCTGCCCGCGGACGATCCCGCCTGCACCGCCCTGGCCCACTTCGCCCTGGAAGCCCCCCGCGCCGCTCGCGGCCACGAAGACCCCCGCCAGGCCATCACACGCGCCTTCGACCTGCTCGAGAACGGCTGGCGGGCCCTCGCCTGAGGTAGGGCGAGGGCAGGCTGCGGATCTCCCCGTGCCTCAGGCAGCCGGAACGGTGGCCTCGCCGGCCGGGCCGCCGTCCTCCTCCGGTGCGTCGCCTTCCGGGCCCAGCGGGCGCCCCTCCCACACAAGGGCCTGCCAGCCCTCTTCGGGCGAACCTTCGAGGACGACCACGCCCGTGTTGCCCAACGGGTGACTCGCGGAGTACTCCACGTCGACGTTGACCGCACGAGCGGCCACCCACATACGGATCGCGGCACCGTGGCTGACCATCGCCACCGTCTCGACGCCTGTTGCGGCCGCCTCGGCGACCACGGCGTCAAAGCGGCCGAGCGCCTCCACGCCGTTCTCCCCACCGGGCATCCGGCGCTCGGTGTCGCCCGCGGACCAGGCGAAGGCGGCTTCCAGGTAGGCGGTGGCCGCCTCGTTGTCGCCGCGCATCTCCAGATCGCCGGCGATCAGCTCCCGGATCCCGTCCCTGACCTTGACCTCAAGCCCCTTCGCGGCAGCCAGCGGCGCGGCGGTCAGCTGGGTCCGCAGCAACGTGGACACGTACAGGGCATCGATCTTCTCCCCCGCCAGCGCCTCCGGCAGCGCAGCCGCCTGATCCTGCCCCAGCGGCGTCAGCGCCGGGCCGGGGGCCCCGGTGTCCAGGAGGTGCTTGAGGTTGGACGGGGTCTGACCATGACGTATGAGCAGCAGGCGCATGCGGTGATTACCTCCACTGGACGAAAACAACGCCTTCCACTCTGCCACCAGAACCCCCCGCACCGGCATACGGGCAAGCGGGACAACACGTGAGCGGCCACTCAGGACGGCGGCTTCTGCCACACGCTGACGTGTGACCGGCTGGACGCGGTGAAGGGCGCCTCCGTCCAGTCGGCCCATCGCTCGGACAACTCCAGGCCGGCGAGCTTGGCCATCACGTCGAGCTCGGAGGGCCAGACGTAACGGTGCGGTGAGCGGAAGGTGCTGCCTTGGCCGCCTTCGATCGTGTAGTGATGTGAGACCAATCGCTGGTTGACCAGGTCATACGTATCGAAGCCCACATGCTGCTCACCAATGTGGAACGGGCGGGCGGTCTCGCCCGGCGGCAGACGCTGCACGTCGGGCACGAAGACTTCGATCACAAGACGCCCACCGGGCTCAAGCCACACATCGGTATCCATGAGCCCGCAGGCTTGCACAGCGAGCCCGCTACTTCGTAGCCCCCTGAGCGAAGCCGTTGTAGATGTAGCGCTGGAGGAAGAGGAAGAGGAGCAGCGTCGGCAGGATCACGAGGATTGCTCCTGCGGAGATGTTCTCCCAGTGCGCTCCGAAGGGGCCCTTGAAGCGGAACAGGGCGGTGGAGATCGTTCCCTTGTCCTCGGAGGGCATGTAGAGGAACGGGATGTAGAAGTCGTTGTACGTCGTGATGCCCTTGACGATGACGACAGTGGCGATGGCGGGCTTGAGCAGCGGCAGGATGATCTTGCGGTAGATCGTGAAGGTGTTCGCGCCGTCGAGGCGGGCGGCTTCGTCGAGCGACGTGGGGATGCCGCGGATGAACTGCAGGAAGATGTAGATCGACACGATGTCGGTGCCCATGTAGAGCAGGATGGGCGCCCAGTGGGTGTCGAACAGGCCGAAGCTGTTGACCACTTGGAAGGTCGCCACCTGCGTCGTCACACCGGGGACCAGCGTGGCGATCAGGAACAGGGCCATGACCGTCTTCTTGAGCCGGAAGTCGAAGCGGTCGATCGCGTACGCCGTCATGGACCCGATGAGCACGGTGCCGGAGATCGAGAACAGCAGGATGAAGGCCGTGTTCCCGAACGCCATGAGCATCTTGCCGTCGTTGAAGGCGGTGGCGTAGTTGGAGAAGTTCAGCCAGTCGTCCGGCAGGCTCATCGCGCCGCCGTCCGTCACCTCGCGGGAGGTTTTGAGCGAGGTGAGGAAGACGACGAGCAGGGGGACGAGCACCACGAGCGAGGCGACGATCAGCGAGAGGTAGGTCAGTGCCGTGCCGACCCGGGGCCGCCTGCCGGGAGTGGTGGACCGGGCGGGCGTGGTGAGCGTGGTCATACGAGGTCCACCTTGTCGTCGGGCACGATCCGGCGCTGGATCCAGGTGACCAGCAGGATGATCAGGAGCAGCACGACGGCGCAGGCCGAGGCCAGGCCCGTCTTGTTGAACTGGAAGGCGAGCTTGACCGTCTGGATGACGAAGGTAGAGGTGTCGGTCGCGCCGCCGGTCATGATGTACGGGATCTCGAAGACGGCCAGTGAGCCGGAGATCGCCAGGATGACGCTGAGGCTCAGAACGGGCTTGATGCCCGGCGCGATAATGTGCCGGAACTGCTGCCAGCGGCTGGCGCCGTCGAGTTGGGCCGCCTCGTACAGTTCGCCGGGGATCGACTGGATCGCCCCCAGGAAGAGCACGAAGTTGAGGCCGGTGAAGCGCCACACGGACACTCCGGCGAGTGAGGTGTTGGCCGACTCGGGGTCGCCGAGCCAGGCGTGGTCGCCGCCGACGCCGAACCAGGACAGGATCGAGTCGAGGGTGCCGCCGTCCTGGAAGAAGTAGAGGAAGACGAAGCCGATGGCGACGCCGTTGATCAGGTAGGGGAAGAAGAGGATCCCCTTGAAGAGGTTGCGGAAGCGCAGGTCGAAGCTGAGCACCGTCGCGAAGTACAGCGCGATCACGATCTGCACGGCGGAGGCGGCGAGGTAGTAGAAGCTGACGAAGAAGACCCGGAACAGTTCGGGGCGCGTGAACAGTTGGGTGTAGTTCTCGATGCCGGTGAAGTTCCGGTCGGGGCTGACCCCGTCCCAGTCCGTGAAGCTGTAATAGATCATGTTGGCCACGGGCACGTAGGTGAACGTGACAAGCAGCGCCAGCGGCGCGAGGAGGAACAGCCACGGAGTGATCCGCCGCAGCGGATGGTCACGCCAGGAGCGGGTGGGCCCGGTGCGGCGTTTGGTCCGGTGGCGGGCTGCCGCTGCCGGGGGTTCGTGCGACGCCGGCGGCGCGGTGGATGTCGTGTGCGTCATGGCGGGCGGGCCTTTCGTGTTCCGCGACAAGTTGGCAGGCGTGTTCCGCGACGAGTTGGCGGGCGTGGGGCGCAACGAGCCCGCGGGCGTGGGGCGCAACGAGCCGGCGGGCATGTTGCGCGACGCGTTGACTGGCATGTTGCGCGACGTATCGGCGGGCGTGGGGCCCGGCCCCGCGGGCGGTGCGGGGCCCCGTGCGTCCCGTGCGGGCCCGGTCAGGAACCGGAGGCCGCGGCCGCCTCTGCCCAGCGCTTGTTCAGGTCGTCGAAGTACCCCTGCAAGTCGCCGTCCTGTGCGCCGCGGGCGACGTCGATCAGCTTCTGCCGGTAGTCCTGCTTGCTCAGGCCGATCTCGGCGGCGTCGTCGATGGCGTTGACGTCCTCCGTCTTGGCCTCGGAACGCTCCACGAGCTTGACATCGTTGTCCACATAGGGCTTGAGGACCTCGGGCAGCTGGTCGGCCTTCAGGGCGGAGACACCGCCCTCCTTCGCGGCGAACCCGGACTTCTCGGTGAACCAGTCGAGCCAGGCACGCGCGGCGTCCTTGTGCTCGGAGTGCGCGTTGACGGCCAGTTGGTAGTCCGAGACCAGCGTGGCGCAGAACTGGCCGCTCTTCTGGACGGGGAAGGGCATGAAGCCGATGTCGTCCGGCTTCTCGCCCGCCTTCTTCGCGGCGTCGCGCATCTGGTTGATGGCCCAGGAGCCGAGCAGCATGCTGCCGATGTCGCCCTTGGCCAGCTGCGTCTTGGAGCTCTCCCAGTTGGTGGTGGTGGGGTCCTTCTCGGCGAGCTTTCCGTGGACGATGTCGTGCAGCAGGGTGTCGATGACGCTCAGATCGCTGCCCTTGGCCCACGGCTTGTCGGACGTGGCCAGGTCGTCCCAGGCCTTGGCCTCGCAACCCCCCGATCCGACGCTGTTGGTCCAGGGTCCTGCCAGCGGCCAGCCGTCCTTGAAGTTGGTGTAGTAGGGCGTGGCGCCCGTCTTGTCCTTGACCGTCTTGAGGTCGTCGAGGAACTGCGCCGGGGTGGTGGGCCAGTCGGTGATGCCGGCCTTCTTCCACAGCGACTTGTTGTAGACGAAACCGTTGGCGGTGCCGAAGTTGGCGATGCCGTAGGTCTTGCCGTCGACATCGGTCTTGCCGGTGAAGCGGTACTTCTTCTTCATCGTCGCGGTGTTGCCCAGCGGGGCGAAGAACTTGGGGTAGTCACCCTTGGCGAGCACGCCGGGGATGAGGAGGACATCGCCGTAGTTCTCGGTGTTCATCCGGATCTTGACCTCCCCCTCGTAGTCGGTGATGCCCTCGAAACCGACCTTCACCTTGGGGTAGATCTTGTTGAACGCGGTGGCGTACTTCTTCATCGTGCCGTCCTGCACGAGGTCGGTACGGTTGGTGAGCACCTTGATGGTGCCCGACACCTTGCCCGCGTCCGAGGGAGCGGTGGCCGTCTCGGTGGACGGGGTCCCTCCCCCGCTGCACCCCGCGACGGTCAGCAGCGCGGTGGCAAGCAGCGCGGCGATCAGCGGCTTCCTCCTCATGTGCCCAACTCCTTTCAAGGGTTACGGCTCAGGCCCCAGCGGCTGACGGCACTATGTCAGCGATACGTGAACCGGTAAAGCTATGATTTCCGGCGCGATACCCAATCGTTACCGGCTGCTGCGCGCTCAGTTGGACTGAAGCCACCACCACCTGGGCTGTCGCGTGACCCCTGGATCACCTCTGAGTACTGGACCGGTTAATCAACTCGGGGTTAGGTTGACAGACATCGCATACGAGCACGGCCTGTGTCTGTCCGATTGGAGCCGCAAATGAAGGACGTCACCCAGCTGACGGAAGGCTGGAGTCTCAGCCACGAAGGGGCGACGCTCGATGCCCGCGTCCCCGGCTGCGTCCACACCGATCTGCTCGCCGCAGGCCGCATCCCCGACCCCTTCCTGGGGACCAACGAGAACGACATCGCCTGGGTGGGCCGTCGGTCATGGACGTACACGCGCACCCTCGGCGCCACCGGGGAACTCGCGGACGCGGACACGCACGAACGCACCGACGTGGTCTTCGACGGCCTCGACACCGCCGCCCGCATCAGCCTGGACGGACAGGAGTTGGGCAGCACACGCAACATGCACCGCTCCTACCGCTTCGACGTCACCGGCCGCGACGGCGAACTGCGGGTCGACTTCGCCTCCGCCTACGAGGAGGCCGCAGCCGTACGGGAGTTGACCGGCGAGCGCCCCAACGTCTACCCCGAACCCTTCCAGTACATCCGCAAGATGGCATCCAGCTTCGGCTGGGACTGGGGGCCGACCGTGGTGACGGCCGGCCTGTGGCGCCCGGTTCGCCTCGAGCACTGGTCCACCGCACGCATCGCCCGGGTCCGGCCGCTGGTGACGGTCCACGAGGGGACGGGACGCGTGGAACTGCGCGTCGACCTCGAGCGCACCGCGCAGGGCACGGACCAGCCGCTCGTCGCCCGCGCCACCGTGGCGGGAGTCGAGACACAGGCCCACGTGCGGGGCGATGCCGTCACCCTCGTGCTCGACGTGACGGACGTACAGCTGTGGTGGCCGCGCGGGTACGGCGAACAGCCTCTGTACGACGTCGGGTTGACGCTGCACACAGCCGACCGCACCGCCGAGCACACAGCCGAGCCCACCGCCGACCCCACGGCCGACTCCGCACTCGACACGTGGCAGCGCCGAGTGGGCTTTCGCACCGTGGAACTGGACCAGAGCCCCGACGAACACGGCACCGGCTTCACCTTCGTCGTCAACGGCGAGCGCATCTTCGTACGCGGCGTGAACTGGATCCCCGACGACGTCCTGCCCTCCAGGATCACCCCCGAGCGCTACCGGGCCCGGCTCACCCAGGCCGCCGATGCCAACATCGACCTCGTTCGCATCTGGGGCGGCGGCATCTACGAGGACGACGCCTTCTACGACGCCTGCGACGAGCTGGGCCTGATGGTCTGGCAGGACTTCCTCTTCGCCTGCTCCGCCTATCCCGAGGAGCAGCCGCTGCGCGGCGAGGTCGAGGCCGAGGCCCGCGAGAACGTCGTACGGCTCATGCCCCACCCCAGCCTGGTGGTGTGGAACGGCAACAACGAGAACCTGTGGGGCTTTCGCGACTGGGAATGGGAGGACAAACTCGCGGGCGACTCCTGGGGCGAGGGGTACTACCTGGGGCTTCTGCCGCGCGTGGTCGCCGAGCTTGACCCCACCCGCCCCTACACCGCGGGCAGCCCGTGGTCCGGCTCCTGGGACCACCACCCCAACGACCCCGACCACGGCACCTACCACTCGTGGGAGGTGTGGAACCGGCAGGACTACACCGACTACCGCGCCAACGTGCCGCGCTTCGTCTCCGAGTTCGGCTGGCAGGCGCCCCCGGCGATGGCGACACTGCGCCGTGCCCTGCCGGACGAGGACCTCGCCCCGGACTCCCCCGGCATGCTGCACCACCAGAAGGCCGAGGACGGCAACGGCAAGCTCAACCGCGGCGTCGAGCGCCACTTCGCGCTGCCGCACGGCGACTTCGACCGCTGGCACTACCTCACCCAGGTCACCCAGGCCCGCGCCGTCGCCACCGGCATCGAACACTGGCGGGCCAACTGGCCGCGCTGCGCCGGAACCATCGTGTGGCAGCTCAACGACTGCTGGCCGGTCAGCTCCTGGTCCGCCGTGGACGGCGACGGCCGGCTCAAGCCGCTCCACCACGAACTGCGCCGCGTCTACGCCGACCGCCTCCTGACCCTCCAGCCGGGAGCCGAAGGCGCCGATCTCGTACTCGCCAACCAGGGCGCCGAAGCATGGGAGACCTCCGTCTCACTGCGCCTGATGCGCACCGACGGCACGCTCGCCGCACGCCTGTCGCTCGAACTGACCGCCCCGCCACGCGAGGTACTGCGCCTCGCGGTCCCGTCGGAGGTCCTGCCCGCAGCGGGCTCCGCCAAGGAGTACCTGGTCGCCGACACCGAAGGCCTGCGGGCCCTCCATCTACCGGTACGCGACCGGGAGTTCGGCTACCCCGAGCCGCGCTACGACGTCGCCGTCGAGACCGTGGGCAGCGACCGCAACACCGTCGATGTCGTGATCAGCGCGCAGACCCTCGTACGCGACCTGCTGCTCCAGCCCGACCGCATCAACCCCCACGCGACCGCCGACCGCGGCCTGATCACGCTCCTGCCGGGCGAGCAGACCCGCATCCGCGTGCACGGGGCGCAGGGCGCTGGGGCAAACACCATTCGGGCGGCCCTGTTCAGCGTGGAACCGGCGTGAGCGCTCCCACCCAACGCGTCACCATCAAGGATGTCGCGGCTGCCGCCGGGGTGTCCAAGGGTGCGGTCTCGATCGCCTTCAACCACAAGCCCGGGCTCTCGGAACCGACACGCGAACGCATCTTCGCCGTCGCCCGGGACCTGGGCTGGGCGCCCAACTCCTCGGCCCGCAGCCTGTCCACGCAGCGAACCGACACCATCGGCCTCGCCCTGTGCCGGCCGGCCCGGCTCCTTGGCCTCGAGCCGTTCTACATGGAGTTCATCTCCGGCATCGAGAGCGTGCTTGCCCAGCAGTCCTGCTCCCTGCTGCTGCGCCTGGTCAGCAGCCTGGACGAGGAGATCGAGCTCCAGGAGACGTGGTGGCGCAAGAGGCAGATCGGCGGGTCCATCCTGGTCGACTTCCACCAGGACGACCCGCGCATCGAACCGCTCAAGCGCCTCGGGATCCCGGCGGTGGCGGTGGGCCATCCCGACCTGACCGGCGGGATCCCCTCGGTATGGACCGACGACGCCAGCGCGGTGGCCGAGGCCGTGCGCTACCTCGCTGCCCTGGGCCACCGGCGCATCGCCCGGGTGGGCGGGCCCTCCGGTCTGGGGCACAGCGCGATCCGGGAGCAGGCGTTCCGGACCACCCTGCGGGAGCTGGACCTGGATCCGAGCCCGCAGGTGGCGACCGGGTTCGCCGGGGAGGAGGGGGCCCGCGCGACGCGCTCGCTGCTCCTGCGCCCCGACCGTCCGACCGCCATCGTCTACGACAACGACCTCATGGCCGTGGCCGGTCTTGGCGTCGCCGCCGAGATGGGCGTGGCGGTGCCGGACGAGTTGTCGCTGCTCGCCTGGGACGACTCCCAGTTGTGCCGGCTCACGCATCCGACACTGTCGGCGATGAGCCATGACGTGCACGGCTTCGGGGCTGAGGTCACCCGCGAGTTGTTCGATGTCATCGCCGGCCGTGCGGTGACGCCGCGCCGGGTCGCCACACCGTCATTGACACCCCGGGCGTCCACGGCGGCGCCACGCGCGCCGCGGGTCTGAGCCGTACCGGGGCAGGGCCGCGGCGGCCAGGCGGAGTGGGGGCGTCGCACATCCAGGTGTGCGA
>NZ_JBSGSG010000147.1:0-11881 GCF_053606765.1 Streptomyces sp. NPDC055189
CGGCGCCGTAGGCATCACAGCAACCCCACCCACCCGCACACCCAACGGACCCAGAACATCAATATCCATCACGCCAAATCCCCTGTTCGTGAGTGCTCGAACGCCATCGGCGGTCGGTCCGAGAGTTACGGGACGGCAGACTCGTGAGGTTCGCGAGAACCAAACCAGACTCCCTGTTTTGAAAGAGTGCCATGTCGACCTCAAGCGCTCCTAGAGAGATTCAAGACGCGAAGGCGAGGGGGTAAGTCCTGTTAAATCCCCTCAATCGGTTCATACTTGACCGAAGAATCGACAAACCAAGCGCCCCGATTTCTATCTAGTCGACTTCGGCAACCATCCCGTAGCACCCCCACCGAGAGATCAACCGACCCCAGGGAGCCGAAAAACCAGCATCACGGTCCGTATCGCGGCAAGCACACAGGCCTCCTGCGCTTCGGCACGCCGCCTCTGACAGGAGTCACACCGGCCCCGGCAGATCCATGCGCGCGAGTTCGGCCGGGTCGACCACCGCGGTCATCTCGGTGATGCGCTCGTCGGCGACGGTAAAGACAAGGAGGGAGAGCGGGTTGCCGTCCTGGCCCCACGCAATAACGCCGGGACGGCCGTTGACGGTCACCGCATGCCCGCGAGCCGCCCTGCCGGCGATACGCGCACGGCTGGCGACTTCGGTGGCGCCGAGCGTGACGAACTGACCCTCCGGTGTGTGCACGGTGAACTTCACTTCCGGGTGGAGGACCTGCAGCAACTGCTCGAACCGCCCCTCGCCGGCAGCGGCCAGGAAGGCCTGGACGACCTCGCGTTGCCGTCGCCGGGTGCTCACCGCTCCCTGATCGCTCTGCACCGTCCTGACTTTCCTGCGGGCGCGGCTGGTGAGCATCTTGGTCGCGTCGGCGGATTTGCCGAGGATCGTGCCTATCTCCCCGTGGGGCACGGCGAACACGTCGTGCAGCACGAACGCGAGCCGCTCGTCCGGGCGCAGCGAGTCGAGGACGGTGAGGAGCGCGAGGCCGACGGAGTCCCCGAGCGCCACGAGCTCTTCCGGAGCGGGCGCCTCGTCGAGCGTCACGGTGAATTCGGGGAGTTGGTCGTCGAGGGCGACTTCGGGACGGGTCCGGCCGGACCGCAGGACATCAAGGCTGATCCGGCTGACCACGGTGGTCAGCCAGCCGCCCAGGTTGTCGATGGTGCCGTCGTCCTGGCGGGAGAGCCGCAGCCACGCCTCCTGGACCACGTCCTCCGCGTCGGCGTGCGACCCGAGCACGCGGTAGGCAACACCCCGGAGCCGGTCGCGGTGGGCCTCGAAGGCGTCGACGATCGGATCCGTGGGGCGGGGGGCGTCAGACATGTTGTTACCTCTCTGCGAGCTGCTCCGTCATAGGGGTGACGGGCAACAGCCCCGGAACGTAACCCCGATCCCCGATCAAGGAGAGCACTCCGCCCATGGAGAACCGCCTCAAGAACAAGAACGTGAACAACCCCGACCTGTGGACCGCGATCCAGCACCTCCACAAGGCGATCGCCGCCGGGGGCGTCGACCCGAAGCTGCTCGCACTGGTCCACCTGCGCGCCAGCCAGATCAACAGCTGCTCGGCGTGCGTCCACGCCGGTGTCACCGGCGGCAAGAAGGCCGGCGAGACCGACGAGCGGCTGCACAACGTGGCGGCGTGGCGCGAGGCCCCGTTCTACACCGACGCGGAGCGCGCGGCACTGGCCCTGGCCGAAGGCGCCACCCGGCTGCAGGACGGCGCGGAGGGCGTCACGGACGAGATCTGGGACGAGGTCAACGCCCATTTCACCGAGGAGGAGATCGGCGCGATCAACCTGGAGATCGCCCTGACCAACTTCTTCAACCGCCTCAACCGCACCGTGAATGAGCCGGCCGGCCGGACCTGGGGCTGACTGCGCCCGGCTGAACCCGCCCCGCACCGCCTCATCCGCCGGGACAGTCGTTGCTGCCGCTGTAGCAGGGCGAGTACCCCTCGCTGGGGGTGGGTGCGGGGCGCGGGTGGGTCTGGTCGTACTCGTGCTGGGAGAGTACGACCAGCACCGCGAACGTTGCGGCGGCCAGGAGTTGCAGCAGTGCCGTCCACCGTGCGCGGGCCAGCAGCGCGAGCGCGGTGAGGAGGAGGGTGCCGATGAGGAGGTGCTCCATCCACGCGATGCTCGCGAGCTGTGCGGCATCGATCCTCGCCTGGTCGTCCGGCGCGGCCCATATCTGCAGGCCGTGGCCGAGGCTTCCCGCCACGAATACGACGGCCTCGATCACAAGCAGCAGAAGCGCGGTACCAACGTCCTTGCGCAGTGGCGTTCTGGTTGAGCGAAGCCATCTTCGGTGAGGGCGGGGTTCCGGGAGCGCTTGTGTCATGGCCATACCTTGCCGGAGTGATCGCAAGGTGCGCATGAGTACGGGTGCGGCTTTCCCCGGCTTTCCCACGCATTCCCCGAATCCCCTCCACGTCGACGCGCCCGCCTGGTCGGGGAGGACATCAGGCGGGCGCGGACGGGAGGTGGATGTGCACTGCCAACGCTAGGCGGGAAGCTGGCCCAAGTCCCGTTCCTCGTACGGAACTTCGAGTTCAGCTGAAGCGGTGTTCGACTGGGCCGCGTACACCGCGACGAAGGCGGCGAGACCCAGTACGCCGCCGTCCGGGCCCAGGGCCGTGAGCGGCACGCTCTGGCCGAGGCCCCGGGAGAGTGTGCGGTGCGCTGCGAGCGACGCGGCCAGTAACTCGCCCGGCGGGCGGTGGGCGTGGTCCGCGTCGCCGCAGGCCATCGCGAGCGCCTCCGCCCAGGCACGGGAGGCGATTTCGTCCTGGCGCTGGCGCTGGTGCGGCGGTACTGGCTTCGGCTCGCAGTTCGGCATGGCTGCCTCCTCGGCGTCTCGCTGCTCGAACGTGACGTGTATACGCGCTCTTACTTGTGCCTTGCTCGTACGCCGGAGTCAGTGCCGGCGTCCGACCGCGGACGCGAGCCTGCGGGCCAGGTCGTCAGGGCCGGTGCCCGTCGCGTCGAGGACGACCGCGAGCGGCCGGTGGCCGTCCGCCGCCGCGAGGCGGGCGATGGCGCAGGCCGCGACGCCGTCACCGGAGAATCCGGCGAAGGCGAGGCCGCCGCGGGACCGGATGCGGGAGCCGAGGGCGTCGTACACGGCGCGTGCGGCGACATCGGCCCGGCTGCCGCCCGCAGGGACGGGGGCGAGCAGGAGAAGTTCCTCGGGGCCCGGGTAGGCGTGGGCGAGTTGGTCGTAGAAGGCGCGGGAGGTGCCCGGTGCCTGCAGCAGGCCGACGGCGCCCGCGTCCGCGTGGGCCGGGTGGCGCAGCACCGTCGGCAGAGGACCGCTCTCCTCGGGTTCGGCCTGCACCGGGCCGACGGCGGCGCCGCCGCCCATGTGGGTCAGCAGGGCGAGGACCTCGCCGAGGGTGGTGTGCTGCCCTGATCCGCGCGGGAGTTCGCGCAGCAGCAGTGCGGCGTAGGCGAGGAGTTCGGTGATTTCCGGGAGCCGTGCCTGGTCGTAGGAGGCGGTGAGGACCAGGCTGCCGCTCCGGTCGTGGTGGGCGATCAGCGTGACCGGGAAGCCGGTGCGGGCGCCGAGCGTCTGCGGCGGCTCCACCTGGATGCCGGCCGCGGCAAGGTCGGCGTCCAGCTCGGTCATGGCTCGTGGCGAAGCCTCGAAGGTGAGCAGGGTGTCCGCGGGCGGGCGCGGGCCGCCGGTCCAGGCGTGGATCTGGCTCGCCGCAACCCATTCGTACGCGGCCTGGTCGAGACAGCGGTCGCGCAGGTCGGCGATCAGTTGCGGCACGGTGGCCCCGGGGTCCACGAGCACGGTCTGCGGCAGCGGTCCTGACAGTGCGCCGGGGGTGCGCTCCACTCCCTCGAAGGAGATGCTCCGGCCCGCGGCAGTGGCGGCGAACCGCACGTGTGCGGGGCCCTCGGCGCGCCCCGCGCGGTACAGGAGCAGCGCCCACACGGCCTGCAGGGCGGTGGACTCGCCACCGCCCCAGGTGGCGGCCCAGTTGGCGAGCGCCGCGGTCTCCTCCTTGGTCAGGCGGAGCCTGGAGCGGCCCTCGGCGCGGCTGCCGGTGTCGGTGAAGAGCGGCGGTACGGCCACCAGGCCGTCGCCGGTGTCGGCGCTGGTGAAGAAGTCCTCGGCGGCAGCGGTGTCCTGCTGGGCGAGCCAGGGCACGTAGTCGGTCATGTCGGGTCGCCGCTCCCCGCCGGGCAGTTCGCCGCCGGCGAGATAGGCACGGTAGAACTCGCGGACCAGGAGCCGTACGGACCAGCTGTCGAGCAGGGCGTGGTGGTAGGTGAGCAGCACACGGGCGGGTGTCGCGGGCGCGTGGCTCAGCTGCCCGCCGCCGAGCAGGGTGATGCGCAGCGGGGCCGGGCGGCGCGGGTCGATGCCGCGGCGCCGGTCGGCCTCGACGAGGGAGTGCCACTCGGCGGTGCCGTGCGGCAGCCGTACGACCTCGGGTTCGGCGTGATCGTGCACGACGAGGCCGGGCTGCGGCCGGTCGTCGAAGGTGGTGCGCAGCACGGACTCGTGGGCGACCACCGAATGCCAGGCGGCCGTGAACCGCGCCGCGTCGAGCGGACCGCGCCAGTCCCAGGCCGCCTGTTCGACCTGGCGGCCCGGGTCGGGATGCGCGTCGGCGTCCGCGAGGAGGTCGCGCTGCAGCGGCGTCGCGGGCAGGCGGCGGGTCATGACAGAGCCGCGCCCGGCATGGGTGAGCAGGTCGGCGAGGGCGCCGAGGGGGAATTCGGAGCGCTCGTCGTCCTCGGCGTCCGTGAAGCGCAGGGTGTGCTGACCGGGGCCCCGGCTCACGAAGTCGGCCGTCCAGGCGGGCGCGTCGGGATGGCAGGTGGCGATGCTGTCGAGCGCGGCCTCGATGTGGGTGCTCTCGATCGGCCCGTGCAGGCGGAGTACGGGCAGCGCGCCGGGGCCGAGCTCCACGACGACGGTGATCGGCTCACCCTGCGGCAGACGTGCGAAGCGGCTAGTGGTCATCGGCAGTCGGGGCACGCGCCGATGAAGCCCCCTCCCCCCTCCTCAAGAGGCGCTGTCCCAGCATGCAGAGGGCCAGTGACAAACCACTGACACGGTCCTGACATGCCGCTCGACTCGCCTGCGTGTCCGGGCGAAAGGCCAGCTCAGGCAGGTCCCGGGGGGACGGTACACGGCCTGGGGGGGGTGCGTCCCGCGGGGGCTTCGTGACAAGTGGGAGTACCGGCGGATTCCGGCCGCTCCAGGGAATCCAAACTCGGCCCGGACCGTCTCTGAGGTGAAATTCGAGCGGTCTTCGAATACTCCTCAAGCTCTCCCGCCGACGGTGGAGTCCAGTCGATCCGTCTCGACCGCCCCAAGGAGACCGTGATGCCCGAGATGCCTGAAGTATCTGGGAAGCGTGTGCACCGTCTGCGGCACTCGGTCGAGGTCGCCGCACCGGCCGGAGCGGTTTTCGCCCTGCTCGCGGACACCGCGCGCAGGCCGCTGTTCAGCCCGCACGTCGTGCACGTGGAGCGACTCGACTTCGACGGGGTCCGCGAGCGCCTGCGCGTATGGGAGAGCGCGGGCGGTCGGATCAGGTCCTCGCTCCTGGTGCGGGTGCAGCATCCGCACGAACGGCGTATCGAATTCACGCAGGTGGGGTGCGAGTCGCCGGTCGGGTCGATGAGCGGCGAGTGGACCGTCGAGGAGGGCGCGGACGGACGCAGCGTGGTGACGGTCGCCCACGAGTTCACCGTCGTGGGCGACCGGGCCGACAACGCGGCCGGGGAGCGGGAGCGCCTCGTCACCGGGGACGGCGCCAGGGCGGAGCTGGAGAGCCTGCGCCGTATCGCCGAGAGCCGGGCCGGTCTCGACGACCTGGTGCTCTTTGTCGAGGAGTCGGTGCGGATCAACGGTCCGGGCGAGCTGCTCTACGACTTCCTGTACCGGGCCGCGGACTGGCCCGGCCTCCTGCCGCACCTGCGGCGCCTCCAGCTGACCGAGCCCTCGCCGGGGGTGCAGATCCTGGACTACGACGTCCAGTTGCCCGACGGGCCGGTGCGCACGGAGGGTGCGGTCCGGCTGTGCTTCCCGCACGCCGGGCGGATCGTCTTCAAGCAGACCGTGCCGGCCGGGCCGGTGGCCGCGCACACCGGCGAGTGGTCGGTGCTGCCCGACGAGCACGGGGTGCGCGTGGTCGCCCGGCACACGGTGCTGCTCGACGAGAGCGCGGTGCGGGCTGCTCTTCCCGCGTCGGAGAGGTCCGCCACGTCGGGGAAGTCCGCCACGTCGGAGAGGTCCGCCACGGAACCGGCGTCGCCGTCCGTCCTCGAGCTGGCCCGCCGCCGCGTGCGGCAGGCCATCGGGCGTACGTCACTCGCGATCCTCGAACTGGCGGGTCAGCACGCGGAGTCGTCGGTACGGACCCTGCCGCGGCGGGCGGCGGCGGCCGCGAGCTCCCTGCCGTAAGACCCGGGAACGGACGTCAGGCGGCGTAGAGGTCGAAGGTCGAGGTGCGGCGCGCGCCCGCCACCACGTCGAGCGCGGGGTCCACGGTGAGCATCATCTGGTGCACGCGCTGGAGCTGCGGCGAGGGCTCCACGCCGAGCTCGTCGATGAGCCGCGCGCGCAGCCTGCGGTACACGTCGAGTGCCGTCGCCTGCCGTCCGGAGCGGTACAGGGCGAGCATCGCCTGCGAGTGCAGCCCTTCGTGCTGCGGATGACGGGCGATCAGATCGGTGAGCTCGGCGATGAGTTCACCGTGCCGGCCGAGCCGCAGATCGGCGTCGATACGCCGCTCGACGGTGACCAGGCGGGACTCGTTGAGCCGCATGATCTCGATGGAGAGGATCGAACCGGCGCGTACGTCGACGAGGGCGGGCCCGTTCCACATGTCGAGGGCGCCCCGCAGGAGCGTGGACGCCTGGCCGTCCTCGCCCTCCTCGAAGGCCCGCCGGCCGTCCGTGACGAGCTGCTCGTAGCGGTGCAGGTCCACCGAGTCGGCCGACATCTGCAGCACATAGCCGCCGTGCCGGGTCGCGAGGATCTCCTTGGCGTTGCCGGGCGCGTCGGGCCCCATCGCGGTGCCGAGGCGACGGCGGAGCTGGAGCACGTACGTCTGCAGCGTGGTCATGGCGCTCTGCGGCATCTCGGTGCCCCACAGCTCCTCCATGAGCGTGGCCACCGGCACGATCCGGCCCGGATAGAACGCGAACAGGGCGAGGAGCTGACGCGGCTTGCTCGCCGTGGGCACTATCGAGACACCGTTGACGGCCGCGTTCAGTGGTCCCAGGACCTGAATCTCCACGGTTTCCTCCCGTACCCCATCGAGTGGTGGCCGTGCCGTTGACCCATCGATTGGCGGCCTTGGTGTTTGGCACGTTAGACCTGCTTCCGGCCGTCGCCCCCGCCGCTCCCCCATACCTGGATCAGCCCTCAAGCAGGTCTCCAAGGGGGGTAGTCCGGGCGTAGGAGACAAGACTTGAGAATGCGTCGAGAATGCGTGCAGAGCGGTTCAAAGCTCACTCGTGCGGGCGGCCGCGCGGACCGCGAGACGGCTACCGTGACGCATTCACTGCCCCTCTCGGTCCGGGACCGCTGGTCATCGGGCCGGACGCCGGAGTGTCTCGTCGATGGAGTCGCCATGCTGAAGGCGGAAGAGCCGGAGCTGCGCCTGTTCGTGTTCCACCACTCCGGTGGTTCACAACTCTCGTACCGCGACTGGCCGGCCCGATTCCCGGCCGGCTGGGACGTGCGGATACCCGACGCTCCGGGCCGCGGACCACGCGACGACCGTCCCGCACTCTCCGACGCGGGCGCCCTGCTCGACCACTACCTGGACGAGCTGGACAGCGAACTCACGGGCCGCTTCGCGTTCTTCGGGCACAGCATGGGCGGTCTCGTCGCGTACGAATTCACCCGTCGGCTCCTCGACCTGGGGCGCACGCCGCCGGTCTGGCTCGGCGTGTCCGCGCACGGCACGGTGCACCCCGAGGGGGACGGCGCGTGCAGGCACCTGCTCTCCGACGCGGAGCTGCGCGAGGAGCTCGCGGCGATGGGCGGTACGCCGCCCTCGGTCCTCTACCACCCCGAGCTGTGGGACCTGCTCGCGCCGACCGTCCGCGCGGACCTGCGCATCAGCGAGACCTGGCGCACCACGCCCCTCACCGCTCCGCTGCCGGTACCCCTCTCGGTGTTCGGCGGCACCCGGGACCAGGTGGCGCCCCCGCACCGCATGGAGGGCTGGTCCTCCGTCTCCGAGCACTTCCTGGGCCAGCACCTCTTCGAGGGCGGCCACTTCTACTTCCAGGACCGGCTTCCGGCGGTCGCCGGGCGGATCCAGGACGACGTACGACAAGCCCTGCTCCTGGCCCGGGCGCCCTCCGCGGTCACGCCATGACCGTCCTGGACCTCGCCGCGCCGGCTCCGGTGCGCGGCGGGGTGACCGAATTCCGGCTGCTCGGCCCGGTGGTCGTGCACGACGGGGAGACCGGGGCGGGCATCGTGCCGCCGGGGCCCAAGCAGCGGGCGCTGCTCGCGACTCTGGTCCTCCACGCGGGCGAACTCCTCTCCGTGGACCGCCTGGTGGAGGAGTTGTGGGGCGACCGGCGGCCGGCCAACGCGCCGAACGCCCTGCAGGCCCATGTCGCCCGGCTGCGCAGGATGCTGCCCGCGCCGGGCCACGAGTGGATCAGCACCCTGCCGACCGGATATCTGCTGACCCTGGGGCACGCCTCGACCGACGTGGCGCGCTTCGCGCGGCTGTCCGGACAGGGCAGGGCGGCGGTGCCCGGGGATCCGCGGTACGCGACGGAAATCCTGGGCCGCGCCCTGTCGTTGTGGCAGGGCCCGGCCCTCCAGGACTGCCGCCGCGGCCCCATCTGCTCGGCCGAGGCGGACCGCCTCGAGGAGCAGCGCCTGATCACTCTGGAAGCGCTGTACGAGGCGAGCCTGAGCTGTGGCAGATACGCCGAGGTCGTCTCCGGCCTGGAGCGCCTCACCGCCGACCATCCGCTGCGCGAGCGCTTCTACGATCTGCTGATGGTCGCCCTGTACCGGGGCGGCCGGCAGGCGGAGGCCCTGGGTGTCTACGAGCGCGCCCGCCGCAACCTGGTCACGGTCCTGGGCGTGGAGCCGGGCCCGGCGCTGCGTGCCCGCATGGAGGCGGTCCTCAACCAGTCCCCCGCGCTGGCGGCGCCGCGCCCGCGCGATCCGGACCTGGCGGCGGAGGTGGCGCAGCTGCGGGTGCGGGTCGAGCAACTGGCTCTGGGACAGGCGGACTTGCTCCGGATGGTTCAGGAGGAACACGGGGGGCGGTAGGGCCGGGCAGCCCCTTCCGCTCATGTCCCCGGGCGGGATCAGCCCGAGAGCAGCAGGACGAGAATCACCGCCAGACAGTAGACGGCGACCGCGGTTGCGGCCGCCCGTGCGCGCGGCGCGGACACCGGGGCCGCCGCCTCGACCGGCCGGAGCGCGGGGTCGGCCGCCAACGCGCGGATCCCGTCCACCGCGGCCCGGGCCTGCGGCCGCCGGGGCAGCAATTCGGCAAGCCAACGCGCGGGCAGGACACCGTAGACCTCCACGAATCGATCGGTGGCGTAGTGGACCTTGAACCCACGGGTCTCGATGCTGACACTGCGAAACCTGTCCCACGGCACGTCATGCGCGCTGAACACACCGGTGACCCGGAGCCCGTCACGGTCGGCCACGACCTGCCAGTTCAGCAGGGTGACGACGGGCAGGACCGACACCGCCACGAGCAGGGCGAGGCCATGGAGGTATCTGGATTCGGCCTCGTACAGCCGAAGGCCGATGACCACGAGCGGCAGCACGGCCAGGTACCCCAGCACGATCGCACGTACAACTCCCCCGGCCCGCCACCGGACCGGCGCCGCACCTGTCTCCCATGTCCCGGCCGCCGGCTCCGCGCGGTACTGGGGCCGTACGGGCCGCATGGTGTGCCCGAATTTCCCGTCCACCAGAAAGCCCAGCTCGCCTCCGGCGCAGGGGGCTCCGTACAACACCGCCTCGCGCAGGATGCCGTCCATGGGAAGAGTGGCGCGGCAGGAGAAGACCGGCACCTCGCCCGCGGTGTCGTCCACGGCGAAGACCTCGGTGCGCCGGTCGTCCGCACCGGTGCCCGTGCGCAGAAGCACCCGGAGCACGGGCACCGGCCCCCGGCGCAGGACTGCGAGCCCGTGCCATCCCAGCAGACCGGCTCCGCCCCAGTTGAACCCCACCACCAGGGCGGGGAGCGCGACGTACTGCCACTCGTACGCGCTCGTCACTGTCGACAGCAGGAGAGCGATCAGCGCGAACCCGAGCACCGGGGCGCCGCAACCGAGGTCCGCCCCGCCGCGACCGGTGGTGTCGGCGCCCTGCGGCAACGCCCTTCGTACGGAACCGGCCGCGTCGCTCGCGAGCACCCGCTGCCTGCGCGCGACCCGAAGCCGGTGCAGACAACCGAGCAACGCGTACCCGGCGGCCAGGGCAACGGCAGCACGAGACGCCACGGAGATCTGAGGTTGCAGCACGACACCGAGGGCAACCAGCGGCAGCGCGGCAGCCGCCGGCAAGGGCGAGCGCCAGAGCCAGCGGAGCACGACCACCGCCACGAGCCCGAGATGCGCGGTGACCCACCACCGGGGTTCGCACGAACCAAGCCGACCGCAGAGATACGCGTCCATGGGAGGGGTGCCCATCGCCACGGCAAGCGCGCAGACCAGCAGCACGACAGCGGGCAGCGGGTGCGCCCACCGGGCGGGCCGGACGCGAAGCCATGCCCCGGCATCCGCAGACTTCCAATCGGCGGCACCTGCCGGAACATCCTCCCGCGGCAGCGGAACGGGATTCTCGATCACGCCCGATATTCCGGCCACCGACATGTCCCGCCACCCCTCTGCGGCGCGACGGAACGGTGAACACCAGGGCACGGCTCGATGCCGGCGGTTCC
The DNA here is from genome assembly GCF_053606765.1 of Streptomyces sp. NPDC055189. Lineage (NCBI taxonomy): Bacteria > Bacillati > Actinomycetota > Actinomycetes > Kitasatosporales > Streptomycetaceae > Streptomyces > Streptomyces sp. NPDC055189. The sequence continues at coordinate 10,938 of NZ_JBSGSG010000147.1, forward strand.
TCAACCGGCGGTTCCTCAGCCGGTGGTGGGCTGTCCCGGCTGGATGGTGTGGACGACGGGGTCAGGTGCGGGGGCGAGGGTTTCGGTGGCGACTGCCGCGAGGCGGGCGGGTGCCGCGCCACTGTGCAGAGCACTGACGTATGCGACTACCTCCGCATACGCAAGCGCCGGGACCTTCTGTCGCAACAGGCGCATGGCCGCCATCCGCCCGCGAGTTGCTGTCGCCTGCCTCAGCTCGTCGTGCAGGTCGTCGACCGCTGTGCGCGTCGTGATCCCGCGGATGCGGGTCCGGTAGTCCGCTTCCCATTCACCGGAGACCAGGGAGAGCACCCCTGTCCAGTGCAGCCCGCCGTCCACGCGATCGACGAGATACGTCTCGTTGCCCACCAGCATCTGCGAGAAGTCTCCTGTCCGCGCATACTCCGCGGACTGGTAGGAGACGATCCACACCAGTTCGTGCTCCTCGACATAGGTCGCGAACGACTGCTCCGGCGACTCACGCGCCAGCTGCGCCTCCACCAGCCGGACTGCGTATTCACGATCGACCATCGAGGCAGCATCCCCCGGCCGTGAGGGATCGACCAACCGTTTTCATCCATGCCTCGGACATGGCGGACATGCCTCGGAGGCTGTGCCGAAGCGGGGCCCGGCCTGGCGCAGCAAAACGCCCCGCCCTCCCGAAACGACCTCAGGCCTTTCGGGGTTGGGCGGGGCGGTGACCGTCAGTGTGCCGGGGTCGCCGGTCGCGGGCATCAGCCGACTCGGGCGAGTCGATCCCGTGCACCGGCGTTCGCGGCCTCGGACCGTGCGCCGTGGGGGGTGGGTTCGGAGGTCTTGAGGATGGCCTGCTGCAGGCGGCGCAGTTCCGGTGAGGGCTCAAGGCCCAGGTCGCGTACCAGGGCCTGGCGCAGTCGCTGGTAGACGCTCAGCGCCTCACCCCGGCG
>NZ_JBSGSG010000148.1:0-11707 GCF_053606765.1 Streptomyces sp. NPDC055189
TTCCACCGCTATGTGGTCACCCCCCCCGCTACTGAACTGCAACCCCCGCGGGGGGCCGGGGCCCTTGCCCGGCCCCGAGGCCCGAGCTACGGCCGTGCGCACCGGCTCGCGGAGTCCGCTGGCTCTCCGCCATCTCACCGAGGGATGTGGACACCGGCTTCAACCGGGAACCCGGGGGCACACTGAACTCCATGACCCGTGACGGGAAGGCGAATTACTACCTCACCGATGCCCTCGGCTCGGTCGTGGCCACGGCCGACGAAACCGGCACGAAGGTCAACACCCTATTCGTACGGCCATCGTGGCGTGACGCGAGCGCCGAGCAGACCGATGATCCGCGGGCGGTACGGCGTCCTCCCTCGGTAGATACGCCGTCAGCGATTTCCCCGAGAGACTGTTCTGGGAGGATTTGATGACTGGTCCCCTTGTTTTCGCGGTGCTTGGCGTTCTGGCTATATTGATCGGAATATATGCCGCGCGTGGTCAGCAAAGAATGCTGTCCGCAAGGGTAGGTGAGAGCAATGCAAAACTTGCCAGAAATAACACCCGGATCCTCTTTGTGGGACTCGGTATCGTATTTCTCATCGTTTCTCTGCTCGGCCTCATCGGCGAGCTGACACGCTAGTCCGATTGTTCGCCGCCGGGCTCATCGGATCTGAAGGCCGCACCATTGGCAGAACCCCGGAGACCGAACGGCCTGCTTCCGTCCAGGCCTCACAGATGGAGACAAGTCATGGAACATAAGTCGTCGGTCGAACTGGCCAAGATGTGGGCGTCTAGCGGAGGAGCGACATTATTCGTCATCCTCTTCGTTGTCTTCGCGATCGTTCTCGTGGCTCTGCTCATGCGGAGCAAGAACCGGCGCTGAGCGGGGCAGGCCTGAAGGTACGTGGGTGCGCCCGCCTCACCGTTGTCCTCGGCCGTAGCCGTAGCCGTAGCCGTAGCCGTAGCCGTCGCCGTCGCTGACGAGGCCGGCACGAGGGAAAATTCCTACTTCTGCAAATCCCGTGGTGTCTCCCGCTCTGCGAGTACCGAAAGGGGGTTGTCCAGTCTTGCCGAATCGTCGGCGGCTACCCGAGACCGGATCGGCATATACCACTGCGCGGCCTGCTACTACGACGCCGACGTCGGGCGCTTCACCCGACCCGGCACCCTCCGGTCTCGAGTAGTGGCCTGCTCGACGGCTCGAACTTCCTGCAGGGGGTATGGGGTCGGTACTGGTCGCCGCAGCTGGGCTGCCGCAGTAGCTACGGCCCGCGCATGCGTGTCCGTAGCAGGTTGTCCACCCACGGTCCTTGAGGCTGGAACGCCAGTCGGTGCGGCGGGAGCATCTTGGCAGTTCTTCGAGGAGGCCTTCTGATGTCAACCCCCGCCAAGGCGAGAGTCATCGCTGTCGGCGCGCTCTTCGCATTGGCCGCTATCGGCTTCGCGATCGCCGCTGTCAGTGGCGCCGGTGCCGGAGTTGTCTGGATGGTTGAGGGGGCCGTGTTGGTAGTGGCCTGTCTCTCTTTCGTGGCTTTTCGGCGGTTCAGTGGCTACTGAGGGGTTCGGCTCAGGTGGCTGCATCGGGTCAGGACGCGCCAGGTCTGCGCGGGACTCCGCCCCTCAGGCCGGTCGTTCCGACGGTGCCGTCGTAGGCCTGACCCGACACCACAACGCGGTGGGAAATCTCGGTTGCCCACCGCGCAGCGTCCCCCACAGCACTGCGCCGCTGTCGCGTGCAGCTAGCTCCGGAGAGTAGAGCGTGGCGAGTGGACCTGCCTGCTTGTACCGGCCTGGCATCTGCAATGACAAGGGAGCGCAGATGGAGCGCGCGGAGGGGTCGAACCCTGAACAGAGACCAGCAATTTGACCGACTTACGGGGGCACGGCAGCGCTCTCCGCACGCAGATCGAAAGGGAATATAAGTGGACAAATACTCGGCGCGACTAGGCGTGTTTATAGGCGGCCTTCTGATCCTCGGTCTTCTGTTCTGGCCGCTTCTGGGGTTGATGACGGGACTTGGCCAGGGTGCGAGGTTGGCCATAGGGATCGCGATGTTGGTAATCCTCTTCGTTTACATGTTCTTTGGGGGTATATGGGCGAATCGAGGGGGGCGGCATACCTGACCCGGCGACGCGCACTCTTTCGCTGTGGAGTGAGCCGTCGCGGGTTGGCGGCAGACGGCAGTGGGCCAGGCTCAAGCTCAGCGACACCAACTTCCACAACGGGCTGATCAGCCTTGCCGCCGCGAGTTCGGTTGAGCCGAGATGTCGGGAGCAGGCTTGCAACGCGGGCTTCCTGCAGTTCGTTCGGCGCGCACAAAACCCCTTACTTGCGGCGTTGATTTCCTGCCGGTGATCACTCCACCGGCCCGCTCATGCCCTGAGAGCGAAGGCAGGTTCTTCTCCCGGCGGAGCGCGCCGAAGCACGGACGCAGCGGGGTCACGATGTCCTGGGTGCGCCCTGCATGAACGCCCCGTCAAGGACTTACGACGTTTTTCTGTCGACGTTTCCGTGTGTCCCGTACAACCCTTCGGCCCTGCCACCGGTCTCTTGATCGCCGACCCCACGCGTTACCTGGGACAGCTTCCGGTGAACGGCGCGGCGCCCCCACGCACCACCTGACCATGCGCCCCGTCCCGGCGCCCGGATCGCCGACTGACGCCACCGCCTGTGGCCCTGTCACTCTCGCTGCCTCTCGACTCGCAAGGAACCCCGACACTCATGCGCATCCCGACATCGTCCGCGCTCGCCGCCTTCCTGGTGGCGGGCCTGACCCCTCTCGCCCTGCCTGCTGCGGCAGCGGTCGCCGCGCCGGCGAAGCACGGCGATGACTTCAACGGCGACGGCTACCGCGACTACGCGTACTCGAGCTTCAGCGCCCGAGGGGGCGGCGGAGTCACCGTCGTCTTCGGGACCGCCACCGGGCCCGGCTCGACGCAGCAGCGCATCACCCAGGGGAGTTCAGGCGTGCCCGGCTCCGACGAGGCCGATGACATGTTCGGCGAGGTACGGGCCGCGGCGGACTTCGACGGCGACGGATACGGCGACCTCGCGGTGGCGGCGACCGGCGAGAACGGCTCCGACGGCGCCGACCAGGGCGCCGTGACCCTCCTGTGGGGCTCCGCCTCCGGCCTGTCCAAGGGCACGACGCTCCCGAACAAGAACCCGGGCCGCAACAACTACATGGGCAAAGACCTGGCGACCGGCGACTTCAACGGGGACGGCAAGCAGGACCTGGCCGTCATCAATGAATCCATGACCTACGTCTACCGCGGCCCGCTCAAGCGCTCCGGCACCACCGGCACCGTGACCAAGCTCGACAAGACGACGTCGTTCTACGCCACGGCCCTGATCTCCGGCAAGGTCAACGGCGACAAGAAGACCGACCTCGCGATCATCGGCGACGTGGTCAGCTCCGAATCCATCGCGTCCGACGCCTGGTTCATCAAGGGCGGCGCGAGCTCGCTGGCCCCGGGCAAGAGCCTGCGCCTGGAGTCGCAGTCCGGCAACGGCGGCAGCTCCGAGCGCGGCGGAGACGGTGTCATCGCCGACTTCGACAAGGACGGCTACGGCGACATCGCCGTCGGCACCTCCCTCTACTCCAAGCACAAGGGCCGCGTCAGCGTCTGGTACGGCGCATCCGGCGGCCCGTCCCGTAGCGCCCGCCTGACCCAGTCGACCAGTGGCGTCGCCGGATCCGCGGAGAATTACGACGAGTTCGGCTCATCCGTCTCGGCGGGCGACGCCAACGGCGACGGCTACGCGGATCTCGCGGTCGGTGTGCGGGGCGAGGAGATCGACGGCCGGGAGTACGCGGGCGGCGTGCATGTCTTCAAGGGCCGGGCGAGCGGCCTGTCCGGCGCCGGTTCGCAGTGGTTCGCCCGCAACACCCCCGGTGTGCCGGGTCCGTTGACGGCTGATGACCAGTTCGGCGGCCTGGTACGGCTGCGCGACACAGACGGAGACAAAAAGGCCGACCTGTACGTGAGCGCCCTCGACTCTCTGCGGCTGCCCGGCTCACCCGGCGGCATCACGACGGCGGGCGCGACGGAATACGACGATGCGCCCGTCGACGGCTTCTTGCAGTAGCTGCAATAGCTCCCCCCTCCCGACGAAGAAGAACGCCGTCGAGCGGCACATCGCAATGCGTCCCCCGAAGGAGAGAAGGTGGCCGTGTCTGACGGTGTTGCGTGGGTCGCCGATGCTTGGAACGCCGGGGGCCTCTACATCACCTGTGCCCGTGGCCTGGGTCCGCGGGACCTGGCTGAGCGCATGGCCGATCACGAGCCGCTGGAGGTCCGGTCGGATGCCACCCTGCAGGAGGCATTTGGCCTGGTCGACATGGCGCAGGTCTACTGCGTGGGGCGTATCGGCCGGGCCGGGGACTGGTCGTTCGTCGTGGAGAGCGGGGGCAGCGAAGGCTGGGCTCTGGACCCGGCCGTGTCCCGCGGAGCCGAGGTACTGATCTTCGACCCGCGTCCGGACGATCCGCCCGCCTTCTTCAGCTACCACGCCGATGGCGAGGTGCAGCTGCACTTCGAGCTGGGCGCCGGCTATCACCCCGCCGGAGCCCGGCCCGATCTGCTGCGCCCGGCCCTCGAAGCGGCCGGAGTCATCCCGCCGCAGGACTCCGTCGACGACATGCTGGGCCCGGACGAGGAACTCTCGGCGCATGCACGGCGACGCCAGGTGCTGGCGGTCATCGGCGAGCACTTCCAACTGTCCCTGCCGCGGCAGGCCATCGAGAGCGGACGGCTGCCTGCCGTGGTGACCCGCACATCGCCCCCGTCCTCCTGGTAGCAGCGGCATGTCGCCGGGGCGTGGACGATGCAGGTGTACAGACACTTCAGGGAGCCCGGGCTGGGGTCACGGAGTTCCCTAGGTCCTGGCCGGCGGTGGTGGCTGGGTTGCGCCGGGCAGTCCCAGGGCGGCCAGGAGGGCTGAGGAGAGTTCTTCGGCGAACAGGGCCGATCCGGTGAGCGTCTGCCGGAGGGCTTCCTCGTCGGGTGTCAGTCCGGCGGCGGCCGACCAGGCGAGTGCGCCGGCCACGGCGGGGTCGACGGGGAAGTGTTCCAGGGGTATCTCGTAGCTCTGCGCCGTCTCCCGGTTGAGCAGGCCGTGCCAGCTGTTGCCGTCCGGGGTGAGGGCCTCGATGAAACCGACGTCGCTGTCGTGGAAGGACACCATGACGGCCGGCGTTCCCGTTTGCCGGACGAGGTCGGCCAGGCTGTTGGGTGCGGAGTCGGCGAAGTCCGTGACCTGCCAGCCCTCCGCCAGTGCCTCCGTGTCGTCGATGCCCGTGAAGCCTGCTGCCCGCATGAGCTGGTGCAGTTCCCCCGTGGTCCGGGCTGTCAGCGATCCGCCTGAATTTCCCATGGTCCGCAAGTTATCCGGTGCCTCTGACAGACCGGCTCGTGCCGCTGGGACGTCGGCAGGGGCCGGTACGGGAAGCCGGGACGGCGGAGTCCGTTGTGCCCTGTCGGCCGTGTTCCAGGGCAGCTTGTCCGGGCGTTTGTCCGATCGGCCGACCGCGCCCGTTCACGACTACCGGCCACTGCGGTCGGGCTCGGGGACCGGCGTTCACCTGTGCCCCCGTCAGGAGCGGCGGTCCGGGGGTGCGGGCAGGACGGCCAGTGCGGTGTCTGCGACATGCCGCAGGGTTGCCGGGTCCAGTCCGGCTTTGCCGGTTGCCTCGATGCCGCGGACCACTGTGAGCAGGAGCGCCGCCAGCCGTTCGGGGTCCGCGGCGCGGTCGATGTCGCCGTGGCGCTGGGCGGTGCTGATCTCCGTCTGCAGCAGGTTCAGTAGTGCCGTCATGGTCTTCGCGGACTGTCCGGCGATCGTCGCATCGTGCTGGGCCAGTTCCGCTGCGCCCTTGGCCAGCAGGCATCCGCGGCGCTCGGTGTCGGAGGCGGTGTTCTCCGCCATGAGGTGCACGTATTGCGACAGCCGGGCCAGGGCCTCTGAGTCGGGGCCGCCTGCCAGCCGCTCTTCGGCGACCTCGACGACTGCGGTGCACCAGTCGCCGAACACGCGGTGGAAGAGTTTGCTCTTGTCGCCGAATGCGCCGTACAGGCTGCCCTTGCCCAGGCCGGTCGTCCGGGCGATGTCGTCCATCCGGGTTCCTGCGTAGCCGGTCGCCCAGAACTGTTCGCGGGCCTGCTCCAGGACGTGGCGTTCGTCGAATGCGCGTGGTCTCGGCATGATCTCAGCCTACCCATTCTTGACTCGATCGTCCATTACTGCCTACGTTGTGGACGATCCATTCCACAACTGAAGGGGTTCGACATGCCAGGCGTGCTGCAGGAGAAGGTGGCCGTGATCACCGGAGGGACCAGCGGGATCGGGCTGGCCATCGCCCACCGCTTCGTCCGGGAGGGCGCACAGGTCTTCGTGACCGGCCGGGACGCCGGCCGCCTTGAAGCGGCAGTGGGGGAGTTGGGCCCTGCGGCCACCGGCGTGCGCTCCGATGTCTCGGTCCTGGCCGACCTGGACGCGCTCTACGCGCGAGTCCGCGAGGAGGCCGGACGTATCGACGTGCTGGTGGCCAACGCGGGAATCGTCGCGGACGCCGCGCTCGGCGCCCACACGGAGGCGAACGTCGACCTGACCCTCGCCGTCAACGTCAAGGGCCCGCTGTTCACCGTGCAGAAGGCGCTTCCGCTGCTGGCAGAGAACGCGTCCGTCCTGGTCGTCGGCTCGAGCAACAGCGTGCGGCCCAACGAGCAACTCGAGGTCTACAGCGCCTCGAAGGCGGCACTGAGCAACCTGGTGCACAACTGGGCCCGGCAGTCGCGGGAGCGCCGGTTCCGGGTCAACGTGCTCAGCCCGGGCCCCACACGGACCCCTGGCCTGCTGGGCGCCGCGGGGCCGGACGCCGACCGGTTCGCCGAGGCTGTCGTGCCGCTGGGGCGGCTGGCCGACGCCGGGGAGATCGCCGAGGCCGCCCTCTTCCTGGCCTCGGACGCCTCGTCGTTCGTCACCGGCGCCGAACTCTTCGCCGACGGCGGCTACACCAGGGCCTGATTGACCTGCAAGGCGGCAACTTGGTTGAGAAGGCTGCGTCCAGGTCGAAAGCGTGCGCAGGGGTCTCCGCCTGCCGTCGGGCTGGCGGCAGGCGGAGACCCGAAGGCCGGGGCGAGGGATCAGTTTGCGCCGGGGTGCGTTACTTCGCTGGGCCGGGCGTGCACCAGGATTCCGAGCTTGTTCTGGCCGCCGCACTCGTTGCAGCGGCGGATGTCGCAGTCGTCGGTGAACCGGATGTGGATCAGCTCCGCGCCGGTCGTGCATCAGGTGGAGCAGGGGCCGGTGCGGATGCCGCGCAGTACTTCGCCGTACGCCTTGGTCATGGAGTGGGGCTCCTTCGTGTCGAGCGCCGGAGCGGTGAAGTCGTACTGGGGCCAGGCAAGCTGAATACTTCTTAACTTGTTGCGAAGTTGCATGCTCGGACGGTAACTTAGTAACAAGTTGAAGAGTTCAGGTTCCGGGAGGTGAACGGGTGCTGCAGATCCAGATCGGCCCCGAGCGCGAGGCAGGCCCCGACGACATGCTCGAACGGACGACCATCGGATGGCGCCCCGGCATGAGTGAGGACGAGGCCTGGGAGGCCGGCCGCGGCATCTGGAAGTTCAACGCCGACCGCGCCCTCTCACAAGACGAGGTGCAGATCATCAACACGTCAGGCACCGTCCTCGCCGTCGCGACGATCACCGGGATCTCCAAACACGGCGACCGCTATGCCCTCCAGGGAGAGCTGCTGCGCGGCGACGACCGTGTCGGCCGCGCCACCAAGAGCCCGCACCTGTCCCGCAACCCCGTCACCTACATCTGAAGGGATCGTCCCGGTGAGTGACTTCGACGCGATCGACTCGCTCCTCGCCTCCGTCGGCCCGCAGACCGACCTCCCGGACGCCGAAGCCCGCCGCGCCTTGCGCGAGCAGGCTGCGCTGTCCAAGGCTCAGGTGGCCCGCGCCCTGGGGGTGAGCCCGTCCACGGTCAGCGCCTGGGAAGCCGGCCGGGATCCGGTCGGCGAGGTGCGCGCCAAGTACGCCTACCTCCTCGACGGGTTGAGCGCCAAGCTCGCCACCGACACCACGCCCGAAACCGAGCCGACGGCGGAGCCCAGTGCGACCGAGCCCGTCGCGACGGAGGCCGCCGCTGCAACCCAGCCCGCTTCCTCCGAGCCCGAAGACGGGGACGAAGTCGAGGTACTCACCGCGCCGGAGCCGTGCGTGCTGTGCGGGCATCCGGCCGGACAGCGGGTGGAGGGCTTCGCCCAGCACCTGGACCCAGCCGAATGCCAGGACAGCACAGCCCGGGCGCAGCCAGCCCCGGTCGCCGACCGGCCCGCCCCGGCCCCGAAACCGCCGGAGCGTGCCAAGGGCCCGGCCCGCCGGGCATTCCAGGAGCCGTCAGGCCCGGTGGGCTTGATCCATACGGCGGTTGAGGGAGCGCTCACCGAGCACCAGGGCGAGATGGAAGCGGCCACCGCGGCGCTGTTGAAGAAGGCGATCGGCGACGCGATGCGCTTGCTGGACGAGACCCGCAAGGGCGCCCGGTACGACGTGATCGCCCACCCCTGGATTCCCGACATCCTGAAGAAGCAGACCTCCCGGGGCGCGGACCAGATCTGGGAGGCCCGCCCCAAGTGGACCCGCGCCGAACTGCCGCCCGGCGTTCATGAGGTAACGGCACTGGACATCAACGGTGCCTATCTGTCCGCCCTCAAGACTCATCTGCCGCTCGGGCAGCTCGAGCACACCACCGGCAGGCCGCACGACCGCCGCCGCGCCGGAGTCCACCTGATCACCCCACCCGCCTGGGAACACCACGCCGTGCTGCCCAACCCGATCGGCGAGCGCGACGAACCCGGACCCCTATGGGTCACCGAACCCACCCTGCGTCTCCTACTGCGCCTGTCCAGCCCGAAGTACGGGCTGTGCGAGGCTCCGGAGGTCCACGAGTCCTACACCTCGGGGGCGACGGAGAACCTGCTGGAGAAGTTCCGCATCACGCTCAAGGACGCCCGCGACACCGCCATCGCCACCGGCGACGCGGTCACCCTGGAGTACGTGAAGGCGATGTACTCGAAGTTCGTCTCCACCATGGGGGAGTCGAACTACAACCGGGAGCTGTACCGGCCGGACTGGATGCACATCATCCGCTCCCAGGCCTTCGCCAACCTCTGGATGAAGGCGCTCAAAGCCCACGGCGAAGGACTCGCCGTCGTCCGTGCGATGGGCACCGACGAACTCCACGTCATCGGCGACTGGCGCCGTGTCTTCCCCGAAGGCCGTGGGGTTAACGAGGTCAAGGTCAAAGACCTCTACACCGCGGGTACCGACACGACGGGGGAGGAGCAGTAGATGCCGGAGAGGAATAGTGACTTCGGAAAGTTCGGCGCGAGCGGCGTCAAGGGAAGCGAACTCGTCGGGCGGAAGCTCGACGACCTCGCCGGCGGCATCGCCACCCCCGTCACCGCAAAACGCGGACTGACGGCCCGCCTGAACTACCTGACAAGGTCCGACCACGCCCGTCAGGCCGCCCGGGATGCCGGGCTGACGGTGACCGACCGCACACTGAAGGCGTGGCTGCAGGGCAAGCGCCAGCCCTCGGCGAAGAACCTGAAAAAGATCGACGACGCCTACCGGGCGGTGCGCCGGCAGAACGTGGCCCGACACCTGCTCAAGCGCCTCAACGCGAACGGCGGCACCAGGGTGGAGATCCACCCCCTCAACCAGTCCGGCGTCGCCCGCCCGCTGCAGCGCGACGTTCCCTTCCGGCACATGAACGTGCGCCGCTGGGACCGGATCGTCGACGCGTGGGCGGCCGGTGACCACCACGGTTTGGACGCGGCCTGGACTGACGACATCCTGCCTGATCTGGGATCCCAGTACGGAGCGTACGAGTACTGCACCAACGTCGGCTTCGCTGCATAGCCCCTGGCCGGAGGCCGTCTGCGGACCCTGCGGGATGGCGTACGGGTGGCTTCACCGACGCGGGGTGGAGCAGCTCGGTAGCTCGCTGGGCTCATAACCCAGAGGTCGCAGGTTCAAATCCTCTCCCCGCTACTGCCGAGCAGGGCCCGGATCCACCAAGAGGATCCGGACCCTGTCGCATTTCAGGGGCGCCCGCCAGTTGCGGGCCCGCTGGGCTACCTGGTGCGAGTGCCCGGCACGGCGTGCGAGCGGCCCGCGTACTCGTTGGTGGTGAAGGCACGGCCGAGCTCGTCGAGGAAGACGCGACGGCGGACACCCTCTTCCGCCCCTCGGCCACCGAGAGGCAGCGGACACCACCGTCACCCTGTTCGCCGGACTCCAGATGTGCTGGACAGACTTCCTCTACCAGTGACCGGTTCCCGGCCACTTCCGCGCCCCCTGCGACTACGAAGACGCCTGTGGCTACCGTCTGGGCACCTTCATCACCGGCCAGCGCACCGCCTACCAGCAGGGGACCCTTTCTCCCGACTGGATCACCGAGCGCGAGAACCTCGGCATGGTCTGGGACGACAACAAAGCTGCCCGGGCCGACGCCGACCCCGACCACATCACCTACGCCGACAGCCGGGCCGCGCACGGCAACTTCCGTAACTGGGCCCGCCTGACGGCTCTCACCCACACCGCCCTCAAACGCACCGGCCGCACCCGCGTCGACCAAGAAGTCCTGCGCCGGGCCTTCGGCAAGCTCACCTCGCCCCCCTGACCGTTGCCGCCCAACTATGCGCAAGCACCGCCCAGCCCTCAATCGTCGTAGACGTCGGCGTCGCCGTCCCCACAGGCGAGGACATCGGCAGGGCTGTGCCCACGGTGCAACCCCACATGGCCCTCACACAGGACACAGCTCCGCCCGAGACCTCCGTGCTTGGCCCCGCAACGCTGCTCGCCGCTCGCCGCGACGTCCTCCTCGTACTCCACGTCACTGCCACTGCCCGCCGACCCCGGGTGCCACGGACGGCCTACCGGGGACACACTAGTGCGCAGGGACTTGGGCGAGCATCCGCTCCCGCTCATCCAGACTCCGCCGGCGATGACTGTCTCGCCGGTACCCCCGGGGCAAGCAGCGCACGATCGCCCGCCGGCATCGTCTCCGATCCGTCCGCGCCCCCGGCCACAGAGCCCGACGCCGTCGTGTGCGCGGTAACCGAAGGCCCTGCATCCGCACGCCGCTGTGGCGGCAGCCCGCTCCTGCCCAACTCGCTACGCACCCAACCCACCTCCGTACACGCAGAGTTGTCCTCGAAGCCGAGCAGCCAATGCCCGCCGTCCGCCGCACAGGCCGCGATCGCGTCGAGGAGCCCCTGCGCGACAACCACAGGCAGCATGGAATCGGAGTAACGCCGCCGCTCCTCGTCGGTCAATCCCTCATCCCGGTATGGAATACGGCCACGGATTTTCAAAGACTCCCGCTCCAGTCACCTTGACTTGGAGATAGCAGGGTTCGCTGTTGTCCATTCCCCTAATAGTGTCGGCAGTGAAGGTCTTTCCGCCGGTCCGAACCCACACATCCTCTTCGGCATACGAGTTATTGTGGCATAAAAGAGAGATCATTGAGGCAGCGTCAAAAAGGGTCCAGAATACTGCAGCAGACGCACCGTTCGACAGGAAAACATCAGACCACCCTGAAACCGATCAGAGAGCCCCGGCACCCCGGGCGGGTCCGCCTGAGCGGTACAACCTCGGGCTGCCCCGAGGCCAGGAGCTGGACGAACGAGCCGGCCTTGACC
>NZ_JBSGSG010000149.1:0-11378 GCF_053606765.1 Streptomyces sp. NPDC055189
GTGGCAAAACCCCCGCAATTGGGGGCGCCCACACTGGCGAACCCGCGGGGGGGGGTCCCCCCGGGGGGGGGGGGGGGGGGGCCAGGCGGCCCCCGCCCGCACGCGTGGTCCATGCTGACCGCATGACTCAGCCGGAATCCGTCCCCGCCCAGCAGGACCCGGCAGCCGGGCTGCCGCTGCTCGTCACCGCCCAACTCCCGGACGGGGCACGGTTTCCCGTCCGCGGCCTGCGGGGGAGCGGGGCATCGCCGCGCCCCGCGCCGGCCGTCCTGATCCTCCCCGCCATGGGCACCCCCGCCCGCTACTACCGCGCGTTCGCGCGCCAGTTGCACGCGGAGGGGCTCACCGCCCTGACCGTGGACATGCGCGGGCAGGGGGAGAGCACCCCGCGGGTGACGGACGCGGACGCCGTCGACCACGGCTACCGCACGATCGTCGAGCAGGACCTCGTCGCGGTCATCGAGGCGATACGCGGCGAACTGGGCCCGGAGCCCGCGCTGTACCTCCTCGGCCACAGCATGGGCGGCCAACTGGGCCTCATACACGCGGCATTGGGGATCGGCCCCGGCGTCGACGGAGTCGCCCTCGTCGCCTCGGGCTCCGTCTGGTTCCGCGCGTACGGCCCCCTGCGCGGCCCCCTGCTGCTCATCGGCCAGTTGCTCACCGCGGCCACGTCCACGCTGCTGGGCCGGTGGCCCGGCACCAGGCTCGGCTTCGGCGGCAACCAGCCCAAGGGCGTCATGCGCGACTGGGCACGCCAGGGGCGCACGGGCCGCTATTCGTCCCCCGGCTCCCCGCACGACTATGAAGCAGCCCTGCGCACCCTCGGCCTGCCCGTCCTCGCGGTCTCCGTGGAGGGCGACACCTGGGCCCCCGCACCCGCTCTCGACCACCTCGTCGGCAAGGCGCCGGGAGCCCGCGTCACACGCGACCGGTACTCCGTGCGGGAGGCGGGCGCCCGTCTCGACCACTTCGTGTGGACGCGGGCGGGCGGAGCCCTGGCCAAGAAGGTGGCGGCATGGGCGGTGGCGGGCGGAAGCTGAGGTGCACACATACTCGGGGCCGGTTCACCCGTTCGCCGTACCCGGCATGCGTGCGCTCCGGCGGCGGCATTGGCTGCTGCTGAGAGGAGGCTGTTGCCGGGAGCTGCCGACGGAGAGGGGAGCGGGGCGATGAGCACTCCGGACGAGCGTGCCCGGCAGGGCAGGGCTGCCCGCAAGTACGCCTCCCGTTCCTCGCACGGGGCCTGGATACCCTCCGCCGACCGCGCCGACCCGGTGGCCGTCCTGGAGCGGCAGGGGGCGGACCGCGTCCAGGAGCTGCTGCCCATCCGGTACGCCCGCATGGCCGCCTCGCCCTTCTCCTTCCTGCGGGGCGCGGCCGCCGTCATGGCGGGGGACCTCGCCGTCCAGTGGCAGACCGGTCTCACGGTCCAACTCTGCGGCGACGCCCACCTGTTGAACTTCGGCCTCTATGCATCGCCGGAACGCACCCTGCTCTTCGACCTCGACGACTTCGACGAGACCTGCCCCGGCCCCTTCGAATGGGACGTCAAACGCCTCGCCGCGAGCGTCGCCGTGGCGTCCCGCTGCAACGGCCACCCGGAGAGCGGGACCCGTGCCGCGTGCCTCGCGGCGGTGACGTCGTACCGCTCGTCGATGAGGCGCCTCGCGGAACTCGGCGAACTGGCCGTCTGGTACGAACGGACCGACGCCCACGACCTGTTGCCCCTCATCCGCTCCACCCGCCGACGCAAGCGCGCGGAGAGCACCTTGGACCGGGCCCGCGGCCGCACGAGCCTGCAGGCGCTCGGCAAGCTGACCCGGGAGGTGAACGGCGTCCGCCGCATCATCCACGACCCGCCGCTGCTCATACCGGCGGGCGCCCCGGACCTCGCGGCCGTACGCAAGATCTTCGGCGACTACCGCTCCACGCTCTCCGAGGAGCGCCGACTCCTCCTGGACCGCTACCACTTCGTGGACGCGGCGCGAAAAGTGGTGGGCGTGGGCAGCGTCGGCACCCGCTGCTTCATCGTGCTCCTCGCCGGGCGCGACGACGACGACCCGCTCTTCCTCCAGATCAAGGAGGCGGTCCGCTCGGTCGTCGAGGAGCATCTGCCGCCGGGACCGTACGTCCACCCCGGCCACCGCGTGGTCGCGGGCCAGCGCCTCCTCCAGGCGGCGAGCGACATCTTCCTCGGCTGGATGACGGGTCCCCGGGGCCGCGCCTTCTACTGGCGCCAGCTCCGCGACATGAAGGGCTCCGCGGACGTGGAGGCCATGTCCGCCGGGGAACTGCGCTCCTACGCCGGGCTCTGCGGCACCGCACTCGCCCGCGCCCACGCCCGCTCCGGCGACCGCATCGCGATAGCCGCCTACCTGGGCGGCTCCGACACGTTCGACCGGGCCGTCGCGGACTTCGCGCTGCGCTACGCCGTGCAGAACGACCGGGACCACGCGGCCCTGACCGAGGCGATCGCCTCGGGGCTCGTGACCGCTGCCGGTGCGGACGGTGCCGCGCTGCGGGAGTGACCTCCACCGCCCATGATCGGTCCCATGAGCACGCACGAGGAGGCGCAGCCCGGCGCGGAGGACCGACCGCTCACCGAGCGCCACGCCTCCTGGATCGAGCTCTTCTTCGACTTGGTCGTCGTCGCCGGTGTCGGCCAGCTCGCCCACCTGCTCCACGAGGACCCCTCCCTCGCCGACGCGGGCCTGTATCTCCTGCTCTACCTGGCCTTCTGGACGGCCTGGGCCTGCTTCACCGTCTACGGGAACATCGCGGGCGACCGCGTCAGGGCGCCCAGCATGCTCCTGGCGATGTCCGGCCTCGCCGTCATGGTCGCGGCGGTCCCCGGCGTCCACGCGGACGAGCACGTCACCGCGTTCGTCATCGCCTATGTCCTCCTGCGCTGGCTCGCGGGCCGGGTCTGGCGGCGCGGCCAGGTCGTCGTGGACTGGCCGCTCGCGCAGTACGGACTGGGCGCCCTGCCCTGGCTGATCTCGCTCTGGGTGCCCGCGCCCGGACGCTACTGGCTGTGGGCGGCGGGCATCGCCCTCGACCTGGTGATCATGCTTGGCGTCGACAGCGACCGCATGCTGCGCGGGGCGCAGGACAAGCTCGACCAGGCCGTCGCGCACCGGGGCGGCCGGCCCTCCGACGTACGGCGCCACCCGGAGGGCGGGCCGCCGGTGATCGCGGCGGCCCCCTCCGAGTCCGTACATCTGGCCGAACGCCTCGGCCTGTTCGTCATCATCGTGCTCGGCGAAGGCGTCATCCAGATCACCGCGGCGGCCTCCGACGTCCCCTGGGACGCGGCACTCGCCGTCACGGCGACCGGCTCGTTCGCCCTGCTCATCGGCGTATGGACGCTCTCGCTCCTGTACGGCTTCGCGGGCGTGCCGCACCTGCGCCCCGACAGGATGCCCGTCCGGTTCGCGATGCTCCTGCACTGTGTGACGACGGCCGCGATCGCCGCGCTCGCCGCGGGCCTGGGAGCGGCGGCCGAACACGCCCACGGGTCCGCCCCCGACGGCGTACGCCGACTGCTCTGCGCGAGCGTGGCGGCGTACTTCTGCATCAGCCTGCTCACCGGCCTCTTCACCGGCGCGGAACGCCCGTGGCTGCTCGGGTGGGGCCTGCCCTGCACGCTGCTGCCGCTTGCCTTGGGCCTCTTCGGGGGCGGGCTCGGTGTGGGGTGGCTCGTCTGGCTGCTTGCGGCGACGGTGTTCTGGCAGGTCCTTTACGCGCCGGGGCCGCCCGGCACGACGTCCGCGCCGGGCACGCACGGCACCCGGCGCAGACGCCTCAGACGGGGATGGGACGGCTAGCGCGTCCCGAACCGACCACGGATCTCGCGTACCGGCTAGCGGATCTCGTCCGGGACCACCGTCAGCCACCGCTTGTCCGCGGTCACCTTCTGGCCCAGCTCACGCTGCCGGTCGGCGTTCTTCTGCTTCATCCCGTCGAGCTGCTTCATGTACGAGTCCTTGCGGTTGACCCAGACCCGCGCCCCGCCGTGCTCCACGTCCGCCGAGTGGAACAGCATCGGGCCGTCGCTCGCCGGGGTGTCGCCCGCCACCAGGACCGGCTTCTTCCACTCGTCGATGTACGTGTTGATGGCCGCGGGCTTGCCCTGGAACCAGGTCAGGGGCGCCCAGAGGTTCGGCGTCAGCTCGCGCTTGGCCAGCTTCTTCTGGTCGAAGCGGCCCTCCGCGATCTCCTTGCGGGAGCTGGTGACCTCACCGGTCTTGCGGTCCTTGAGCTGCAGGCCGACGCCGATGACGTTCTCGGGCTTCACGTCGTAGCCGTACTTGGGGTCGGCGAGGACCATGCGGACCAGATCCTCGCTGGCCGCGCTGACGACGTACACCTCGATGCCGTGCCCCCGCAGGGACTTGTAGAGCTCCTGCATGCCGGTGAAGAACTCGGGCTTCTTCACCTCGGTCTTCGTCAGCTTCCCGTCCTCGTAGTACTCGGCGGGGATGGGCTTGTCGTAGGCCAGGAGCTCGTCCACGTACCCCTTGAGCTCCTTGAGCGTGAAACCGGAGAAGATCTGCGCGGCCCACGGGTAGCAGACCTGGTCGTCGACCTCGCAGAGCCGGTTGTAGTAGCTGTAGAGGCTCTCCTTGTGCTTCGCCGTGTCCTTGAACGGGATGATCTTCAGCGACGGGTCCATCGACTTGCGGGTCAGCACCCCCTTCATCTCCAGGAAGGGCAGGAGGGACTCCTCCAGGTCGTTGCGGTACGTCGTGTTGTCCGCGTCGAAGACGGCGTACGCGCCCTTGCCGTCGTTCTGCGCGATGACCTTGCCCAGCTTCTTGGCGACCGGCGCGGGCCAGTGCTTCAGCTCGGCCGCGGCCCGGGCGCTCTTCGCGGCGGTCTTCGCGGAGGCGTCGGCGGCCGTCGCGTCCGTGCTCGGCCAGAGCGCCGTCCCCGCGATGACGGCCGCGGTGAGCGCGCCCGCCGTGCCGAGTACGGCCAGCTTGCCCGTTGCCTTTGATGCCATGGTTCTGTGCCCCCTGAGAGCGGTCTGCGCCCCGTCCGGAGCGGCGGGTCATCGTATGGGGCGGGGCCGCGGATTCCCATGATCGACATCACCGGACGGAACGGGCATGGGACGCCTGTGCGCGGGTAGCAGCGTCAGACGGCCGCTCCGCGTACGGGCCTGCCCCGCGGTGAGGCCGGGCCCGCGTCCGGGCCTGCCCCGCGTCCCCGCGTACGGGCGCCTGCCCCGCGGCGGCGCCCGTCGCATACTGGAAGGCATGGAGACCGCCTCCCCGGAGTTCGTACGGGCCGCTCCGCGGCTCGGCGGCATGGTGGTGTCCGCCGTCGGCTACCGCACGGCGGGCGAGCAGCCGGGCCTGCACCGCGGCCTGCCGTCCCCGTACCTGACGCTGATCTTCTCCCTCGACGGCCCCGTCGCCACCGGCGCCAGCCCCGAGCAGGCGGCCGGCCCCGACGCCATGCGCACGGACATCGTCCTGGGCGGCCTGCACCGGTCACCGGCCTACGTCGTACGGCCCGAGCACGAGGCGGGCATCCAGCTCGCCGTCCACCCGCTCGCCGCCCGCGCCCTGTTCGGCGTACCGGCGTCGGCGCTTGCGGGCGACCTGGTGACGCCCGGCGCGGAAGTGATGGGGCGCCGCGCCGCCGACGTACGGGATCTCCTGTGCGAGCAGAGCGGCTGGGAGCAGCGGTTCGCCTCCCTGTCCGCCTACTTGCGGCAGCGCGCGGCTGACGCGGGCGCCGAGGGGTCCGTACGTCCCGAGGTCGCCGAAGCCTGGGCCTGGCTCGCCCGGCACCAGGGCATCGGCACCCTGCGCGGCCTCTCCCGGCACGTCGCCTTGAGCGAACGCCGCCTCACCACGCTCTTCTGCGCCGAGACGGGCCTGAGCCCCAAGCAGGCGGGCCGCCTGATGCGCTTCCAGCGCGCCCGCAACGCCGTCGTGCGCTCCGTCGCGGCGGGCGCCGCCCCTGACCTGGCGCGCGTCGCCGCCGACTGCGGCTACTACGACCACTCCCACCTGGTACGGGACTTCCGGCAGTACACCGGCGCGAGCCCCACCGGCTGGCTGGCCGAAGAGTGCCGGAATATCCAAGCCGGGAGCCACGGCGGGGGCGAAGAGTAGGACCCATGGACACCACCGAGAAGCAGAAGCAGCCCCAGTCCGCCGCTGGCTCCGCCACCTCCGGCGGACGCGCACCCAGCGTCTGGCCGACCCTCCAGGCGCACGACGCCCCCGCCCTGATCGACTTCCTGGTCGGCACCGTCGGCTTCCTGCGCACCGCCGTCTACGAGGACGGCGGCAGCGTGGCCCACGCCGAGCTCGACTGGCCCGAGGGCGGAGCGATCATGCTCGGCTCGTACGACGACGGGGCCGGGGACTGGTGCCTGAAGCCGGGCACCTTCGGCACGTACGTCGTCACCGACCGGGTGGACGAGCTCTACCAGCGGCTCAGGGCCGCCGGGGTCGAGATCATCCGTGAGATCGAGGACCAGCCGTACGGCAGCCGGGAGTTCGCGATCGCCGACCCCGAGGGAAACAAATGGTCCTTCGGGACCTACCGCGGCGCACCGAGGCCGGACGGGGCGTCCTGACCCGGCTTGACGGCAGCTTCCCTGCCCTGGCGTGACGGCAGCCTCCCTGACCTCGCGTGATAGCTTGCGAGCGCCAGTCAACCCACACCAGGGCCAGGGAATCCGGTGCGAATCCGGAACTGACGCGCAGCGGTGAGGGGGAACGGGCGGGGCCACGGCCACTGGGCGTCCACGGACGCCCGGGAAGGCGCCCCGTCCGGCCGATCCCCGAGTCCGAAGACCTGCTGGCGCCTTCGCCCGCGCACCGAGCGGCGGAGGTGACGAAGCAGGCCAGGCTCCGCGTATGAGCCGTGAGACTCAAGGGATCATGTGTCCTCCACAGCCCGTCGTGTACGTATACCCGTCGTCCTGCTCAGCGCGGCCCTCGCCGTCACGCTGACCTCCTGCGGCGGCTCGCCTGCCTCCTCCACCACGGACAAGAAGGCCGACGGCTATCCCGTGACCCTGACGTCCTGCGGCAAGAAGGCGGAGATCAAGGCGCCGCCGCAGCGCGCCGTCTCCCTCGACCAGGGCTCCACCGAGATCCTGCTCTCCCTGGGCCTCGCGGACCGCATGGCCGGCACCGGCACCTGGACGGACCCGGTGCTGAAGGGCCTGGAGAAGGACAACGCCAAGGTCGACCGGATCGCCGACAGCTACCCCTCCTTCGAGAAGGTCCTCGCCAAGGAGCCCGACTTCGTCACCGCCTCCTTCACGGCGACGGTCAGCAAGGGCGGCGTCGCCGACCGCGCCAAGTTCGCCGAACTCGGCGTACCCGCCTACGTCTCGCCGTCCGACTGCGCGGGCAAGGACAACAGCGGCGACGGCGACGGCAAGCGCGTCAAGACGCTGACCATGGACACGGTCTACGGCGAGGTGCGCGACCTGGCCAAGGCCTTCGGGGTCGAGAAGCGCGGCGAGCGGCTGGTCGCGAACCTCAAGGGGCGGGTGGCGAAGGCCACGAAGACCGTCAAGAAGGCCGACGCGTCCGGCACCTCGCTCCTCTACTGGTTCGCCAACTCCGACGCCCCCTACATCGCGGGCTGCTGCGGAGCGCCCGGCATCATCACCCGCGAGCTCGGCGTGAAGAACGTCTTCGACGACACCCGCGAGGAGTGGCCCCAGATCAACTGGGAGACCGTCGCGGACCGTGACCCCGACGTCCTGGTCATCGGCGACCTCACCCGCAAGTCGCAGACGGCCGAGAGCGCCAAGAAGAAGATCGAGTTCCTGGAGTCCAACCCGGCCACCAAGAACCTGACCGCCGTGAAGAAGAAGCGGTACGTACTGCTGAGCGGCCAGGCCATGAACCCGACGATCCGCACGGTCGACGGCGTGGAACAAGTCGCCGCCGCCTTGCGCGAGTTCGGGCTCGCCAAGTGACGCGAGCCGCCGGTCTGCCGGGCGGCATACGACGGGCCGGTCTGCCGGGCGGCATACGGCAGCTCCTGCTCTGGACGACGGGCCTTGCCGCCCTCGCCCTCTCCGTGGCGGTGGCCGTCACCATCGGCCCCGCCGACATCTCCGTACCGGACGTGTGGTCGGCGGTGGCGGCCCATCTCGGCTGGGGCGAGGCGACACTGACGCCCATCAGGGACGGCATCGTCTGGAACCTGCGCATGCCGCGCACGCTCCTCGCGGCGGTCTGCGGCGCGGGCCTCGCGGTCTGCGGAACCGTCCTCCAGTCCCTGCTGCGCAACCCGCTCGCCGACCCCTTCGTGCTCGGCGTCTCGTCGGGCGCTTCCACGGGGGCGGTCGCGATCGTCGTCCTCGGGGTCGGCGGGGGAGCGGTGTCGGTCTCGGCGGGCGCTTTCGTGGGCGCCGTCGTGTCGTTCGCCCTCGTCCTGTTCCTCAGCCACACGCTCGGCGGGAGCGCCGACCGAGTGGTGCTCTCCGGCGTCGCGGCGATGCAGCTCTTCTCCGCGCTCACCTCGTTCGTGATCCTCACGGCGGGCGACGCGGAGACGACGCGGGGGGTCCTGTTCTGGCTGCTCGGCTCGTTGAGCGGGGTCGGCTGGACGGACGTCTGGCTGTGCGGGGCGGTGCTCGTCGTGGCGCTCACCATCTGCCTGGCGCATGCCCGCACCCTGGACGCGTTCGTGTTCGGCCAGGACGCGGCGGCGACGCTGGGGGTCCACGTGGCCCGCACCCGCCTCCTGCTGCTCTCCGTCACGGCCCTGCTCACGGCGGCTCTCGTCAGCAGCGCGGGCGCCATCGGCTTCGTCGGCCTGGTCCTGCCGCACGCGGCCCGCGCCCTGGTCGGCTCGGGGCACGCACGCCTGCTCCCGGTCACGGCGCTCGCGGGCGCGGTGTTCCTGGTGTGGGTGGACACGCTGGCCCGCACGGTCCTTGACCCCCAGGAGGTCCCGGTGGGTGTGGTGACGTCCCTGATCGGCGTCCCGGCATTCGTCCTGGTCCTCTACCGCACCCGGAAGACGACATGACTCTGCACGCTGCCCCGGGCTCCGGCCCGCACACCGACCCCGGCCTGCGAGCCGACCGGGTGACCAGAACAGCCGGCGGCCACCTCATCGTCGACGGGGTGACCCTGGCCCCGCCCCCCGGAGCGACGGTCGGCCTGCTCGGCCCGAACGGCTCGGGCAAGTCCACCCTCCTGCGCATCCTGGCGGGCGTCCTGGCCCCGGCGTCGGGGGTGGTCACCCTGGACGGCAGGCCGCTGCGGGACGTGGGCCGCCGCACCGTGGCACGCAGGGTGGCGGTCGTGGACCAGGACGCCACCACGCAGGTCGAGCTGTCGGTGGAGGAGGTCGTACGCCTGGGCCGCATCCCGCACCGCAGGGCGTGGTCCCCCGCCACGCCCCGGGACGACGAGGCGGTCCGGGAGGCCCTGGCCCGCACGGGCCTGGCCGACCGGGCCGCCCAGTCCTGGCACACGCTGTCCGGCGGCGAACGCCAACGGGTCCAGATAGCAAGGGCGTTGGCCCAGGACCCCCGCGAACTCCTCCTGGACGAACCGACCAACCACCTGGACATCCAGCACCAGCTCGACCTCCTGTCCCTGGTGGCGGACCTCCCCCTGACCAGCGTGATCGCCCTGCACGACCTGAACCTGGCCGCCATGTTCTGCGACCACCTGCTGGTCCTGCGCGAAGGCGTGGCCCACGCGTCGGGCACTCCGTCCGAGGTGATCACGGAGGAGCTGATCGCGAAGGTGTACGGGGTGCGGGCGGTGGTGACACCGGCGGACGACGGCCCGGGGTCGAGGCCGTCGATCCGCTTCCTGAGGCGGTGATTCAGCCCGCTTGCAGCCGGTCGGCGAGACCCGCGGCGGCGAACGCAGAGGCCAATTCCTGCCGCCCCTCGGTGAAATGGGCCCAGCTGTCGCAGTGGACGGGGACGACCCGCCGCGCCCCGAGGATCTTCGCGGCCTCGGCCGCCTGGTTGCTGTCGAGGACGATCGGCGCACCGCCGAACAAGAAGGGAAAGCGGGGAGCTCCTGCGAAGAGGACGGCGGTGTCCACGGGACCGAACCGCTCGGCTGTCTGCTCGACCGCGGTGAGCGAGGCGTTGTCGCCGCTGACGTAGATGGTGGGCAGGCCCTCGCCGGTCAGGACGAAGCCGACGACCTCGCCGGTGAGCGGCTCGACGTCCTCGCGCCTGCCGGGCCCGTGCACGGCGGGCACACCGGTGACGGTGACGTGTCCGCCGCCGGGCCGTTCGAGCTCGACGGACTCCCAGTCGCCGAGCCCCTTCACCTTGTCCCCGAGTCCCTCGCGCAGGCGGAGCCCGCCGCCGGGAGTGGTGAGGGTGAGCGGTACGCCGGGGAGCAGGGCGCGCCCGGAGACGTCGAGGTTGTCGGGGTGCTCGTCGTGGGAGAGCAGGACGACGTCGACGGGGCCGAGGTCGTCGGGGGAGACGGAGGCGGGCGCGGTCTTGGTCAGGCCGGTTCCGCCCGGGGCCGGGTAGTCGCCGGGTGCGTCGAAGGTGGGGTCGGTGAGGAACCTGAGACCGCCGTACTCGAAGAAGGCGGTGGGACCGCCGAAGACGCGGACGGGGATCTGCTCGTCGGTCGAGCCGGGGGTGCCGAAAGCAGCAGCCATGAAAGACACATGCCTCACGGTTGAAGGAAGGTTCATCCGTGAGAAACCGTAACCGTTTCTCACGGATGAAGGCAATGCGTACCATGAGGTAGGTGAAAGAAACCCTGACCGCCGAGTTGGCGCCACCCCTGCCGCCACCGCCCGCGCCGGGTGCGGAGCAGTACCCCGCCCTGGACTTCGCCAACAGCGCCATCGCCCTGCCCGGCGGCCAGTTCACCGACTTCCTCGGCACCCCGCAGGACACGAACCGCTGGCTCACCGACCGCGGCCTGGCCCCGGCGGACGCGGGCCTGCAGGAAATGTGCACGGCCCAACTGCGCACACTGCGCGAACAGATCAGGTCCCTGCTCGCCGCCCGCGTCGACGGCTGCCCACCCCCGGCGGGCGCACTCGCGGCCGTCAACGAGGCCCTGACCAGAGCCCCCGCGGCCTCGCTCCTGCACTGGGACCCGGCCCGCGGCGGCCTCTACCGCGCCGCGTCCCACCCCACCACGCAGATCGTCGAACACGCCCTGGCCACCCTCGCCGCGGACGCCGCGGCCCTCCTCACGGCCCCCGACGCCACCCGCCTCACGGCCTGCGGCTCCCCGCCCTGCAACCGCTACCTGCTCCGCCACGGCCGCCGCCACTGGTGCTCCACCCGCTGCGGCGACAGGGCCCGCGCGGCCCGCGCATACGCCCGCCGCACCCAGCCGAACGCAAGCTGAGCGACCGGCACCGCACACACAGCAGCGAGG
>NZ_JBSGSG010000150.1:0-10846 GCF_053606765.1 Streptomyces sp. NPDC055189
GGCCACTGCTCAGCAGTGGCCCCGGCCTTCGTGTGCGGTGTTTGTTCAGTCAGCCCTGTTGGTCAAGCTCGCCGTCAGGCGGACTTGCGGCTGTCCCGCGGATGCACCGCGATGTTCATGGCTCCTGAACGGAGAACCGCGAGGCGCTCCTCCAGGACCTCCTCGAGTTCCTCTCGAGTACGGCGCTCCATGAGCATGTCCCAGTGCGTACGCGCAGGCTTCCCCTTCTTCTCCTCAGGTCCATCGCCGTCAACGAGGAGTGCCTGGGCCCCGCAGACCTTGCACTCCCACTCCGGCGGGATTTCCGCCTCTACCGAGAAGGGCATCTCAAAACGATGTCCGTTCTGGCATGCGTACTCCACGGCCTGGCGCGGAGCCAAGTCGATGCCGCGGTCGGTCTCGTAGCTGGTCACCACGAGGCGCGTGCCGCGAAGAGCTCGCTCACTCATGAATCGTGCCTCCCGGGCTTGTCGCCCACAGGACAGGTGTCGCTGTCGTCGTCATCCGGTCAACGTCCGGTCGGCGGTAAAGATTCCCGTTAAGGGTCATGCGTCGCCGTCGTATGCCGCCCCTTGTTGTACCCACCAGCGCCCGGTATGTCACATCTGACAGAGGATGTCACCCTGCGTTTCTGAATCTTCAGCGCGCAGTAACGGTCCGCCTGGTAAGCCAAACGCGTACACTACCGCCCTTTGGCTTCAGTTGCTAAATCCTGGCGGGTACGGGATTTCCCGCGTCGCGGATCGCGCGCCGTACGGGTACCCGCGCGAGCAGCACGAAACCGATCACGAAGAAGGCCACGAGCGAGAGGATCGCGTCGCGGTAGCTCCCCGTGAGCTGGTAGGTCAGGCCGAAGATCAGCGGCCCGAGCCAGGCCATGCCGCGGTCGCTGATCTCGTACGCGGAGAAGTACTCGGCCTCCTTGCCCGCGGGCACCAGATGCGAGAACAGGGAACGCGAGAGCGCCTGGGAACCCCCGAGCACCAGACCGATCCCCGCCGCGAGGACGAAGAACCACACCGGCGCGCCCGCGGGCAGGAAGAACCCGGCCCCGATCGTCACCGTCCACGCGACGAGCGACCCGAGGATGGTGCGCTTGGCGCCGTACGTCCGGGCGAGGCGCCCCATGGCGAGCGCACCCGCCACCGCGAGCACCTGTACGAGGAGGACCGCCACGATCAGCGTGGACTGGTCGAGGCCGAGCTCTTCGGAACCGTAGACGGACGCCTGGGAGATCACCGTCTGGACGCCGTCGTTGTAGACGAGATAGGCGAGCAGGAAGGACAGC
The DNA here is from genome assembly GCF_053606765.1 of Streptomyces sp. NPDC055189. Lineage (NCBI taxonomy): Bacteria > Bacillati > Actinomycetota > Actinomycetes > Kitasatosporales > Streptomycetaceae > Streptomyces > Streptomyces sp. NPDC055189. The sequence continues at coordinate 1,289 of NZ_JBSGSG010000150.1, forward strand.
GTGTGCGGGTGGCGGCGCATGTCGCGCACGGTCGCCGCCAGCTGTCGCCAGCCGCGCGCCGACGGCCGGGACGACTGAGAAGCCGCCACCCCGCGATCGCGCAGCCGCCGCAGCGGCACGAGCGAGAAGGCGCCCCACCACACGCCCGCCGACGCCAGGCAGATGCGCACGGCCGTCGACTCCGACACACCGAAGGTGTCGTGGGCCAGGAAGAGGGCCAGGTTCGCCACCAGGACGAGCGCACCCGACGCGTAACCGAACGCCCAGCCGCGCGAGGAGACCGCGTCACGCTCCTCGGGAGGCGCGATCTGGGGCAGATAGGAGTTGTAGAGCACCATCGAGACGGCGAGCGAGGCGTTGGCGACGATCAGCAGGAAGCCGCCGAGGAGATAGCGGTCGCCGTCCAGGAAGAACATCCCGGCCGTCGCCGCGGCCCCCAGATAGGCGGCCACCGCGAGCAGCGGCTTCTTGCGGCCGGTGCGGTCGGCGGCGGCGCCGGCGAGCGGCATGACGAAGACCGACAGGATCACCGAGGCCGACACCGCGTACGCGAAGAAGGACCCGGCGCTGATCGGTATGCCCAGCGGGCGGACGTATCCGTCGCCGTCCGCGGCCGACTTCGCGATCTGTGTCAGATACGGGCCGAGGAACACGGTCAGGACGCTCGTCGAATAGACCGAGCACGCCCAGTCGTACATGTACCAACCGTGCTGCTCGCGCCGGCGCCGCGCGACGCTCTCGTCGGCCGGTGGTGTTGCCCGCACGGTGTCGGTGCCCACCCGTGCCCCCTCGCTGGTCCCCGTGGTCCGCTGCCGCCCCGGAGGCGGTCAGGCCCAGGCTCCCCGGTCCTTCAGCACTTCGCGCAGCGTCTCGATGTGATCAGAGATGATGCCATCTACACCGAGGTCGAGAAGAGCGGTCATGCGTTCCGCGTCATTGACCGTCCAGACGTGCACCTGCAGCCCGCGCGCGTGGGCCGCGCGGACGAAGCGCCGGTCCACCACCCGGATGCCGGCATGCGTCTCGGGCACCTGTGCGCACACCGCGGAGCGGCGCACGGCGGCGGGGACGCCGAACGAGCCCAGCCGCAGGGCCGCCACGCCCCGCGTGCCGTACGAGGTGGCCAGGCGCGGGCCCGCGAGCCGCTGGGCCCGTGCCACCCGGGCCTCGGAGAACGACCCGACGCACACCCGGTCCCAGGCGCCGGTGCGGCGCAGCAGGTCCAGGAGCGGGAGCAGGGCGGGCTCGGCCTTGACGTCCACGTTCCAGCGGACGTCGGGGAAGGATTCGAGGAGGTCTTCGAAGAGGGGCACCGGCTCGCTGCCCGCCACGCGCGCGTGCCGCACGGCGCTCCAGGGGAGGTCGGCGATCTGCCCGGCCGTGTCCGTCACCCGGTCGAGCGTCGCGTCGTGGAAGGCCACGAGGCGGCCGTCGGACGTGGCGTGCACGTCCGTCTCGATGTAGCGGTACCCCAGGCCGACCGCGCGCCGGAACGCGGCGGCGGTGTTCTCCAGGCCGTCCGCCGCCCCGCCCCGGTGGGCGAAGGGGAGCGGTCCCGGATGGTCGAGGTAGGGATGGCGTACGCGCGTGGTCACCGCTGCAGTATCGCCTGCGCCGGTTGACCCCCGGCAGCCACGGTGCTGCTCCCCGATGGAGCGGGGACGGCGAAGAAGCGCAGGAAGAACTGGGCGAGCGGGCCGATCGCCAGGGCGTAGAAAACCGTTCCCACGCCCACCGTGCCGCCGAAGGCGAACCCGGTGGCGACCACCGCCACCTCGACCAGTGTCCGCATCAGCCGGACCGAGTGGCCGGTGCGCTGGTGCAGGCCCGTCATCAGGCCGTCCCGCGGTCCGGGACCGAACCTCGCCGCGATGTAGAGCCCGGTGGCCAGCCCGTTGAGAACGATCCCCGCCACGAGGAGCGGAATGCGGGCGCCGAGCGCGTGCACGTCCGGCATCAGGGCGAGCGTGCCGTCCATCGCGAGGCCGACCACGAAGACGTTGGACACGGTGCCGAGGCCGGGGCGCTGGCGCAGCGGGATCCACAGGAGCAGCACCGCGGCGCCGATGAAGATCGAGACGACGCCGATGGACATCCCGGTCAGCTCGGCGAGGCCCTGGTGCAGCACGTTCCACGGTTCGAGGCCCAGACCGGACACCACGAGGAGCCCGGAGCTCGCGCCGTACAGCGCCAGACCGACGTACAGCTGGATCAGTCTGCGGGTGAGGCGCGGCGTGAACGGCTTCGGTGGCTTCGGTGTGGACATGGTGCGCCCCCTGCTGGTGATGTGGCCTGGCACATGACACTCTGTGGCTTGCAACAGGATGCCAACCATGGCCAATTCCAGGAAGGTGGACTGGGAATCATGGCCCAGTGGACTTCGGCAGTGGGCGCCACGCAGCTCGCCCGACTGCTCACCTCTCAGCAGACGCGCCCCGCGGGCCCCGGCACGCGCCGCCCGCCCGCCTACCGCGCACTCGCCGACGGCATCCGCATGCTCGTCCTGGAAGGCCGCGTCCCGGTCGCCGCGCGCCTGCCCGCGGAGCGCGAACTGGCCGTCTCCCTCGCCGTCAGCCGGACCACGGTCGCCGCCGCCTACGAGGCGCTGCGCACCGAGGGCTTCCTGGAGTCCCGCAGGGGAGCGGGCAGCTGGACCGCCGTCCCGGCCGGGAATCCGCTGCCCGCGCGCGGGCTCGAACCGCTTCCGCCCGAGGCGCTCGGCTCCATGATCGACCTGGGCTGCGCGGCGCTGCCCGCGCCGGAGCCCTGGCTGACCCGTGCCGTGCAGGGCGCCCTGGAGGAACTGCCTCCGTACGCGCACACCCACGGCGACTTCCCGGCCGGTCTGCCCGCGCTGCGCCAGATGCTCGCCGAGCGCTACACCGCGCGGGGCATCCCGACCATGCCCGAACAGATCATGGTCACGACCGGGGCGATGGGCGCCATCGACGCCATCTGCCATCTGTTCGCGCCGCGCGGCGAACGCATCGCCGTCGAGTCCCCCTCGTACGCCAACATCCTCCAGCTCATGCGCGAGACGGGCGCCCGGCTGGTTCCCGTCGCCATGTCCGAGGGGCTCGGCGGCTGGGACATGGACCGCTGGCGGCAGGTGCTCCGCGATGCCGCACCCCGTCTCGCCTATGTGGTCGCGGACTTCCACAACCCCACGGGCGCGCTCGCCGACGAGGACCAGCGGCGCAAGCTCGTCGATGCCGCGCGCTCGGCGGGGACGGTCGTCGTCGTCGACGAGACGATGATCGAGCTGCAGTTCGACGACGACCTGACCATGCCGCGCCCCGTCTGCGGCTTCGACCCGGCGGGCTCGACCGTCATCACCGTCGGCTCGGCCAGCAAGGCCTTCTGGGCGGGCATGCGCATCGGCTGGGTGCGGGCCGCGCCCGACGTGATCCGCAGCCTGGTCTCGGCACGGGCGTACGCCGACATGGGCACACCGGTCCTGGAACAGCTGGCGGTGAACTGGCTCCTGAGCACCGGCGGCTGGGAGTCGGCCGTGCAGGTGCGCAGGGAGCAGGCGCGCGAGAACCGTGATGCCCTGGTCGCCGCCGTCCGCCGCGAACTGCCCGAATGGGAGTTCGCGGTGCCGAACGGCGGACTGACCCTGTGGGCACGGGCCGGCGGCCTCTCCGGCTCCCGCCTCGCCGAGATGGGCGAGCGGGTGGGGGTCAGGGTCCCGTCCGGGCCGCGCTTCGGCGTGGACGGCGCCTTCGAGGGATATGTCCGGCTGCCGTTCACCGTGGGAGGCGCGGTCGCGGAGGAAGCGGCGGTGCGCCTCGCGGCGGCCGCGCGCCTCGTGGAGACCGGGGCGGCCGCGGGCGTGGAGGCGCCGCGGGCCTTCGTGGCCTGAGCGTCAGCCCTCGGCGGGCACGGGCTGCGGCGCCGTGCGGGGTTCCGTCACCGCGGTGCCGGGCTCGGAGTCGGCGGTGGTGTCGGAGCCGGTGTCGGAGTCGGACCCGGCGGTCTCGGTTTCGGGGGCGGCCTCGGTGCCGGTGCCCGTGCCGGCCTCGTCAGGGGTGCTCCGTGCGGGCAGCAGGTCCGTCACCGCCTGCCGGTGCGCCTCGCTGGTCGCGTCGTCGTAGGGATCGGGCGTCGCGGGCACCTGGAGCCGGTGCACCTGACCCGTGCCGAGCCGGGCGTAGCCGCGGCCGGGCGGGACGTCGGACGTGGGCGTCGTGCGGGGCGGCACCCCGAGGATGTCCTCGACCTGGTCGAGCGTCGTGGGGCCGAGGACCACGCGCGCGCGGGTGTGCTGGAGCACGGGATCGCTCAGGGCGTCCAGGCTGTCGAACTGGTCGGCCACGACGACCGTGACGCCCGCCGCCCTGCCGTGCCGCAGCGGCACCTGGAGCAGCGACTGCGGGTCCTTGCGCCCGTCGGCCGCCGCCAGGTGACCGAGCACGCTGGGGCGGTCCAGGAGGATCCACAGGGGGCGCTTGGTGTCGTCCGGGGCGGGGTGGCCCGCTTGGCGCGCACGGTTGGCGGAGATGAGGCGCCGCTCCGTCTCGTGCGCCGCCCACTCCAGGCTCGCCAGGGCTCCGGCGAGACCGCACTCGATGGCCAGGACGCCCTCGCGCCCGGTCAGGCACGCGTAGTCGCCGATGCCGCTGCCCTCGATGATCAGGACGTCGCCCTGGAGCAGGGCCTGCAGGGCGATGGAGCGCAGCAGGGTCGTGGTGCCGCTGCCGGGTTCGCCGATCACCAGGAGATGCGGTTCGGTGGAGCGGGGGCCGGTGCGCCAGACGACGGGGGGTACGTCGCGCTGCTCGTCGCCGTCCGTCACGGGGAGGGTGCGCTGGACACCGGTGGGGTCGGTGAAGCCGAGCACGGTCTCTCCGGGGGCGGTGACGAACCGCTGGGCCGCGATGTCGGTGGGCAGCGGGGGCAGGACGTTCACCGTGAGCTGGTTGCCCTCTTCGTCCCAGTCGAAGTGGTACTCACGGCCGCGGCCCGACTTCGCGTGCAGGAGCTGCTCGATCCGTGCGCGTGACTCGGCCTCGCCGTCCGTGAAGTACGCGGGGTAGCTGATGACCAGGTGCGAGACACGTCCGTTGCCGTCGAACTCGTACGACGTGAGGGCCTTGTCCCACTCGCCGCCGTGCGCGAAGAGCGGCGCGGGGTCCTCGGGAACGGAGAAGTACGGGACGAGCGCTTCGTAGAGGGACTGCAGCCGCTGGGTCTGTGCCTCGTCGGGACCCGTGGGCGCGGGCTCCGAGCGTTCCCTGCCGGTCCATGCGGCGGCCCCCATCAGGCAGATGGCGGCGAGCAGCGGACCGAACGGGACGAGGGCGATGACCAGGACGACGGAGGCCACCAGGAACAGCAGCGGTCCCCGCCGGTCCTTGGGGGTGTCGGCCCACTTGCGCCGCCCGGCCCCCGCGAGGCGGCGCAGTCCACGAGTGATCGTGATCAGCGGGTGGAGGACGTCGGTGGCGCTGTCGGCGGCCGACCGGGCGAACTCCCGGCTGCGGGCGATCGAGGCGGTGCCGTTGCTCAGGATGCGGGGGAGGGGGCGCCGGGCCACGTCAGTCTCCAGATGGTGCGGACGAAGTGCTGCAGGGAGCAGGAGGCGTCAGAACTTGATCCCGCCGAGCAGGCTCGCCAGGCTCGCGCTGCCTGCCTTGATGCTCGGGGCGATGGCGGTGCCCGCCATGAAGAAGCCGAAGAGCGCGCAGACCACCGCATGGGACGCCTTGAGCCCGTCCTTGCGGAAGAACAGGAAGACGATGATGCCGAGCAGCACGACGCCCGAGATGGAAAGGATCATGACGGTTCTCCTGGTTGGTGGGGACAGTCACCATGAGTTGTTCCAGGTTCACAGCATGCATCCATACGATAAAAGGTGCAAATGGGGTAATTTTCCGGAATTTAACTCGAATGGCGGGCCTCACTGGGCCGCCCGGGCTGCGGGACCGCACGTCGTCCGGTTGCCTTGGTGATCTTTGCCGCGAGCGCACTCCGTCATGTGCCCGGACGGGCAGTACCCTGTCGATTCACTCGTACGGCCGCACCGGTCGCCGTACGAACCCCGATACGAGTCACCCCGCAGTCGAAAGGCGGTCCCGTCCATGAGTGAAGCCCCCGACCCGGAAGTCGTGGAGCTCGCGACCAAGATCTTCGATCTGGCGCGCCAGGGCGACACCGCGGCACTCTCCGCCTACGTGGACGCCGGGGTTCCGGCGAACCTCACGAACGACAGCGGCGACTCCCTCGTCATGCTCGCCGCCTACCACGGCCACGCCGAGGCGGTCAGGGCCCTCCTGGAGCGGGGCGGTGACGCCAACCGTGCCAACGACCGGGGGCAGACGCCGCTCGCGGGCGCCGTCTTCAAGGGCGAGGACGCCGTGATCAGGGCGCTGCTCGACGGCGGCGCGGATCCGGCCGCGGGCACGCCGTCGGCGGTGGACACCGCCCGGATGTTCGCCAAGACGGAGCTGCTCGACCTGTTCGGGGCGGCCTGAGCGGGGTACCTGACCAGCAACAACGGGGGCGCTGGAAATGTGGTCGCGGCGGGCAGAACCGCTGGGTCATCATGACGACGTGATTCACGGACGCGACGGCGGGGCAGGAGTTGCCGCACCGCGCGGACCGTGAGCGGCCCGCCCCCGGACCTCCCGTCCGGATCGATGCGGGCCACCGACGAGAGGCAGAGGAAGATGGTCTACAGCAAGCAAGAGACGGCGGGCAGCCCGACGTGTAGGCGCACGGCCAGGTAATTCACGATTCCCGGTTGCGTCGACGCTTGATGTGAGGCTGTTTCCCATGTTCGATCCGGTCATAGCGCCCAGCGGTACGCTGCTCGGCCTGCTGCAGCGGGGCCGCGGCGACGGCACGCTGCACGCACTCACCGCACCCCGGTCCGAGGCGCTCGCCGCCCTCGAGACCTGCGTGCTCCACGACCCGCGCCACGACTGGCAGGTCGAGAACCGCTCCCTCTACTACGCCAGGCTCTACCTCGATCTCCGCGGCGGCATCGAGGAGATCGAGCGGCACCTCTTCGATCCCGAGGACGTCCTGAACACGGACGACTCCCGCACGGGGCTCGCCCTCGCGGTCCTGGGGCACCTCGCCTCGTACGGCAGGCACGACGCCCTCGAACTGCTGCGACGCTATGCGGCGTTCGGCGCCAACTGGGCCTGGGCCCTGGACGAACTGGCGCTGCGGGACGACGACGCGGGCCTGCGTGCCCTGGCCGTTCCCGTGCTCGCCAGATTCCCCTCGGACGCCGAGGGCGAGGCCGAACTGGCCGCCACCGTGCGCGATGCCTACGAACCCAGGCCCTGGCGGCTGTGGGAGGAGGATCCGCGCGAGGCCGTCGGCGCCCGCGTGCGGTCCGCCCGTGAGCAGGGCTCCTTCGACCGCTGGCAGCGGCAGATGCGGCCCTCGGGGCCACGACCCGGCTGGAGCGTCCAGGCAGTCTTCGACTGGGCGCAAGAAGGGCTCGAACGCGGCGCGGTCCTGCACGTGCCCGCGGCCCGCTGCCTGAGCGCCGTCGCCGGGCCCGACGACCGCGCCGAGATCATCGAGGCCGCCCGTAACGGCTCCGACGGGGCGCGCGGCACAGCCCTGCGCTACCTCGCGGACATCCACGATCCCGATGTGTTCGACCTGATCGAGTACGCGGTTCAGGACACGTCACGGGCCGTCGTGGACGCCGCCGCCGAAGCATTCGAGCGGATGCACAGCGTCGCCGCCGTGGAGCGGGCCCGCCGCTGGGCCCTGCGGCCCGACGTGCTCGGCGCCGCCGCCGGACGGGTGCTCGCCTGCAGGGGCGCCGCCCGGGACAGCAAGCTCGTCCTCGCCGCCCTCCGCGAAGCCGTCCGCGGCGAAGGCCCGGACGCACCCACCCTCTGGACGCTCGTCGACGGAGCGGGACGGCTCGGCATCGCCTGCGCGGCCCCCGTCCTGCGCCACGTCTACCGCGAGACCGCCTCCTCCCACCTGCGCGGCCGCGCCGCCCGCGCGCTCGCCGCCACCGACCCCTCCTTCGCCGCCGGATTCGCCGTCGAATGCCTGTGGGACTGCGAGGAGTCCACCCGCGAAGTCGCCGCACGGCACGCCGAGACCGGTGACGCCCGCGTGGTCACCCAGCTCAGAAGGCTCGCCGCGGACCCCGCCGAGGAGGACGAGGTACAGACCGCGGTACGCAGCAGAATCGACCCCGACGCGGCCGAGGTGTAGCCCTCGGCCCGGCGGCCGCACGGCAGGGCGCGCCCCCTGGCGGGGCGTGTGCGGGGGACCTGCGGAGCGGAACGCTCATGGGACGTTCCCCGCCAGGAAAGATCCACGTTGACGTGACCACGCCCCGCACGACGACAACACGGGTATGCGTGTCGTCATCGTCACCGAATCCTTCCCTCCCGACGTCAACGGCGTGGCGCACTGCGCCCTCCAGACCGCCCGGCAGCTCACCGCGCGCGGCCACGACCCCCTGGTCATCGCCCCGGCCCCCGCGGCCGGGGCGGACGCCGCAGCCGATGCCAGTGCGCCCTGCCCCGTCATCCGTGTCCCCTCCCTGCCCCTCCCCGGATATCCGCAGGTCAGGGTGGCGCTGCCCAGCCGGCGCCTGTCGGCCGCGCTGAGCGCGCACCGGGCCGACATCGTCCACCTGGCCAGCCCGTTCGTCCTCGGCGCGCGCGGCATGGCGGCCGCCGCGCGCCTCGGGATTCCCGCCGTCGCCGTCTACCAGACGGATCTGGGCAGTTACGCGCGTACGTACATGGGGATGGGCGAGGCCACCGCCTGGCGGCGCATCCGTGCCGTCCACGCCGCGGCCGACCGCACCCTCGCCCCCTCGTCGGCGGCCCGGCGCGATCTGGTGGCACACGGGGTGCCCCGGGTGCGCCTGTGGCCGCGCGGTGTGGACACCACCCGGTTCCGGCCCGGCCTGCGCGACGAGGCCGTACGCCGCGAACTCGCGCCGGACGGCGAGCTGATCGTCGGCTACGTGGGGCGGCTCGCTCCGGAGAAGCAGGTCGAACTCCTTGCCGGGGTGTGCTCCCTGGAGGGCGTGCGGGTGGTCGTCGTCGGCGACGGGCCGAGCGAGGGGTCCGTGCGGGCGGCGCTGCCGGGCGCCGTCCTGACGGGGCGACGCACCGGGAGCGAACTCGCCCGGATCTTCGCCTCGTTGGACCTCTTCGTGCACACCGGGCCCGACGAGACGTTCTGCCAGACCGTGCAGGAGGCCATGGCCGGCGGCGTGCCGGTGGTCGCCCCCGCGGCGGGCGGCCCCCTCGACCTCGTCGTCCCCGGCCGCACCGGAGTCCTGGTGCCGCCCGGGGACGCCCTCGCCATACGGGACGCGGTCTGGGCGCTCGCCGCCGATCCGGGGCTGCGTGCCGCGTACGGCAGGGCAGGGCGCGCGGCCGTCGAGGGGCGGACCTGGGAGGCGGTGGGCGAGCAGCTCATCGGCCACTACTCGCAGGTGCTCGCCGCGCGGACGGCGGTAGCTGCCTAATGCTGTCGTCAAGCCACGAGATGAAGAGGCGGCCGTGGTGTGTAGGCGTGTCGGTCGCGGAGGATCGCGTAGAGGACGTTCACGCG
>NZ_JBSGSG010000151.1:0-10133 GCF_053606765.1 Streptomyces sp. NPDC055189
CGTGCCCCGCTTGGCGGTCAGGACGTACCTCCGGACCGCCAAGCGGGGCAGTGGATTTCCCGGTATCGCCATGGCCCGCGCGCCAGGCCGACCCCTTCTCCCGGCGGCCGCGTCACGCAGGCCAAGTCCGCAACTCGCGCCGCTGTAAACGCAGTTCTCCGCGACGTCAGCGAGCCCTTAGCGGACACTCTGTCCTCCCCGCCACGGCCACGCTCCGGCGGTCCGCGGGCTCCCGGCCGGGCCCGCGTCGTGTCGGGCGCGCCCCGCCCACCGAGCCCGCTATAGATGGACCCCCCCCATTCCGTCTCTCCTGACCCAAGAGGCCCCCATGTCACTGCGCCAGGCCACCACGGTCCTCGCCGCCTCCCTGCTCCTGTGCACCGCCTCGGCCGCCGCCGCATCCGCCGGCCCGAACGAGAGCGTCACCGTCAACCCCACGGGCCGCATCGCCTCGGACGGCACCGTCACCCTCTCCGGCACCTACCGGTGCACGAGCGGCACCGGCCCCGTCTTCGTGTCCTCGTCCCTGGCCCAGGACAATCAGACCGTCCGCCACGGCATCGGCGGCACCCGCGCGACCTGCGACGGCCAGCAGCACTCCTGGACCAACACCGGACGCCCCTCCCCCACCGCCCCCCGGCCGGGCACCGTCAGCGTCGAGGCCACCGTGATGGAACTGGACCTGCGCAGCGGCCTCCCCCTGCCCCGCTTCCACGCCACACAACGCCAGGACGTCACCCTCACCCGTAGCTGACTGCGGCAGTCCGCCCACCACGTGGCTGTCCCTCGGGGCACGTCGCGATAGGGGCAGGCGAGGACGCCCTGCCGGCGTCCGCCGCCCCACGGCGGGCCCGGCACCCCTGTGATCCGTTCAGGTTGCCGACCGCAAACCCGTGAGCGAGCTTGGTGGAAGCAGGCGGCAGGGGCACCGCGGGTGCCCCCGATCCCGGCCGTCCGATCCCCAGGAGGACAGATGACCGACCCTCAGCAGGACCCGAATCAGCAGGAAGGCCCCGCGGACGGCGGCGCGGCGGGCACGCCGGGTGTCCATGACGGCGGTGCCGACGGAGGCGCCGAAGGCCCTGCGGACGGCGGCGCGGCCGGCACACCGGGTGTTCACGACGGCGGTGCCGACGGAGGCGCCGAAGGCCCTGCGGACGGCGGCGCGGCCGGCACACCGGGTGTTCACGACGGTGGAGCCGACGGAGGCGCCGACGGGTCGGGCAGCGGCGTTTGAGTATCCCCCCGGCCCAGCTGCGGGATGCCGGCACGGCAGGTGCCGGCATTCTGCGGTCCCGGCTGACCGGCCTGAGCCGGCAGGACTTCGCCCGCGACGTCTGGGCGCGCACCGCGCTGCTCACCCGCGGCGCGAGCGACTTCGGTGACCTGTTCTCCGCCGGCGCCGCGGACGAACTGATCTCCCGGCGCGGGCTGCGCACGCCCTTCCTGCGCCTGGCCAAGGACGGCGCCACCCTTGGAGAGTCGTCCTTCACCGCGCCCGGCGGTGTCGGCGCCACCATCGCCGACCAGGTCGACGACACCGCCGTGTGGCGCGCGTTCGCCGACGGCGCCACGCTCGTCCTGCAGGCCCTGCACCGCACCTGGGAACCCGTCGCCGACTTCAGTACGCGGCTCGGCACCGAGTTGGGGCACCCGGTCCAGGCCAACGCCTACATCACACCGCCGCAGAACCGCGGGTTCGACGCCCACTACGACGTGCACGACGTCTTCGTCCTGCAGATCCACGGCTCCAAACGCTGGGTCATCCACGAGCCCGTCCACCCCGACCCGCTGCGCGACGAACCCTGGACCGATCACCGCGCCGCCATCACCAGCGCGGCTGCCGGCACACCCCGCATCGACACCATCCTTGAGCCCGGCGACGTCCTGTACCTCCCGCGCGGCTGGCTGCACGCCGCCCGCGCCCAGGGGCAGGTCTCCATCCACCTGACGCTGGGCATCCACACCCACACCCGCTACACGCTGGCCGAGCACCTCACCCGGGCCGCCCTCGCCGTGCTGCGCGAGGACCCCCGTATGCGCCAGGCGCTTCCCATGGGCCTCGACGGGCCCGTCGACGAAGCCCAGATCGACACCGTCCGCGAACACCTCATCGCCGCCCTCGGCCGCGCCGACAGCGCCCCGCTGTTCGACCGTACCCGCCGCAGCCAGGCCCGCCCGGCACCCCTGGGTCCGCTGGCCCAGCACACAGCCCTGCACACCCTGGCGCCCGACACCCCGCTGCGGCTGCGCACCGCGCTGGAGGTACGACTCGACGGCACGCGCCTGACCAGCCGCGCGGGCTCCCTCGACTGCACCCCCGCCGAGCTGCCTGCCCTCACCCGCCTCATCGACGGCCAGACCCGCAGCGCCGGCGACCTCGGCCTCAACCTCGCCGCCCGACTGCTGCGCGCGGGCATCCTGGTCCCCGATACGCCATGACGACGCCCCCGACGGGCGCGGACGGACGCTTCCTGTGCGCGGACGCCGCCCGCACCCGCGGCGACCCCCTCCCCGGCACCGCACCGCACACCCTGACCTGGATCCTGATCGAGCACCCCGGCGGCTGGCCCCCCAACGGCTTCGACGGCCTGGACCTCGACCCCCACACCAAGAGCCTGGTCTACACCGCCGCCCAGGCCATCCGGGCCCGCATCCTGCTGATCAGACGTCCCGGACGCCGTACCACCGGCGGCCCCCACCACTGGGCCGTCCTGCGCCACGACCCTGCCGGCGCCCACCATCAGCAGTGGGGCACCTGGACCCACGACCACGACCTGCAGCACATCACCGAAGACCTCACCACCACCCCGCACGCCCCCGGCCAACCCGGCCACCGGCCCGTCATCCTGGTCTGCACCCACGGCCGCCACGACACCTGCTGCGCGCTGCGCGGACGCCCCGTCGCCCGCGCCCTCACCCGTCACTGGCCCGACCTCGTCTGGGAATCGAGCCACACCGGCGGCGACCGCTTCGCCCCCAACATCCTTATCGCCCCCGACGGCGTCCACTACGGCCAACTCGACCCCGATACCGCCGTGACCACCATCGAAGCGCACCTGGCCGACCGCATCCGCGCCGAACACCTGCGCGGCTACACCGACCTCTACCCGCCCCAACAAGCCGCCGTCACCGCCCTCCTGGCCCGCTTCGGCCCCGCAGGACGCCACCACTACACCGTCACCGACACCACCCGCCTGGCCAACAACCACTGGCGCATCCACATCGCCACCCCACCGCCCGACCCCACCACGATCGACGTCGAGGTCTGCTCCCACCACACGCCACGCACCCAACTCACCTGCAACGGCCCCTCCCCCAGCTCCACGGTCGTCTACGCGGCCACATCCATCCGCACCCGCTGACGCCCCGCGTGCCAAGGGACGATCACTACTCTTAGCGGGTGCTCTCATACGACGAGTTGGCTCCACCGGAGCGTGAACTGTGGAACGGGTTCCCCGAGGGACGCCACATCGACCTGCGTACGGGGGCGGCCGGGGAAGACTCCGTCGCTGAGGGTGGGCGGTGGGGCCCTGAGCGGACGGTCCGGGCCGCGGTGATCGCGGCACTTCTCCTGGGCGCGAACACCGCGCAGCCGGGCGCCGTGGCGTGTCTGCGGCTGGCCGGAGCGCGGATATCGGGGCACCTCAATCTGGCCGGCGCGCAGATCACGTACGCCCTCTGGCTCGAGGACTGCTGGTTCGAGGAGTCGGTGAACCTGCTGGGAGCGTCGACACAGACGCTCGTGATCACGGGCAGCCACGTACCGGGCATCGAAGCCTATGCGGCCCGCATCGAGGGAACGCTCGACCTGCGGCGCTCCGTGGTGCAAAGCCTGGCCGTCTCGCCCTTCAACCATGTGAGCACCGCCCTGTCCCTGAGCGACGCCCGGGTGACCGGCGGCATGCTGCTCAACGGGGCCGAGATCAACGCGCCCGGCGGATGGGCCATGGCCGCCGGCGGCCTGATCATGGAAGGAGGCGTGACCTGCAACGGCGGGTTTGTCGCACGAGGTGAAGTGCGACTGCCGGGAGCGCAGTTGCCGGGCGGCCTTTTCATGCAGGGCGCACGGCTGGTGAGCCCCGGCCCGCGCGGGACGGCGCTCGCCCTGGACAACGCCGTGGGCTCGACGCTCGACTTCTCCGACGGGTTCACGGCGAACGGGACGGTACGAGTGCGGGGCGCCCGCATCTCGAACAACCTGACCTTTGAGCGAGCCGTCCTCAACGGGCCGCCCGGCGGCCACGGCGCGTCCCTGGCCGCCCCCCTGATGCAGGCTGCCGACTTCGACTTCACCCTTGCCCGGCCTCCGTCCGGCAGGGTGGATCTGCAGGGCGCCCAGGTGTCCAACCTCTACGACAGCGACAACGTCTGGCCGGAGGTGGTGGAACTGGACGGCTTCGTCTACGGCTCCATCAAGACGGGCCGGGGCCGCGAGCGCCGGGAGGAAGTGGGGCGACGCGACTCCGTTGCCCGACGGGTGGCGTGGATACAACGCAGCCCCGGCTACAACCCGCAGCCTTACGAGCAGTTGGCAAGCTGGTACCGCAAGGCCGGCCACGACGACGACGCCCGCCGCGTACTCCTGGCCAAACAGCGGCACCGGCGCCGCACTCTGCGCCGGGCCGCGCGCACATGGGGGCACCTGCTCGACGCCACCGTCGGCTATGGCTACCGTCCCTGGCTGGCCGGCATCTGGCTCATCGCACTGACCCTGCTGGGCACGCTGTCCTTCGACGCGCACACCCCCCACCCGGTCAAACAAGGTGAAGGCGCTCCCTTCCAGCCCTTCGTCTACACGCTCGACCTCCTGGTCCCCATCGGCGGTCTGGGCCAGCGCACGGCCTGGTACTGGCCGGACGACGGCCTCCAGTGGCTGGCATACCTACTGATCGCCTCCGGCTGGCTGCTGACAACAGCCGTCATCGCGGGCGTCACCCGCGCCCTGCAGAAGAACTAGCCACCGACACAGCAGCGCAGCCTTCCACCCCGGCCATGTGCGACCGAAGTGCCCGCGCGCAAGACCAGGCCATCACGCTCGCGGCCACGCAAGTCCGAGACACCTGCGGCCTCCGCACCAGCAACACCGGCCACTGAACCCGTCGTACACCCTCAGCCCGCGTGCAGCACCCGGAAGCGACCAAGCTCCGCCGGATCCCGGTCGACGACCTGGATCGGAGCCCCGGCCCACTGCCAGACATTGATGCCCGGCACCCGGGAGAACTCGATCCGACCGCGGGTGCCCTCGACGGCAACACGCGGCCAGGCTTCGGCCGTGCGCGCCCGGTCCGTGCCGCCCCGGCGCAGCGCCTCCGCCAGGACCGTGATCGTGTCGTAGCCCTCGTAGGCCACGAAGGAAGGCTCCCCGGCAGGCCCTTCGCGAAGCGCCGTCCCGACTCGTGCGCCGAGCGGGGTCAGCCGCTCGGGCAGATAGCGCAGGAACGGGACTTCGGCGCCGTCACCGCCCAGCGATGCCGCCCACTCGGGCAACTCCGGCTGGCCCGCCGGCGCACCGATCAGCACCCCGGCCAGGCGCCGGTCACCGCGGACAGCCCGCACGATCGGCACCGCAGGCTCCGGATGGCCCACCAGCAGCAGGAGGGCCGTCGCGCCGCCGGCGGCGAGTTCCTCGCACAGCGCCTCGGGGGTGAGCGCGCTCATGTCGAGTTCGGTGACGGTGCCGCCGCGGGAGGCGAGGCAGTCGCGCAGGATGCGGGTCCCGGCGGCCCAGTAGACACTCGGCTGGGTCGCCACGGCGATATGGCTGTGACCCGCTCCCAGGAGGAAGTCCGCGTAGACCTGCCAGCCGCGCGACTGCGGCGGGGACAGGCGCGCGACCCACTGCGTCGGCTGTTCGGTGAGCGCGTCGAGAACCGACGACGAACACAGGAACGGCAGACCGAGCGCGTCGGCCCTGCCGGCGGCGGCGCGGGCAACGACGCTGTGATACTCCCCCGCCACTGCGGCCATCCCCAGGGCGGCCAGCTCCTCCACGGCCGCCGCGGCCTTCCGCGGATCAGCAGCCGTGTCCCGGACCACCAGTTCAAGGGGCCGTCCGCCGATGCCGCCGGCCGCATTGACCTCACGAACTCCCAGCTCGAGCCCGGCGAGCAGATGCTCCCCCGCCTCGACCCAGCCGGGCCGGCTCAACGGGGCGAGGGCGCCGATGCGGACGGTTGCATCGGCAGCCTGCGCTGTTGCAGGGGACGTTCGCGGCGTGATCATGCGGCATATTGCAACCACCACTGCCGCTGCCCGGCAACCGAATATCCGTGCCGCCCGCCCAACACTCGTGAAGCGGGGGTCAGTCCGACGGCGCCGGTTCCGTGGTGATCAGTCCCTGCCGGTAGGCGACACCCACCACCTCCGTGCGACTCGCCGCTCCCAGCTTGGCCAGGATGTTGGAGACGTGGACGCTGGCCGTCTTGGGGCTGATGAACAGCTCCTCGCCGATCTGCCGGTTGCTGCGGCCCAGGGCCAGGAGGCGCAGTACGTCCTGCTCGCGGGAGGTCAGTACGGCGGCAGCGTCCCTGGCGGGCACCGTCAGCCGGCCGCGGCGCACAAGCGCGTCCAGCTGTTCGCTCAGGAGGGTGGCGCCCAGGCGGTCGGCCTCCTGGCGCACCGCCTCGGCCTCGGCGGCCGCCTCCTCACGACGATCGGCCGCCAACAGCGCCTCGGCGAGGCGCAGTCGGCAACGTGTGCGCTCGTAGACGTTGCCGTACTCGAACGCGGTCACCGCCTTCTCCCAGGCCGCCGGGTCGGGCCCGGACACGGCTCGCGCCCATTCGGCTTCGGCGCGGGCCAGCCACGCCTGTCCCTCCGGCCCCTGCGGCGTGCCGTCCTCGCCGCGGCCGGCCGAGGCCCTGGCCTGTTCCACGAGTTCGGCCGCGGTGTCCGCCCGGCGCTTCGCCCCCTCCTCGTCACCGCGCATCCGCGACCGGACCGCCGAGTCGGCGACCGCGGACAGGGCCAGCGCGGCCAGCCGCACCGTGACGTCGGGCGGCGTCGTCGCGTCCCCGGCGAGGACCTCCAACGTGTAGCGCATCGCCCGCACCGCCTCCTCCACGTCCCCGCGCCAGGCGGCCGCGTCGGTCCGCACGATGCCGACGACCAGCGTGTTCATCCAGTCGAACGGCCCCTCCAGCAGGATCCGGGCGCGCTCGACAGCGGTGAAGTCACCGCGGGCCAGCGCCACGAAAAGACCGGGACCGGAGCCGCCCGCACGGGACAGGGCCGCGGGGTCCTCGGCCGCCTCGCGCGCGCACTCGTCCCACCGGCCGAGCGTGAACAACACCAGTAGCCGCAGATACCGCATCTCCCGCGGATACGGCGCGGACAGCAGGCCGGAACGGCGCGCCCAGTCCAGGCCCTCCGCCGCCCAGCGCAGGCAGCCCTCCAGGTCACCGGATTCGATGCAGCCGACGGCCAGGTTGAACAGGGCGCGCATCTCCACGGGCGCGTTGCCCGACCGCTGCGCCAGAGCGCGTGCCTCCTGCAGCTGCGCCCTGCCCTCGGGGGTTCGACGGTTGCTGTCTCCCCCGTGGAACATGATCGAGATCAGGAGGTCGGCCCGCGCGTCGTCGATTCCCAGTTCCCCGGCGATGTGCAGCGCCTGTTTGCCGACCCGCATTGCGTTGTCGGCGTCGTCCTCGACTCCCATGCGGGCGGCGATCATCACGTAGGTGGCTGCCGCCCACACCCAGGTCGCCGAAGGGGGGTCGGCGGGGATCAGGGCAAGGGCTTCTCTGCTGTGGGCGAGGGCGGCGGGCAGGTTGTCGACGTTCAGCAGGTTCCCGGCGAGGGTGTAGCGCACCCGGGTTGCCAGCTCCAGGTCGGCGTCCTGGCCTAGGCCCGCAAGGGCGGATCGGGTGAGGGAGACGGCCCGGTGCGATTCCCCGGCATGAGCGGCCGCCGCGGAGGCGCGCAGGGTGAGGGTCACGGCATCGGTCCCGGCGGGCCGGTCGGAGGCGCCGACCGCCGACCACAGGTCGAGGGCCGCCTCGATGTGCCGCAGCTCCTCGGCGGGGGCGCCGACGCGCTGGGCGTGATCGGCGGCCTCCAGGGAGGCGGCGAGCGCCTCGGGCAGGTCATGGCTCTCGCGGTAGTGGTGGGCGCGCTCGGCCGCGCTGCCGGACTGGCGGCCCCGCCCGGCGAGCAGTCGGGCGAACATGCCGTGCAGCCGGGCCCGTTCTCCCGGCAGGAGGTCGGCGTAGACCGCCTCGCGCGCGAGCGCGTGCCGGAAGGAATAGGTGTCGCCGTCACCGGGCACGAGCAGCTGGCGCCCCACGGCCTCGCGCAGCACCGCCTCAAGACCCTCCTCGGGCAGCCCGACGGCATCGCGCAGCAGATCGTGGCCGACGCGGCGCCCGGCGACGGCCGCGGTGCGCAGCACCTGCTGGGCGGTGTCGGACAGCTGCTCGAACCGGATGAGCAGTACGTCGGCAAGGCCGCTGGGTACGCTGCCGGCCGGCGCGTCCGTGGCCGCGACCAGTTCCTCCGCGTAGAAGGCGTTGCCCTCGGCGCGCTCGACGATCCGGTGCACGGCGGCGTCCGGCAGGGTCTTGTCGCGCAGGGAACGCACCAGGCGGGCCACGTCCGCGTCGGGCAGCGGCCGCAGTTCGAGGCGCTCCACGGCGGGCAGCCGCACCAGCTCGGCCAGCAGCGGGCGCAGGGGGTGGCGGCGGTGCAGGTCATCCGCCCGGTAGGAGGCGAACACCGCGAGCCGGTGGTCGTGCGGGCCGCCGGTGGGCCGCTGCAGCACATTGCGGCTGAGCAGGAAGCGCAGCAGGTCCCTCGATGACTGATCGGCCCAGTGCAGGTCCTCCAGGACCAGCAGCAGCGGCGCGATGTCGGCCAGTTCGGCCAGCAGCGCGGCCACGTCCTCAAAGAGCCGCAGCCGCCTGTTCACGTCCCCCGCGCCGTCCGTACCGCCGCCGAGCAGCCCTTGCGTCACCGGGTGACCGTCGAGGACGGGGGCGAACCGCTCGTCCGCGGCCAGCGCGGCGAGGATCTCGGTGAAGGGCAGATATGGCAGTCCCACGTCGCCCAGGTCGACGCAGTGTCCGGTGAGGACGGTCATCCCGGCCGCGGCGGCGCGTCCGGCGACCTCGTCCAGCGCCCGCGTCTTGCCGACCCCGGCGTCCCCGGAGATCAGTACCGCGCGGGCCTCGCCGTCGCGGGCGCGCTCCAGCACTCCGGAAAGACGGTCGAGTTCGTCTTCCCGGCCGACAAGTTGGCTGGTGAGCTGGGTATTGGTGTGCGGCACAATCCACATCCTGGCACATGGGTTCGGCATGCCTGCCTGGCCAGAGGCACCGCATACGAAGCGGCCGAGCTGATGCATCTGGCGCCGTGGCTCCCGCGCACCTCCGCGGGCTCCCCGCCTGGTCGCGCCGTATCCGCGGCGGGCCATCGCACGGACGTCAACCGCGATGACATGCACGGCACTTGGGCACGTAGGCTCCCCACGTCAGCACCCGATCCTGCCCGTTTCCACGCCGCACTGACTTCATTCTCGGAGGCGACATGAGCAGCGCCCTTCTCGTCATGGACGTCCAACGCGACATCGTGGACGTCGTCGACGACGGCTCCGGATACCTGCCACGCCTGCGCAGGGCGATCGACGGGGCCCGGGCGGCGGGTATACCCGTGATCTACGTGGTCATCGCCCTGCGTCCCGGTTTCCCGGACGTCGGCACGCGCAACAGGGCCCTCGCCGCCATCGCACAAGCCGGCCTCTACGTCGAAGGAGCCCCCGGCACCGAGATCCACCCCGAGGTCGCACCCCGGCCGGGCGAGGTGGTGGTCACCAAGAAGCGGGCCAGCGCGTTCTCGGGCAGCGATCTCGACGTGGTGTTGAGAGCCCGCGGCATCGACAGCCTGGTGCTCACCGGGATCGCCACCAGCGCTGTCGTGCTGTCCACCCTGTGCCACGCGAACGACCTGGACTTCGGTCTCACCGTCCTTTCCGACGGCTGTCTGGACCCCGACCCAGAGGTGCACCGGGTCCTCACCGGGCGGCTCTTCCCGCAGTGGGCGGATGTCGTCGGCGTCGACGACTGGGTCAACGCGCTCTCGCCGCAATAGTCAGGCCGGGCCGGTGCGCGCGGCGGGCGCGGCGCCGACGTCGGCGC
>NZ_JBSGSG010000152.1:0-10005 GCF_053606765.1 Streptomyces sp. NPDC055189
CCGAGGTCGGAGAGGTCCCAGGCCTGCACCGGCTTCTTCTTGGCGGCCATGATGCCCTTGAAGGACGGGTAGCGGGCCTCGCCCGACTGGTCGGTGACCGACACCACGGCGGGCAGCGAGGCCTCCAGCTGCTCGGAAGCGGCGTCGCCGTCGCGGCGGCCCTTGACGACACCGCCCTCGACGGAGACCTCGGAGAGCAGCGTGACCTGCGGGACACCCAGACGCTCGGCAAGCAGGGCCGGAACCACGCCCGCGGTGCCGTCGGTGGACGCCATCCCGGAGATCACCAGGTCGTAGCCGGCCTTCTCGATCGCCTTCGCCAGGACGAGAGACGTACCGATGATGTCGGTGCCGTGCAGGTCGTCGTCCTCCACGTGGATCGCCTTGTCCGCGCCCATCGACAGCGCCTTGCGCAGCGCGTCCTTGGCATCCTCCGGACCCACCGTCAGCACGGTGATCTCCGCGTCGTCCGCCTCGTCCGCGATCTGCAACGCCTGCTCGACCGCATACTCGTCCAGCTCCGACAGCAGGCCATCGACGTCATCCCGGTCGACGGTCAGGTCATCGGCGAAATGCCGGTCGCCGGTGGCGTCGGGCACGTACTTCACGGTGACAACGATCCTCAAGCTCACGCCGGCTCTCCTACTGCATCGTCTCTACTGGGCTGCTGCCTTGGCTCTGGCCACTGCCTTCTTGCAGGCAGCATAGGCGCCTGAAGGGGCGGATCCCGGTCGGGGCGGCCCGCGCTCCGACCAGAATATTACTCGCCAGTACACCCATCACATGCCCACTAAGCAAGCGCTTTGAACTGTGACCTTCCCAACGCTCTGTAATCGGGCCGGAAGGCGGGCGTCCGGGAACTTTCAGTCGCGCAGCGCGTTGAAGCGCCCCTGGTGGTAGAGCAACGGCCTGCCCGCGCCTGCCGGGTCGCCCACCACGGCTTCCGCGAGGACGATCCGGTGGTCACCCGCGGGCACCCGCGCCGCGACCCTGCAGACCAGCCAGGCGAGCGTGCCGTCGAGCACGGGAACGCCCTCGGGCCCCTCGTACCAGCGTGTGCCCGCGCCGAAACGGTCGGCGCCGCTGCGCGCGAAGGTCGACGCCAGATCGAGCTGGTGCTCGCCGAGTATGTGGACGCCGACGTGTTCGGCCTCCGAGACCGCGGGCCAGCTGGAGGCCCCCGTACCGATGCCGAACGAGAGCATCGGCGGTTCGGCGGAGACCGAGACGAGCGAGGTTGCGGTGAAGCCGACGGGCCCGGCGGGGCCCTGAGCGGTGATCACCGCGACCCCCGCCGCGTGCCGCCTGAAGACGGAGCGCAGGAGTTCGGGGGAGGCGAGCTGGGGAGTGCGGAGATCGGGCGTTGCCGTCATGGAATTGTCCTTCTGCAGGAGGTACGAGCGGTTCCGTGGCTGCTCAGCAGCCCGGACAGCGCGCACTTGCGTGACGGGCGAGGTCCACGTGGACCCGCTCGACGAGAAGGAGTTCCGGAGGCATGGGAGCAGGCTGGCGATAGATGCCGGGTGCAGTCAAGTCCGTTCCGCGATGTGAAAGACGGCTCGCAGAGCCCTGGACCGGTGTCATCACGATCTCCTCCCCCATGCCCCGCGCCTCACACGGCCTTGCCGAGCGCGGCGATCACATCGGCCTTGCGCGGCTGCCCGGTCGCGCGCCGCACGACGCGTCCGTCCGCGTCGAGCACCAGCACGGTCGGCGTCTTGAGGATGCGCAGTTCCTGCACGAGATCGAGCTCCGCCTCGGCATCGATCTCCACATGTGAGACACCGGGCACCATTCCGGCCACCTCCGCGAGAATTCTCCGGGTTGCCCGGCAAGGCTGGCAGAAGGCGCTGGAGAACTGCACGAGCGTCGCTCGCCGGCCCAGTTCGTAGCCCGCCCAACTGCCGGTCCCCGAAGCGTCCATGCGGTCCCCCGCATCACGTATCCGCACGTCAGCCTCCCGCCCAAGGGTCATGATCCAACCGTCCCCGTCTTCAGCGTCGGCGCGCCCGCAGACATTCCCAACGTGACGAGAATCTCGCGCCCGCCGGGCACGATGGGTGGTCAGCCGTCCGTTCTTGGGGCACGATCTGCGCAACGCCGAAAAACCTACGGCTGCGTAACTTCCCGCCGGGAGCCCCCTCCCAAGGCAGACACGAAGGGCCCTCCCCACCCATGGCAGAGCTTGTCTACCGTCCGGTCGTCGGCGCCGCTAAAACGCTGTTCAAGGCCTGGGACCTGAAGATCGACTGCAAGGGGTCGGAGAACATCCCTCGCACGGGCGGTGCGGTCCTCGTCAGCAACCACATCAGCTACCTCGACTTCATCTTCGACGGCCTCGCGGCCCTGCCGCAGAAGCGGCTCGTGCGCTTCATGGCCAAGGAGTCGGTGTTCCGGCACAAGATCTCCGGTCCGCTGATGCGCGGGATGAAGCACATCCCCGTCGACCGCAAGCAGGGCGAGACCGCTTACCAGCACGCGCTCGACTCGTTGCGCTCCGGAGAGATCATCGGAGTCTTCCCCGAGGCGACGATCTCCCCGTCGTTCACGCTGAAGAGCTTCAAGTCGGGCGCCGCGCGCCTGGCCCAGGAGGCCGGGGTCCCGCTGATCCCGATGGCCCTGTGGGGTACGCAGCGGCTGTGGACCAAGGGCCACCCGCGCAACTTCAAGCGCAGCCACACCCCGATCACGATCCGGGTCGGCGAGCCGATGGAGGCGCCCGCTGACCAGTTCGCCGGCGCGATCACCCGGCGTCTTCGCGAGCGCTGCCAGGAACTCCTCGAGGCCGCGCAGCGCGCCTATCCCGTACGCCCCAAGGGCCCGGACGACACGTGGTGGATGCCGGCGCACCTCGGCGGCACCGCGCCGACTCCCGCCGAGGTGAAGGCCGCCGAGGCGAGCTGAATCGATTACTCCGGGCGTTCGGACGCCCGCTCCGGTGCGTGGACGGTGAGCCGCGCGCCGGGGCTGAACTTTTCGAGCAGCTCGGCCAGTTCGCGGCCCGCGGCCTCGACCCCCGAGTCGGGCCCCATCCCCTCCAGCAGGAAGATGGCGTTGACCGACTCCTCCGTGAGGCGGGTGCGCGGCCCCTGGCGCCAGTTCCAGCGGCGGCAGGTGACGCCCTCGTCGTCGCACCAGACGACCTCGCCCGCGTCCGGGTGCTCCACGGCCTGCTCGCCGCCGGCCATGGTGACGAAGTCCTCCGCGCCGGTGGCCCGCACCAGGCGCATGCCGCCCTTGATGTGGTCCAGGTCCTCGCCGCCGACCGGGATCAGGTGGGCGACGCTGATCGCGTTGTAGACGTCGACGAGGGTGTTGATGCGCGGCAGGCCGCCGTCGGCGAGGGCGCGCTTGGCGAGTGCCTCGGCGGAGTTGCGCGTACGCGACGGCTTGGCGCCGAAGGCGGTGTACGCCGCGCGCCAGGCCACCATGTGCGGGTCCTCGTGCGGGGCGCGGCCGTCGAGCCGCTCGGCGAGGCGGCGGGCGGCCTCGTCGAGGAGGAGCGAGGTCGCGTCGTTGCTGGGGCCGCTGACGAGGCCGTGCGCCTCGATGGCGACGTGGGTGAAGCCGGGCGCGAGGGCGCGGACCTCTTCGGAGACGGTCAGATCGATGGTCATGGTCCGTCGTGCCTCACAGTTCGTGCGTCACAGTTCTGAGGGATAGATCTGCCAGAGGTGCACCCTGTCCCGGGCTTCCTTGAGGACACGGAGCGCCACCGGAGCCGGTTCAGCATACAGGACCGGGTAGTCCACTTCATTGAACTCCGGATCCACGGGCCAGGCCAGGCGCTCCTCGCCGAGACGGAACTGCGCGTCGACGCCGGCCGGGATGTTCCCGCGCGGGTCCTGCCGGTGCCAGGCACCGTCGAGGCGTACGGCGACGAGGCCGTGCAGGGAGTAGCCGCTGGTGTTGTCGTCCCGCAGCCGCTGATAGCAGAACGCCGTGGGGATGTCCTCGGCGCGCAGCAGGGCGGCCAGGGCGTGGGATTTGGCGACACAGATGCCGGTGCGCTCCCGGATGACGTCGGAGGCCCGCCAGGTGACCTCCATGCGGCCCGCGTCCTGCGAGTGCGGGATGGCGTCGCGCACGTACTCGAAGGCGGCGCGGGCGTAGGCGTACGTATCGGCGGATGACTTTGCAAGACCGGATGCCGTCTCGCGGACCAGGGGATGCTGGTGGTCGACAACGTCGTCGGCGGCCAAGTACGCCGACAGGTCGGGGTTTTGCTGGATCAGCTGCATGCGACGGGAGCATAGGAATGCGACCGACCGCGCGTCAATGCATTTACGGTCGGCCGCATATCTATGCAGCACTCGGGAGGGGAGGGATGGCTAGCGCGCCATCTCCTCCTTGAGGGCCGCCACGAACCCGTCCACGTCCTCCTCGCGCGTGTCGAACGCGCACATCCAGCGGACGTCGCCCGCCGCCTCGTCCCAGAAGTAGAAGCGGTACTGCTTCTGCAGCCGCTCGCTCACGTCGTGCGGCAGCCGCGCGAAGACGGCGTTGGCCTGCACCGGGTAGAGGATCTCCACGCCGTGCACCGCGCGCACGCCCTCCGCGAGGCGCTGCGCCATCTCGTTCGCGTGCCGGGCGTTGCGCAGCCAGAGGTCCTTGGCGAGCAGGGCCTCCAACTGCACCGACACGAAGCGCATCTTGGAGGCGAGCTGCATGGACAGCTTGCGCAGGTGCTTCATGTGCTTGACGGCGTCCTGGTTGAGGACGACGACGGCCTCCCCGAAGAGCGCGCCGTTCTTCGTGCCGCCCAGGGACAGGATGTCCACGCCGACCGCGTTCGTGAACGTCCGCATGGGGACGTCGAGGGACGCGGCGGCGTTCGATATGCGCGAGCCGTCGAGGTGCACCTTCATTCCGAGCCCGTGCGCGTGCTCGCAGATCGCGCGGATCTCGTCGGGCGTGTAGAGCGTGCCCAGTTCGGTGTTCTGCGCGATCGAGACGACCTGCGGCATCGCCCGGTGCTCGTCGTCCCAGCCGAACGCCTGCTTGTCGATCAGCTCGGGCGTCAGCTTGCCGTCGGGCGTGGGGACCGTGAGCAGCTTGAGGCCGCCCATGCGCTCGGGGGCGCCGCCCTCGTCCACGTGGATGTGCGCGGACTCGGCGCAGATCACCGCGCCCCAGCGGTCGGTGATCGCCTGGAGCGCGACGACGTTGGCTCCCGTGCCGTTGAAGACCGGGAACGCCTCGGCCGTCGGGCCGAAGTGGCCGCGGATCACCTGCTGGAGGTTGGCGGTGTAGTCGTCCTCGCCGTACGCGATCTGATGACCGCCGTTGGCCAGGGCGATGGCGGCGAGGACCTCCGGGTGGGCGCCCGCGTAGTTGTCGCTCGCGAAGCCCCGTACCTCCGGGTCGTGATGGCGGCGTGCGTCGGTCTTCGGAGGGTTCACGGGCTCTCTGTCACGGGGGTCGCGAGCGGTCACGGCTTCTCGGTCAGCCACAGGCGGGTTCCGTTCACTTCTCCGGCGGGCCGCTCCCAGACTCCGGCGATGGCATCGGCCAGCTCCGTGACGTCCGTGAAGCCCGCGAACTTCGCGTTGGGCCGCTCCGCGCGCATCGCGTCGTGCACCAGCGCCTTGACCACCAGGATCGCAGCCGCCGATGTCGGGCCCTTCTCACCCCCCGCCTTGCGGAAGGCGTCACCGAGCGCCAGGGTCCAGGCCTCGGCTGCGGCCTTCGACGCGGAGTACGCCGCATTGCCCGCCGTCGGCTTGGAGGCGCCGGCCGCGCTGATCAGGAGATAGCGGCCGCGGTCGCTGCGCTGCAGGCCGTCCTGGAAGGCGAGCGAGGTGTGCTGCACCGTGCGGATCAGGAGCTTTTCGAGCAGATCCCAGTCGGCGAGGTCGGTCTCGGCGAAGGTGGCACTGCCGCGCCAGCCGCCGACGAGGTGGACCAGGCCGTCGATCCGCCCGAACTCCTTCTCCGTACGGGTCGCCCACTCCCGGGCCGCGCCCAGGTCGAGCAGGTCGACGGTGTCGCCTATGACGGTGGCCCCGCCGTGCGCGTACCTCGCGGCGTCCACGGCCTCCGCGAGGCGCGCCGCGTCGGCGTCGGACGCTATGACCGTGGCACCGGCCTCGGCGAGTCTCAGCAGGGTGGCACGGCCCGCCGGACCGGCTGCCCCCGCGACCGCGACCACGGCTCCATCGAGTGCGGACATCGTCCTCGCCTCCTTGGTGGTGCGGTTGCTCACGCGGCGACCTGCTCGGCGCTTGTGGCGGTGATCCCCTTGGTGGAGGCGATCACGGTCTTGAGCTTCTTGGAGAGCGCCTCATAGAACATGCTGAGCGGAAACTCGTCAGGAAGCACGTCGTCGACCAGTTTTCGGGGCGGAAGCTGCACATCCAGGGCGTCGGGGCCCTTGGCCCAGCGCGATCCCGGGTGCGGGGCGAGGTACTGGGAGACCAGGTCGTACGCGGCGAACCAGTGCACCAGCTTGGGGCGGTCGATGCCCGCGCGGTAAAGCTCCTCGATCTCGGCGCACAGCTGGTTGGTGACCTGCGGCGCGCGCTCCCAGTCGATCTTGAGCTTGTTGTCGGTCCAGCGGACCACGTCGTGCTTGTGGAGGTAAGCGAAGAGCAGCTGGCCGCCGAGCCCGTCGTAGTTCTTGACGCGGTCGCCCGTGACCGGGAAGCGGAACATGCGGTCGAAGAGGACGGCGTACTGCACGTCACGCGCCTGCGGGACGCCCTCGGCCTCCAGCTTCACGGCCTCCTTGAAGGCGGTGAGGTCGCAGCGCAGCTCCTCGAGGCCGTACATCCAGAACGGCTGGCGCTGCTTGATCATGAAGGGGTCGAAGGGCAGGTCGCCGTGGCTGTGGGTGCGGTCGTGGACCATGTCCCACAGGACGAACGCCTGCTGGCAGCGGTCCTGGTCGCCGACCATCTCGCGGATGTCCTCGGGCAGTTCGAGCCCGAGGATGTCGACGGAGGCCTCCGTGACGCGGCGGAAGCGGGCGGCCTCGCGGTCACAGAAGATGCCGCCCCAGCTGAAGCGCTCGGGGGCTTGGCGCACGGCAATGGTCTCCGGGAAGAGCACGGCCGAGTTCGTGTCGTACCCCGCGGTGAAGTCCTCGAAGGTGATGCCGCAGAACAGCGGGTTGTCGTAGCGCGTGCGCTCGAGCTCGGCCAGCCAGTCCGGCCAGACCATGCGCAGCACGACCGCTTCGAGATTGCGGTCGGGGTTGCCGTTCTGCGTGTACATGGGGAAGACCACGAGGTGCTGCAGGCCGTCCCGGCGGTTGGCCGCGGGCTGGAAAGCGAGCAGCGAGTCGAGGAAGTCCGGCACCTGGAAGCCGTCGTCGGCCCAGCGCCGCAGGTCCGCGCCGAGCGCCCGGTGGTACGCGGCGTCGTGCGGCAGGAGCGGGGCGAGCTGGTCGATCCCGGATATCACGCGGTCGACGGCGAGTTCGGCCACGGCCTTCGCCGGGGCGCCCTCCGCGTCGAAGTCGATCGAGCCGTCCGCCGACTGCCACGGGCGGATCTCTTCCACGGCGTCCTTGAGCATCGGCCAAGCCGGGTGCTCCACGACCCTTCCCACGGGGGCACCCCCGCTCGCGGGAGGAACCGCCCCTTCCGTAACCCTCTGCACAAGAATTTCCGTCACTTGTCAACCTCCACGGGAGAACCTCGCGTGGGAACACCGTATGCGGGCAGGTTCTCCACCACAAGAGGAGGCTCAGGAAATTATCCTGTGACACCCCCAACATCACCGCTGATTTTCCTGCCTGACACCGTTGAGGCGATCGCTTCTGCCACATCTGCCACCGCGGCCCGCGCATCGCCCAGGAGCCGCGGGAAGCCCAGGAATCCGTGGAACATCCCCGGGTAGTGCCCCCGCGTCACCGGAACCCCCGCCAGGCCCAGCCTGATCGCATATGCCGCGCCCTCGTCGCACAGCGGATCGCAGCCCGCCGTGACGATGCGCGCGGGCGGCAGCGCGGACAGGTCCGCGCCCGCGGGTGAGGCGTAGGGGTGGCTGCCGTCGCCGTCCGGGCCGAGGTACTGCTCCCAGAACCAGCGCAGGTGCGCGGCGGTGAGGAAGCAGCCGGTCGCGTTCGACGTATACGAGTCGCCGCCCTGCCCCGCGTCGAGCATGGGGTAGATCAGCACCTGGAGCGCCACGGCGGGTCCCCCGCGGTCCCGCGCCATCAGGGCGGCGACGGCGGCGAGGCCTCCCCCGCTGCTGTCCCCCGCCGTCACCACGGCGCCCGGATCGCCGCCGAGCCCTCCCGCCCGCGTCTCGGTCGCGGCCCAGCACAGTGCCGCGTACGCGTCCTCGGGGGCCGCGGGGAAGCGGTGCTCGGGGGCGAGGCGGTAGGCGACGGAGACCACGACGGCGCCGGCTTCGGCGCAGAGGGTGCGGGCCGTGGCGTCGTGGGTGTCGAGGCCGCAGAGGGTGTAGCCGCCGCCGTGGAAGAAGACGACGGTGGGGCGGGGGCGGTTCGGCCCTTCCGGGCGGTAGACGCGTACGGGCAGGGCGGGGGCGCCGGTGGGGCTGATGGGGCCGGGGATGTTCCGGTCCGAGACTGCTCCTACGGGCGGTGGGGTCTTGCCCTGTGCGGGGGCCGCGGCGAGGATGCGGCGGGCCTCGGCCGCGTCCGTGACGGTGCCGCCGAGGTCGGGGAAGGCGGCGCTCAGCGCGTCGACGAGGGGGCGCGCGTCCGGGGCGAGGCGGCTGCCGTCCGTCCCGGGCGTCATCACTCCGCCTCCCGGGCGCGGAAGTACGGGATGACCTTCTCGCCCCACTGCCGCAGGGTCTCCATACAGGCCTCCTGCGGGACGGTGCCCATCTGGATCAGGCACATGATCTCGTCGGCCCCCGCGTCGCGGAGCCGTTCCACGTACGCGATGGCGTCGTCGGCGGTCCCGTAGGCGTGATCGGCGTTGAAGGTGGCCGTGGAGGTGGGCCGTACGGGGATGTTGTGCTCGTGCAGCCGCGCGACGATCTGCTCGGCGGCCTCGCGCATCGCGGCCGCCTCGTCGGTCCCTTCGACCACGGCCTCGTCGGGGATCCCGGCGCCGCCGTACCAGTGGCCGATGGACTGCGCGAAGAACCGCTGTCCGCGGATGCCCACGCGCCGGGCCGTCTCCCGGTCGTCGAGCACGATGGTCGGGCAGAGCACGGAGAAGTGGTCGTTGACGACACCGGAGACGAAGCGCGCGCCGCTGCGGCCCGCGATCGCGTTGTCGTACGCCGCCCGCATTCCGGCGATCGACTCGGGCCCCGCGAAACCCATCACCAGGGCGCCGATGCCGAGTTCGGCGGCCTGCTTCAGGGTCTCGGTCCTGCTGCAGGCGAGGAAGAGCGGGGGGTGCGGGGTCTGGTGCGGCCGGGGCAGGATCGGATGCGGGTCGATGTCGAGCAGCGGGCCGTGGTGCTCCAGTTCGTCGCCCGCCCATGCCTTGCCGATGATCTGGAGTGCTTCCTCGACCTCTTGGGTCGTACGCTCCTTGTCGACGCCGCAGAGCGAGGTTTCCTGGAGCGTGCCGCCGCGCCCCGCCCCGAGGTCGAGCCGTCCGCCGGAGAGCAGGTCGAGCATGGCGGCGCGTTCGGCGACCCGCGCCGGGTGGTTGAACTTGAACGGCATGCAGACCACGCCGTGGCCGATGCGGATGGTGCTGGTGCGCGCGGCGACCCAAGTCAGGAAGATCTCCGGGGCGCTCATGTGGGCGTACCACTTGAGGGAGTGGTGCTCGACCGCCCAGATGCGGTCGAACCCCATCTCCTCTGCCAGGACGGCCTGTTCGACGCTGTCCCGGATGAGTTGGTGCTCGCGCTCGACGGTGGGGTCGGCGAGCTGCGCTTCGAATATGACGGAGAACTTCACTTGCCCTCCAGGGAGTTGAGCCGTGGCCGCGTGACCCTTGTTTCGATTAGTCATATGACTAGCCGTCAGGTGATGAAGTAGCAAGGGCTGTCGCGGGGGCACTTCTCCGGCGTGGCGGGAGGGCGCGTGGAAACAGCCGGGGCACGGATCTTTTTGTGGGTTGC
>NZ_JBSGSG010000153.1:0-10000 GCF_053606765.1 Streptomyces sp. NPDC055189
TCGGCGGGCGTGGCGGGGGCTGGGGGTTGTTTAGTGGTGTCTGGGGGGTCCCCCGCGCCGGCCGGCGGCCGCCGCCCCGGCGCGGCGGCGGCCGGCCAACTCCCAGACTCCCACCGCCGAGCCGCCCTGTCCCCGGCCCCGGCCCCGGCCCCGGCCTATTCGCCACCCCCACCACGCCGCATGCACGAGCCAAGAGTTTCCGCAGGACAACAGCTGCCCAGGGCAAGAAATGCCGCCCGGCAAGAGTCCCGACCCCTCCCCGCCCGGTGCAGCCGGCGAGCCCCCGCTCGGGGTCCGGGCGCGAGGACTCTGCCCACCTCTTCCCCCCACCGCCGCCCCGCAGATGCGCCATCCGACAGCATGACCGGAACACCTCCGGCAAGCAGCAGGCAAGCGCCGCCCCCGGCAGACCCGGACCCGGGGTGCCGGCTGCACGTGTAGGTTGCCCCGTCTCCGGACGCCGCCGAAGGGACACACCATGACCGGCATGGCCCCCGTCTACATCCTCATCACCCCCGACGGCCGCGCCGGATGGGGCCACCCCGGCCGGTGACGCGGTGCACCATCCACCGGGCCCGCTCTCCCGCAGGGCTGCAGCGCCGGGACGACCAGCGATGCTCCGGCTGCGCGGAGCGCACGCCCGAGCCGCCGACAACGTCAAAGGCCAGGTCCGCGGGCGTCTTCGGGAAGCCTGCCGCCCGGACACCCGCAGGGCGGTCTCGACCACCCCTCGCGCAGAAGACCAACGGGACGCCGGAACAGATCCCCCCGGCCTGCCAACTGAAGTCTGGAGATCCATGCTTGACCAGCGGGCGCGCGCCCTGCCGGATGCATCATGGGGGTATGGCTACTCCGGTTCCCGAGCGACAGGCTGTGCGCGTGGTCGAGTGCACGCACCTGTTCGCCGTGCTGATCGAGGGAGCGTTCGACCGCCAGAGCGACCTCGACCTGCTGGACATGGCCCTGGAGGCCGGCCACCTGACGGGCAAGCAGGTCGTGGTGGAGATATCCCGCACCAAGGACATCAGCGCCCGGCTGCTGAACGCACTGTTGCAGCATCATCAGCGAGCGGGAAGCCTGCCCTGGCTCGCCGGCCCTCTCAGCACTCCTGCACGACGTCGCCTGGAGATCACCGGAACGTCCAAACACTTCCCATGGTTCTCGACACTGCAGGAAGCCGAAGCCCGCAGCCGAGGCCAGTGACCCCGGCGCCCCGCGCGGCCGCACCGCCATCAGATCCTCATTCCCACCGCCACGAACCCCCGCAGCCAGTACCGTCAGCGGCGGATCGCACCGGCCGCCCCAGGGCGACCCGCGCACCGAGCTCTCGTCAGCCGAGGGACGTCAGGAGATGAAATCGGTCAGTGTGCAACCGTCCACGAGTCCCTTCTCCTTCGTGTAACCGCTTGGAATCTCGGTCTCGGGGTCGCAGACGAGGGCGAGAAGCCCGGAGCCCTTGAGGCCGGTGCGTGTCGTGGGGCCGCCCTGGACGGCGAAGTTCTCTCCGAGGAGGTAGCCGGCGGGGCCCCGCTTCCGGGCCTGGGTCTGGAAGCTCTTCATGTCGTCGACGGACATGAGTGTCACCCCATTGCGTTGCGCGTCCCAGCAGACGGCGCGCTCCTGGATGCCCCACAGCTTGCCGGCCGACTCGGCGTCCGGGTCGTCCTCGTCGTCGTAGTCCTTGTCCTCCATGTGCAGATCGGTGCATGTGGTGCGCTGGCTGACGAACGTTTCGATGTCCGCCATGGTCGCGGCCCCGGGGCGGCCCTTCGGCTCGGTATCCATGAGCCGGCCCCCGCTGCCTGCGGACTGCCCGTATCCGCTGCCGTCGGCCGCGCTGTTCCTGCCACCGCCCTCCTCGCTGCCGCAGCCGCTGACCGCCGCCAGCGCCAGGACTGCCGTACCGATTGCGACCATGCTCCGCCACCGCATCTTTCTCCTTTTTTCGTGTATCGGGTGATGTGCTCCCCGGTCGCGGCCACCCGCCCGGCCTGCGGACCCCGCAGAATCAGGCACGAGCGGAATTCCACGCCTCGCTCTGCCGGAAGTACATGTCGTACAGCTCTTGGACGTCCATCAGGCTCTCTGGCGGGACCTTTCCGTACGCGATGCGCTCGAGGTGGCGGAAGTACTCGAACCGCTCCACCCCCGGGGTGATCACGATGAGGATGTCCGCGCTCTGGCCAGGGGCGGCCGCGAAGGCGTGCGGGACGTTCGGCGGAACGACGACGAGGTCGCCCCGCCGGGCCGTGACGACCGATTCACCGGACAGGAGTTGGGCCGTGCCCTCCAGCAGGTAGAAGAGCTCGGCGGAATGGGCGTGGTGGTGGGGGTTCGCGCCCATCGCGCCGTCGGCAAGGGTTACACGCTGGGTGGAGAGCGCACCTCCCGTGGCGTGGCTGTCGGCCAGCAGACTGATGGTGGTCGGGGCGCGCCCGATGATCTCGGCGTCGGCCTCGCGCACGACAAGAGACCGGTCGAAATCCGGGTGGATCAGGGACATCTGCTCGCTTCCTCGAAGCTGCGGAGTGGCGGTGTGGCGTAGAGGTCAGGCCGCGAAGAGAAGTGCGGCCGAGACAAGGACTGCGATTGCCGTGGCCAGGTGGATGCCGAAGGCCACTGCTCTGGTGCCACCGTTGCGCAAGACGATCGCCGTGTCTCCCAGCGGGGTCAGCGCGATCACGAGCATGAACCAGGCCGCTGCGCCTGTGTCTGCGAAGGCCAGCAGGGCGAGCCCGAGTAGGCCCGAGACGAGGTCCCGCAGCCCTTTGACGGTCAGGTACGCGGAGTCGCCGTTCTCCTTGGCCGGCACACCGTAGCCAGCGGCGGCGGCCTGCGGTTGGAAGAAGAAGCGGAGCCCGATGAAGACGACCAGGAGGTCAAGCACCACGGCCACACCGTAGGCGAGCGGTGCGAGCACATCATCTCCCTGCGTCTGCGCTGAGTACCAACCGATGCCCTCGGAGAGGACGTGACACAGGATGCAGCGCGGGAAACGCGCGAACAATCCCCGGCTTCACATGGTCTGATAACCCAGGAGTTATCGCTGAAGGCGGGGGCAATGGAACTACGGGACATCGAGATCTTCCTGACGCTGGCCGAGGAACTGCACTTCGGCCGGACCGCGGACCGCCTGCACGTGTCGCAGGCGCGAGTGAGCCAGTCGATCGCCCAACAGGAACGGCAGATCGGCGCGCGCCTCTTCGCCCGGAACAGCCGCCAGGTCGAGCTCACTGCCATCGGAAGACAACTGCGGCAAGACCTCAGCGCGGGCTACCAGCGCATACTCGAAGGCACCCGCGCGGCCACCGCTGCCGCCCGCGGCACCACCAGCACACTGACCCTCGGACTGCACGGCCCCCAGGCACACGACCAAGTACGCCTGCTTGACCTGTTCCGGAGCCGGCACCCCGAGGTCGACCTCCGCATCCAGGAGATCATCTTCACGGACCCCTTCGGCCCCCTGCGGAACGGCTCCGTCGAAGTGGCGACCGCCTGGCTGCCCGTCCGGGAACCAGATCTCACCGTCGGCCCGATCGTCGTCACCGAACCGCTGCTCCTCATGGTCGCCACCAACCACCCCCTCGCCCGCCGCGAAACCGTCAGCATGGAGGACCTGGCCGACTGGCCCCTCCCCCACTCCGCCACACCCGTCCCCGACTACTGGCTGCAGACGCTCGTGCCCACCCACACCCCCGCCGGCCGGCCCATCCGGCGCGGCCCGAAGGTCTCCTCGTTCCAAGAGCTCGCCGCGGTGGTCGCAGCAGGCGAGGCAATCAGCCTCGTCCACGGCGATGCCGCACGCTATTACCAGTGGCACGGCCTCCGATACCTCCACCCGCACGACGCCCCGATGGCAAGCTGGGCCCTGATCTGGCCGACGGCAGCAGAGACGGAACTGGTCCGTGCACTCGCAAGGGCGGCGCGGGACACGGGACCAGTCACAGGATGAGGGGCCGGCAAAACTTCACAAGAGACGCGCCCGTCTTGCTGTCAGTGACTGCGGCCTGTCTGGCGAACGACGCCGGCTGATCCTGGACCTGTCCGCCCTCACCCACTGCGACAACGGCGGCCTGTTCACCCTGCTGGGCATCTGCCAGGCCCTGGACACAGCCGGCATTGAAGTCGACATCGCCCGGACCGGACCCGCCGCCGACACGGCCATCGAACACGCGGGGCTGCAAGACCGGCTGCCCCTGCGCCCGCTCTGACCCACCAGCCCGATATTCCTAGGGGCGCCACTCCTCCCGCCACAGCGGATGCAGCTCATACGGCAACGCCATACACATCAGATCAACCCCGACATCCACCGCCGGCCCCGGCAATCACACTCACACCCGCCCACACCCACCACCGCCGGATCACACACCAGCACATGGAAGACGACGGCCTCCTCCGCGACCTCGTTCAACCGGTCCCGCACGAAGAACGACAGACCCACCAGCGGCATAAACGCAGCCTCCCACCCTCCACCGACCAGGCCCAGATGCTGACAATGGCACCAGGCCGTTCTTGGCGTAGGCGGAGTCGGCCCAGACGATGGCGATCTCCGGGTGCATCAGGGCGAGGCGGATTAGCAACTCCCTTGCAGCCAATGAGTCCTGAGCGTCAGCTGGGGTGACCATGACGAGCAGGACGAGACTGCGGTGGTCGCAGATGACGTGCCTCTTCCTCCCGTTGATGAGTTTCCCGCCGTCCCATCCCCGTGTCGCCTTGCTGACGGTTTCGGACGCTTTGATCGACTGGGAGTCGACGATGACCGACGCGGTCTGGGCCGTCTTGCCCCGCGGCGAGGCGGATGCCGCGGCGGAGGTGGTCACGGATGAGGCCTAGTGCTGGATTCCTCAAACGGTGTACGTATATCGGCGCCGCAGTCGGCGGATTGGTGGTGCTGGTCTGCCCCAGATCCAGGGGGAGGCACGGGAGTTGAGCTGGCTGGTTGCCAGGATGGTGGCGTATTCGATGTCGTCGCGGTTGGCGAACGACCGGCCGGCGAGAGCAGCTTTGCGGAAGATGCGCCACCAGCCTTCCTGCAGGTTGAGCCAGCACGCGCCCACCGGGATGAAGGCATGGTGGATGCGCGGGTGGTCCTCGAGCCAGGCCCGGGTGGACACGCTGTTGTGACTGGAGAGGTTGTCGGTGACGATCCAGAGCTCCCCGACCGGATTGGCGTCCTCGAGCAGCTGCAGGAACTGCTGGTAGAACACGCTGTTGCGGGAGGACGCGGTCATCGTGACGGCCTGCCCGTCGGCCGGCCGCAGACCGCCGTAGACCCAGGTCTTCTCCGGTCCGCGGCCGTAGTCGAGTTCCGCTTTGATCCGGTGCCCGTCCGGTGACCAGGCGGGTGCGGGCGGGAAGGTCCGCGGGATCACCGGCCCCAACTCGTCGGCGCAGACCACCGTCGCACCGTCGGGCGGTCGGGTGTAGAGGCCGATGATCCGTGTCCTTTTGGGACGAA
This sequence comes from Streptomyces sp. NPDC055189, assembly GCF_053606765.1. Classification (NCBI taxonomy): domain Bacteria; kingdom Bacillati; phylum Actinomycetota; class Actinomycetes; order Kitasatosporales; family Streptomycetaceae; genus Streptomyces; species Streptomyces sp. NPDC055189. The sequence goes on from NZ_JBSGSG010000153.1 coordinate 5,459, forward strand.
GTCCGGGTCCTTCGAACGTGTCCAGGACCGGGTGCGGCGCCAGCGCACACCCTCGGCGAGCAGAATGCGGCGGACCTGCGAGCGCCCCACCTCGATCCCCCCGGCCCGCGCCGCCGCAGCCAGGGAATCCAGGGTCCACTCCGGCGGTCCGGACTCGTCGAAAGCCCACAGTTCCCCGACGGGCTCCCACCGCAGCCGCCCCGGCGGCACGCTCTTGACCAGGGCGATGATTCTCGATCGCTCCTCCTCGGTGATCCGCCGCTTGCGCCCCTGCCCGCCCAGATCATCCAGCCCCTGCAGACCTGAGCGGTTGAACCGGTGCAGCCAGCAGCGGACCGTCTTCTGACTGCATCCCAGCTCCACGGCGATCGCCGGAACCCGCAGCCCCGACCAACTCAACTCAACCATCCGGGCCCGCATCACCACATCACGCGGCGTCTTACGAGCCCGCGACAAGCGGCCAACAACAGCCCGCTCGTCCTCATCACGCCCTGGCCGCGCCCGTAAAACCATGATCCAGCACCCGCCCCCGAGCACCCTCAACTACCCCGCCACCAAGCCGTATACCCACCGAAAGAGGAATCCAGCACTAGGGCCGTCGCGGTCGTGCGGTGCCTACCGGGGCATGGCCACCTTGAATAGCGGCGGTTGGGGGTCGCGGACGTTGTAGACCGAGCCCGAGTCACCCGTAGGGTCGAGGAAAGCGGCCGTGCCTCCCTTGGCGCCGACGTAGAGTACGACGTTTCCTGTTGCCGACTGCCCCGGCTTATACGTCCTGTTCAGCTTCGCGAACCCGGTGGAGTCACCCTGCCTGTTCGCCTCCGTCGGAGAGTGTTCTGCGTTCTCCCACGTGGCGAGGACGGCCGAGAAATCCCCAGCCTCCTTGTCCGTGTTCTTCACGGCGAGGCGGTTGACGGCGTATCGCCCGGCGCCCGTCACGGGCCGATCAAGTTCTGCCCGAGTCGGGTATTTCACGCTGACGACCGTAACCCGCATCCTGTTCGAACCGTTCGAGAAGGTCCCGCTCTGGCCCGGCTTCAGCGTAGGGGCGGCGACAGCCTTCCTGCTCGCCGCAGAGTTGTTCGCCCCTGCGGACCCCGTAGCCGACGCCCCGTGCTTGCCGGTCGGCTCATCGCCCGAGGAACAACCGCTCACGAGCACCGTGACGAGAGCCGCAGGCCCAGCCAACAACGCGGCCCTACGGATGCAGTCGCTCATCGTCACTCCCCTGAACAGCGGCCTCCGCAGCCGCATGAGGGCGCAAGCGTAGGACACGGCCAAGCAGGGCGGCTGCCCGAGGTGTACCGGCACGGTGCGCGGAGCACCTGAAAGCTCTCCGCAAAACCCGCTGCCGGGCCACTGCGAACAGGGCTGCTGCCCCTTCCCGCTGCCGCCCTGAGCACGCTGGCCGCCGTGCTGTCCGTGACCGCCCACCGCTGGTGGGCCGAACTCGCGTGCGACGCCCAGGCGGTCAGAGCCGGCGGCCCGGCCGTGGCCGCCATGTGGAACGCCGACCTCGCCAAGGAGCGCTCCGCACCCCTGGCCTGCCGGATCCGGCGCGCACTGTGGGCCCTGCGCGGGCACCCGCCGATGCTCCTGCGCCGCGCGTTCGCACGCCGTGTGCCGCTGCCGGTGTCCGCTAGCGGCCATCCGCTGTCCGCGATGAGCAGGGCTGCGCCGGCCTCCGGCAGCGCCCTGTAATGAGCCCCGCGGCTCCTGTGCTGCGGACGGATAATGCAGTGCACCGGCGTGGGGTGATCGCTACGGTGGAGAGGTCCAGGTGCGCAGGGGCGGGCTACTTCCACTGCATTGGGGCGGTCGCGGGTTCGAATCCCGTCGTCGACTTCGGGTCGGCGTAGCTCAGCGGCTAGAGCACCTTGTTGCCTGCACCGATTTGGATCTCTGGACACATGGACGGGAGCCGTCCGCCACGGGGGAAATTGGCGGACGGCTTCGTCATGCCAGTGGCCTTCTGTCCGGACGCGGCCCTTCGCGGCCGGCGGTCAAGGGCTGCGAGCTGCCGCGGGGCCGGCTCTTGTGCGGTCGGTCCGGGGCAGTCCTGCTCCCACGCCTGCCGCGTTGTGGGTGTCCGGGGGGCGTGAGGGCGTCCCTGGTTGTTACATCCGGGCGCGGGGGCCGTCGGCGGTGCTGAGGAGGGATTGGGTGATCCACATGTCCTCGCCCCGGGTGGAGGCTTTGGCGGTGAAGTAGGAGCACTGGTATTTGGTTGGCTGGCCGAGTGGCACTTTGGTGACGCGGGGCATCGGGGTGCAGCGGTGTTTGGTCTGGTTTGGCTCGCGGTGGTTGCCCAGGAAGTAGGTGAGGGCGGCCTCGCGGGTGAGGATGCCGGTGCTGGGCTGGGCTTCGTAGCCGTCGCCCATGCCGCCGAAACCGGGCTTGCCGGTGAATTCCACCGGCCAGGTCACCTTGATGCCTTCGTAAGTGACGGTGCAGGTGACCTTGGCGCCTGCGGCGGGCCGGACGGATTTCTTGTCGCATGTGGTGCTGGTCCTGGCCGGGACGCCGGCCATCTTCACCGTGCGCGTGGCCAGTTCGTACTTGACGTGCTCGATGTAGGGCGCATCCGGATCCGGCTCCGGCACGCTGTTGCTCTTCCTCTGCGGCGTCGCTTCCGGCGACTGGATCGGCTTGCCCACCGGCGTGCCGATCACCGAAGGTTCGGCCGCACTGCCGCTCTTGTCGTCTCCGTCGCTGCCGCAACCCGTGAGCAGCAGGCAGGAAACGGCGGCGGCAGCTATCAGTGATCCCCGTGACTGGTGCATGACCAGCACAGTAGCTTCCTGTAGCGGACCGCCTACGGCAGGGTCAGCGTTCCTCGGAGCACCCCTTGCTGCCACCGGCGACGCATCGGTTGCGCTGCATCTCCCGCGCGTCGAGATCGGTGCCACGCGTGCAGGGACGGCGGTGGCCTCGGTGATCGTGGGCGGGCCGGGGAGCGTGCTCGTGTACTGCCGGATCCGTCAAGAGGCCTGTCACCCTGTGGAGTTGCTGTCGGGGCGGGTGTTCCGGTGCCTGCCCGTTTGGCATAGCGTTTCGATTGGTTCCTGCCGGGGACCAGGGAGCGGCGGGGGCCGGGGAGATCGGGGAGGGGACGATCGGTGGGCGGGGAAGCCGGGGAATCATGGATGGCGCGGGCGGTATGCCGGACCGCGGAACCGGACGAGTTGTTTGTCCAGGGTGCGGAGCAGCACAAAGCCAAGGCGCTCTGTTCGGGCTGTCCGGTGCGCACGGAGTGCCTCGTCCATGCGCTCGATTCGCGTATCGAGCACGGGGTGTGGGGCGGGATGACGGAGCGGGAGCGGCGCTCGCTCCTGCGGCGGCGTCCCACGGTGACGTCCTGGCGGAGTCTGCTTCAGGCGGCGCGTGCGGAGCACGAGAGGCAGGGGCGTGCGGGCGACGACGCGGCACGGCAGGCGGCCGGCTGAGCCGGGCCGCGGATGAGGGTGGTGATCCGGCCTGCCGAGAAGAGCGACGTGGGGGCCGTGGCCGGGCTGATCGGGGAGATCGAGCGGTTCTACGGCACGGCGGATGCGGATATCCAGCCCTTCGAAGAGCGCCAGACCCAGGTCGGGGAGGCGCTGTTCGGTTCGCCGCCGATAGCCTTTGCCCTCCTGGCCGTGGACGAGGAGGGGCCTTGACCCCGAATCCTGAACACGGGTTATGCGGCTGGTGTCAGCGTAGTTGGTGTGAGGTGGAGGGCGTTCTCGAAGGCGATCGGTGATCGCTGTCCGAGGCGGGAGTGTCGGCGCCGGGTGTTGTAGCGGTGGAGCCATCTGAACGCGTCGAGTCGGGCCTCGCGCTCGCCTGGCCAGCTCTTTTGTCCCTGCAGAGTCTCGCGTTTGAAGGTCGCGTTGAAGGACTCGGCGAGAGCGTTGTCCGCGCTGGACCCGACCGCGCTCATGCTCTGTCGGACCCCTGCCGACCTGCAGGCTTCAGCGAAGGCCCTGCTCGTGTACTGGGCTCCGTGGTCGGTGTGCATGATCGATCCGGCTAGGCTTCCGCGGGTGCGGACGGCCGCCGCCAGGGCGTCGGTCACGAGGTCCGTGCGCATGTGGTCGGCGATCGCCCAGCCGGCCAGACGGCGCGAGGCGAGGTCGATGACGGTTGCCAGGTAGCAGAACTTCCCGCCGTCGATGGGCAGGTAGGTGATGTCGCCGACGTACTTCGTGTTCGGCTTGCCTGCGGTGAAGTCGCGACCGATCAGATCCGGAGCCTTGGCTGCAACCGGATCCGGGACGGTGGTGCGGTGCCTGCGGCGCAACCGGACCCCTTCGATCCCGGACTCCCGCATGATCCTGGCGACCCGCTTGTGGTTGACCGCCTCACCGCTGGTCTCGCGGAGCTCGGCGGTGATCCTCGGGGCTCCGTAGGTACCGTCCGATTCCAGGTGCACCGCCCGTATCGGGCGGCCAGTTGCGCGTCGGCCGCCTGCCGGGCGGCCCGGTCGGCGGCTGTCCGGCGCCAGTAGTAGAAGCTCGAGCGGCTGATGCCGAGGATGCTGCACAGCCGCTTGACGCCGTA
>NZ_JBSGSG010000154.1:0-9654 GCF_053606765.1 Streptomyces sp. NPDC055189
CACCACCCGGTGGGGGCACACCGCACGCCGCGTGTGTGGGCTCAGGTGCGTGCCGGCGCCTCGCCGACGCCGACCGGCTGCTCGTCGGCGGGCGCTTCGCCGCCCGCGATGCGCACCGCGGGGATGAGCGCCGCCACGGCGGCGGACACCAGCGCGACACCGCAGCCGATCATCAAGCCGGTGCGGAATCCGTCCTCGGAGGCGAAGGTGAAGTCGCCCATGGTGGTGGTCATCTGGGCCAGGACGACACCGATCACGGCGGAGCCGATCGTGGTGCCCAGGGAACGCATCAGCGCGTTGAAGCCGTTGGCGGCAGCCGTCTCGGAGAGCGGTACGGAACCCATGATCAGGGCGGGCATGGCTCCGTAGGCGAGGGCGACACCACTGTTGATCACGATGCCGGCGACCATGATGCCCCAGGCCGTGCCCATGAGGGGCAGGGCGACCGCGTAGCCGGCCGCGATGACGACGGCACCGCAGACGAGCGCGAGCTTGGGGCCGCGCGCGTTGATCAGCTTTCCGCCGAGCGGCGAGATGAGCATCATCATGATGCCGCCGGGGGCGATCCACAGGCCGGCGGCCAGCATCGACTGGCCCAGGCCGTAGCCGGTGGCCTCGGGGAACTGCAGGAGCTGCGGCGCGATCAGCATGAAGGAGTACATGCCGACGCCAATGAGGATGGAGGCGACGTTGGTGAGCAGGACGCGCGGGCGGGCAGTGGTCCGCAAGTCGACCAGCGGGTCGCGGGTGCGCAGTTCGTAGAAGCCCCAGGCGAGCAGCGCCACGACGGCGACCGCGAACAGTCCGAGCGTGGTGCCCGAGGCCCAGCCCCAGTCGGCGCCCTTGGACATGGCAAGCAGCAGCGAGACGAGACCGATGGCGAGGCCGACGGCGCCGGGCGCGTCGAAGCGCTGGCCCTTGGCCGCCGCCGGAGCGTCCGGCACGATGATGAAGATCATCAAGCCGACGATCAGGGCGAGGACGGCCGACCCCCAGAACAGCACCCTCCAGTTCGCGTACTGGGCGACGGCTGCGGCTATCGGCAGGCCGATCGCGCCGCCGATGCCCATGGATGCGCTGACCAGCGCGATGGAGCCGCTGAGCTTCTCGGTGGGTACGACGTCCCGCAGCAGGGCGATGCCGAGCGGCACCATGCCCATTCCCATGCCCTGCAGCCCGCGTCCGACGATCATCGGCACGAGGGAGGAGGAGAGCGCGCAGACCACCGAGCCGATGATCAGCGGCACGACGCAGACGAGCATCATGCGGCGCTTGCCCACCAGGTCGCCGAGGCGACCGGAGACCGGCACGCACACGCCCGCGACCAGCAGGGTGACGGTCACCACCCACGCCGCGTTCGACGGCGACGTGTCCAGCATCTGCGGCAGCTCGGCGATCAGCGGCGTCACCAGGGTCTGCATGATCGCGGCGACGGTGCCGGCGAGCGCGAGGGTGGCGACGACGGCGCCCGCCCGGCTGCTCGGCTTGGAGGCATCCATGACGGGCTCCTCAATCTCTTCAACGTATGCAACGATGTGCAGCATACACACAGGAAGTATCGTGCACGTTACGTGCATGATGCACATGAGTGGAGAGGTGGGAGTCCCCCGCCGGCGGCGCAGCGGCCGCAACGCACCGCGATACCGTCGATCCGGGAGGACGCGCACATGGACAAGCCATCGCACCTGGTCGAGTTCGAGCACATGATTCTCGGGCGCCACCAGTTCGGCAGCGACAACCGCCGCAAGCAGGAAGACCGCCTGGAGCGAAGCACGTACATCATCCTCAGCCGGATCCGGGCACAGGGGCCGATGTCGATCGGGCAGCTCAGCGATGCCTTCCAGCTCGACGCCTCCACCCTCAACCGGCAGACGGCGGGCGCGGTCAAGGCCGGGCTCCTCAAGCGGATCCCCGACCCGGAGGGCGGCATGGCGCGCAAGTTCCAGCTGACCACCGAGGGCGAGCAGCGCCTTGATGTCGAGCGCGACGTGCAGATCAGCGGGCTCGACAAGGTCTTCGAAGACTGGTCGGCCGAGGACGTGGAGATCTTCGCCCACTACGTCCAGCGGTTCAACACCAGCATCGAACGGCTCAGCGGCCAGCCCTGGCCCCGGTCCTGACGCACCCGGCAGGAAGAAAGATCCCCGACTCCGGACGGACGGCACGAACCCATACCCTGATCACGGTCCGCACTATCGGGGAGAGACATGACAAGTAGGTTCACCGAACTGACCGTTGACTGCCACGACCCGGAAGGACTCGCGGCCTTCTGGTGCGAAGCCCTGGACTTCAAAGTGATCGACCGGAGCGAGGGCAAAGTCGAGATCGGCTCCTGGGTACCGACCGTCGAGGAGGTGCGCGCCCGCCAGATGCCGCCCACCGTGCAGTTCATACAGGTGCCCGAGGCCAGGACCGTGAAGAACCGGCTGCACCTCGACGTCAGCCCCATCGACGGCAGCACCGACGACGAGGTGAACCGCCTGCTCGGCCTCGGCGCCACCAGGGCGGATGTCGGTCAAGGCCCGGACGGCAACTGGGTGGTCATGGCAGACCCCGAGGGCAACGAGTTCTGCGTCCTGCGCACCCTGGCACCGTGACCGCGCGGCGCGCCGGCCCGGAGCCCGCCGCAGGGATCCGGAGTTCGGCTTGCCGGAGATCCGGGCTTCAGAGGTGGCCGGCGGGGGCGGGGTTGGCTGCCCTGCCCTCGGTGCTCAGAAGGACGACCACCGCGGTCGGGCCGAGCCCCAGTGCGGTGCGGCGTTCGCCGGCGCCGGGTCCGGTGAGCACGGCGCCCGCCCCGGCCGGCGCGGCGGCGCCGCAGGGGCCCGAGGAGATACCGAGTGCGGCCATCGTGGCGACCGCCCCGGCGCTGTCGGCATCGGTGACGGCGATCGCGGCATCCAGACCGTTCGTCAGGTAGGGCCAGGCGATGCTGGAGGGGGTTCCGCAGTTCAGCCCCGCCATGACGGTCTCGCCGGTGATCACGCTGGCGGGTTCCCCGACGCGAAGGCTTGCCAGGACGCACGCGGCTGCCTCCGGCTCCACCGCCAGCAACGCCGGCCCCTGCCCGGCCGGGCGGCTGCGGTAGTGGGTGACGACGGCCTGCGCCAGTGACCCCACCCCCACGGGGACGGCGACCAGGTCGGGGCCCTCATCGATGCCCGCGGCCGTCAGCTGCTCGTCGATCTCGACGCAGAGCGTGGAGTAGCCCTCGACGATCCAGCCCGGGATCTGCTCGTAGCCGGGCCAGGCGGTGTCCTGGACAAGGACCGCGTCCGGGGCCGCCGATGCCTCGGCGGCCAGGCGTACGGCCTCGTCGTACCTTCCGGTGACTTGGGTGACCTCGGCTCCCTCGGCGGAAATGGCTGCGGCAGCCTCGGGATGCACACCCTGCGGAAGGAAAACGCGGGCCCCCTGTCCCAGCAGACGCGCCGTGCGTGCCACGGCCCGGCCGTGATTTCCGTCAGTGGCGGTCACCAGCGTGACCTGAACCGGATGCGTGCCGCCCGCCGCCCGCTCGGCCAGCAGACGGTGCACGGCCCACGATGCGCCCAGGGCCTTGAACGCGGGCAGCCCCAATCGCGACGACTCGTCCTTGACGAAGACCCGCCCGACGCCCCATTGGGTTGCCAGCGACGGCAGTTCGGTCAGCGGAGTGGGGACGTACTCCGGCAGGGAAGCGTGGAATTCCCGCACCCCGGGGTCGGCGGGGGCACAGCGCCAGGTCCGGGACCGGGCGCCGGTCTGCGCGAACCACGTCAGGGCACGGGCGGGTGAAGGGGCCGGGGAGAGGTTCTCAGTCACGCCATGCAGCTTGCTCCGGCACCATCCCGTGGGTCCAGTGCCGCTGCTTCGCGAGAGGACCGCCTACCGCGAAGCAGAGCCGCCGACCACCAACTCGACATCCTCGCCGGTCGGCGTGAGCTCCCGGATCAGCCAGGAGCGCTCCTCGATGGAGGTGCCGGCGCCGGTGGTGTAGGCCGCGACCCTCAGCACGTTCCCCGCCGGGGCGTCAGTGCGCAGTTCTGCCTCTGTGAGTACGTCGTCGGCGAAGCGCAGTGCGAGTTCGACCGGCCGCGGGGTTGTCGCGAACGCCTCGGGGTCGGCCAGGCCCCGGATGCGGCAACGGGCTCCGGGGAACAGGTGGGTGTGAGCGCAGACGGCGAGGTAGGCGTCCTCTTCGACCGGTCCGGCGGTGGCCTGATCCACGAAGCAGCTCCGAGATACGCAGGGGCAACGGGCCCACCCAGCGTGTCTGACTCGGTGGGCACGAAGGCGCATCGCCTGGCCGGGCGGCGTCCGCCCTCACCCGGACGGGTCCTTGCGGGCTGCGCGGCCTCAGATCGTCGTGGGCTGCGGCTCGTCGGCGGGGAGCGGGAGCGCCACGATCCGGTGGGCCTCGGTGTCCTGCATGCCGAACATCCGCAGCACGTTGAGCACGGCCTGGTCGGTGACGTCCTCGACCGATGCCTGCGGGTCGCGGCCGCACAGGTGCATCGCCGCGATCAGGCACCCCGCCGTGCAGGCGAGGGCCACCCCGATGTCCTCCGTCACGAAACGGCCTGCGGTGATCGCCGCCTCGATGTCCCGGCGAGCGTGGGGGGCATGGCCATAGGGCGCGGAGAGCAGTGCTTCCCTGCCGCTCATCAGGACCCGGGCGATCCGGGGGCGGGTGCGGACCAGGCGTCCGGTCAGGCGCATCGACGTCGCGAAGACCTCGGCGGGGTCCTCGACATCCGCGAGCACGGTGTCCAGCCAGGCGGCATGCGACTCAAGTGCCTCGGCGATCGCCGCGTCGAGCAGTTCCGCCTTGGACGTGAAGTGGTTGTAGAACGATCCGAAGCCGACGTCGGCCGCCTCGGTGATCTGCTGGATGCTGACCTCGAGGTCGCCTCGCTCGGCATAGATCTCCTGCGCGGCCTCGATCAGCGCCATGCGTGTGCGCAATTTGCGCCGCTGCCCGCGCGATGGTGGCTCTGGAGACATAGCCGTGATCATATCCGGGGCGGTCGTCGGCTCACCCATCGGTTCACCGCGTGCCCGCTCCCCATGTGCCCCACGCGCCCGCTCCCCCTGCGCCTGACCCACCCCGCCGCCCGTGGCGGGCCCGGCACCCGCAGCGGCATGAAGTCGCTGCGGGTGCCGGCGGTGTCCGGGCTCACCCCAGCACGCCCGCCGGTCCGGCCGCACTGATCACGCGGTCGGGGTCGACCCTGGCCCAGCCCACCCCCGCGTCCCGGAGCCAGCGGGCCAGCAGTCGCTCGCCGTCGCTGCCTTCCGGGTCGACGGTGAGCCATGTCGACGGCAGTGCGTCGGGCACCGCTGCGAGGTCCGTGCCCGGGAGCGCGACGACCATGGTGCGGTTGCCCAGTATCCGGTCGACCAGCACGAGTTGACCGTCCGGGCCGGGCAGGCGGACCAGGGGAAGCAGCGTGCCGCGTACGGCGCGGGGCGTGCGCCGCCGGATCCGGGGACCCGGCGTGAGGGCCGGGGTGCGGCTGTCGAGCAGGGTCCGCCGCACGGTCCGGGAGTGTGCCAGTGCGGGCACGATCCGGCGGCGCGCGAGAGCGGCGAGGGGGCCGCCGCCCGTCATCACCTGGCCCATGGCCTTGGCCCGTTTGATCATTGCTGTCGCGTGCGGCTTGCGTTCGGCTTCGTAGGAGTCAAGGAGTGCGGGTCCGGCCCGTCCGTGCAGCACGGCCGCCACTTTCCACGCCAGGTTGTGGGCGTCGCGCAGGCCCGCGCACAGACCCTGGCCGATGAACGGCGGGGTGACGTGGGCGGCGTCCCCGGCCAGGAACACGGGTCCCGCGCGCCACCGTTGCGCGACGCGGGCACGGAAGGTGTACTCGGCGCACTTGAGCACGCTCAGGTGCTCGTCCGGGATCGTGCGGACCCAGGGTCCGATCAGATGGCGCAGCGCCGGGACACCGGCGAAGTCCGCGGCGCTCTCGCCGTCGAGGAGCTGGAATTCCCAGCGGTAGCGGTCGGGGCCGATGCGCATGTACGTCCCGGCCCGGCGGGTGTCGCACACCTGGTGTACGCCGTCCCACGCATCGAGGTCGCGGGTGCAGCGGACGTCGACGACGAGCCAGCGCTGGTCGAAGCCGAGGTCGTCGCAGCCGAGGCCCAGTTGGCGGCGGACGGTGCTGTTGGCGCCGTCGCAGCCGATCACACAGGACGCGTACAGATCGGTCTCGGTGCCGTCGGGGCGCTGCACGTGGGCGGTGACCGGTGGAGCGCCGTCGGTGTCCAGGCCCCGCAGTTCGTGGCCGTTGAGGACCTGCACGCCGGGGAAACCTGCGAGGTTGGTGCGCAGCAGGCGTTCGAGGTCGGGCTGGTCGAACATGTTGGCCTGCGGCAGACCCGTGTCCGTCATCCGCTCGCGCGTCAAAGTGGCCAGCTCGCGGTGGCGCCCGTCGACGAGCCGCAGCCCCGCGGAGGGGCGGGTGTGGGCGGCGAACTCCTCGCCGACGCCCAGCTGGTGGAGGATGCGGTAGACCTCGTCGTCGAGGTGGACCGCCCGCGGCAGCGGATAGACGTCGTGATGCCGCTCGACGACGGCGACGCGCAGCCCGTGCTGGCCCAGCAGGGTGGCTGTCGCCAGTCCGGTGGGACCGCCGCCGATCACGATCACGTCCCGGGCGTCGGCCGGGGGCGAGGAGGGAGCCGATGTCATCGTCGCGCTCCGTCCGCCTCGGTGCGGACGTGGACGACGACGTGGACGTGGACGTCGTAGCGGTGCAGGACGGCTGCGGCCTTGTCGGCATCGCCCTCACCGGTCAGTCGTACAACCAGGCGGCCTGCCTCGTGCGTGACGGAGACATCCACCGCGTCGATGCCGTGCTCGGCGAGCTCGTCCTTGAAGTGCCGGGCCGCGGCCGCCTCGCGCAGGGCGGGCTTGAACGGCTTGCCGATCTCGGTGAGCGGGATCGAGTCGAGCACGGTGATCCGTTTGGGGCGCGCCGCCGGTTCGCTGATGTGCTCCGCCGCCCAGGCCGTCAGGTCCTCGGCGGTGACGTCGGCGTCGGCGAGCACGACGAATGCCACGGGGACCTCGCCGGAGGAGCGGTCGGGCCGGCCGACGGCCGCGGCGGCGCTCACGGCGGGATGGCCGAGCAGGGCGTCCTCGATGACCGCGGGGTCGATGTTGTGGCCGCCGCGGATGATCAGGTCCTTCCGCCGGCCGCGCAGGTGGATCCGCTCCTCGCGTACGAAGCCCAGGTCGCCGGTGCGCAGCCGGCCGTCGACGAGGACGTCGCCGCCGGATACGTACCGGCGGTCGCCGTCGCGCCGCAGATACCCGGCGAACACGGTCGGCCCGCTGATCACCAGCTCGCCGGTCTCTCCCGCCGGAAGGGGCCGCACCCGGCCGCCTGCCTCGTCGATCACGGCGGCCTCCACCCGCTGGTAGGGCAGCCGCTGGCCGACCGAACCTGGGTGCACGTCGCCGGGGAGGGTCGCCGAGGAGGCGCACGTGCCTTCGGTCAGGCCGTAGCCCTCCAGGAGTTCGAGGCCCGTGGCCTCGGCGAACGCCCGCCGTACGCCGTCCGGCAGGGGCGCGGCACCGACCACCGGACGGGCCAGCGAACTGATGTCGGCGTCGATCGGCACGGCGGCGAGGAAGGCGTAGACGGTCGGCACCGCGGACATGGCGCGGGGCCGGTAGTGCTCGATCAGCCGCCAGAAGGACGCGTACAGCTTGGGGTCGCGGTAGCCGAGCGGGCTCGGCCAGATCGACCGGGCTCCCGTCACCATCGGCGCCAGGGCGGTCACCAGGAGGGCGTTGACGTGGAACAGCGGCAGGCCGGCGACGATGCTCTGTCCCGCGTCGGCGCCGCCCGCCAGGGCGATGCTCCAGGCCATCACCGCCTGGTTGCGGTGGGTGTGGGCGGCCACTTTGGGGGTGCCGGTGGTGCCGCCGGTGTGGAAGAACGCGGCGAGGTCATCGGGGGCGGGGGGTGCGGTGGGCAGGGCGGCGGGGGCGGGCGGGCCGTCGTGCAAGAGATCGTCGAGCCGTACGGTGCGCAGCCCCGGCCGGGTCTCCAGGGCCGGCGCCCTGCCGCGGTCGCGGTCTCGGTCGCGGTCGCGGTCGTCGGGTGACAGGGCGATGAGGGTCTGGATCCCGAGGTCCGCGGCGCCCTCCAGAAGCCGGTTCCACAGCGTCGCGTCGAGCTCGGGGCCCGCGGTGACCATGACGCGCGAGCCGGTCAGGCGGATGAGGTGGGCGAGGTGGCGCACGTCGAGCGCGGCGTTGACGGGTGCCGCGATACCGACGGCTTCGGCCGCCAGGGTGGTGGCAAGCAGGTCGCTGCAGTTGGGCGCCATCAGCGTGACCGCGTCCTGGCGTCCGACGCCGGCCGAGTGCAGGGCGTGGGCGAGCGCGTGCACACGATCGAGGAGCGCGCCGAAGGTGAGGATCACATGCTGCCCGATCGCGGCCGCGTCGGGGATCCACAGGCAGCAGGGGGCGTCGGGCCACCGCCGTGCGGCCCGCACGAGCAACTCGTAGGTGGTGAGCGCGAGATCACGGTCGGCAAGCGGCACGCGCTCGATGGCGTGCAGGTCCGCCACGGACGCCAGCGGCGGGAGGCCGGCCGCGCTCACCGGGCGGCCCTGCGCGCCGCTCCGCGCACGATGTTGGTCTGCTGGCCCAGGTCGATGCCCCGCAGCGGGTCGGTGATGGTCGCGGCGATCACGTCACCGTCCTTGAGGTAGTGGGGGTTGCCGGCCTGCCGTTTGAAGAAGGCTTTCCACTTCATCGCCGGCGGGAGCAGCGCGCCGATCTTCTCCAGTACCGGTCCGGGTGACTTCAGGGCGGTGCCGCCCGGTGTGCCGGTGAGCACCAGGTCCCCGGCGTCGAGTGTCTGGAAGCGGGCGAGCAGGGTCAGTGCACGAGCCGGCTTGACGATCATGTCAGCCACGGTGCTGTCCTGGCGGATCTCGCCGTTGACGCTCAAGGTCAGGCGCAGCCGTTCCAGGGCGGCGAGTTCGTCGCCGTCGACCAGGGTGATAAACGGGCCCACGGGGGTGAACGTCGGATAGGACTTCGACTCGTAGAACTGGGTGCGGGTCAGCTGGATGTCGCGGGCGCTGACGTCGTTGGTGACGACGAGGCCCGCGACGACATCGCGGAGGTCCTCCTCGCTGACCACGGTGCCGACATCGATCCGCCGCCCGATGACGAGGCCGAGTTCGATCTCGTAGTCGAGGAACCCGACGTGGTCGGGGCACCGGATGGCGTCGGTGGGTCCGCAGAGCGAACCGGAGGCCTTGCGGAAGAACGCCGGCGGCACCGTGTCGGGGTCGATGCCCGAATCCCGGGCGTGACTGCGGTAGTTGACCATCTGGGCGACGATCCGGGCCGGCGCGGTGACCGGGGACAGCAGGCCGGCGTCCTGGAGCCGGGGACCGTCGGGGTCGGGGGATCCGGCGGCCTTCTGTATCGCCGACCGGTCGGCGAGCAGCTCCGCGGTGGTGGTCGCGTCGGTGGTGATCCGGGTCAGCCGCCCATCGTGCTCGACCCACCAGCCGTCGTCGGTGCGTGCCACGTTCGTACTCATGCCGCCCTACCTTCTTGAGTGCGTCCCGTGAGTTCGCGACTCTGGGTCTGCGCGGGTGGGGCAGGGATGGTTTTCATGCTGGCTGCCCTCC
>NZ_JBSGSG010000155.1:0-8545 GCF_053606765.1 Streptomyces sp. NPDC055189
GACGGTCAGGTCATCGGCGAAATGCCGGTCGCCGGTGGCGTCGGGCACGTACTTCACGGTGACAACGATCCTCAAGCTCACGCCGGCTCTCCTACCTGGTGTTGTTCGTCATGACGACGTTATGGCACTCAGTGCCCCCTGTAAAGGTACGTAGTGCCAGATCGGCCACCACGATGCTACGTTCCCCGCATGACAGAGGCACGCGGACCAGCGAAGAAGGCCCCCATGCGGGAGGTGCTCGCCACTGCGGCGTTCCAGCTGTTCCTGGAGCGTGGCTTCGAGCAGACCACGGTGGACGACATCGTGGCGCGGGCCGGTGTCGGGCGACGCTCCTTCTTCCGCTACTTCCCGTCCAAGGAGGACGCGGTCTTCCCCGACCACGAGAGCTGCCTGGCCGACATGACGGCGTTCCTCGACGCTGCCGACGGCGGTGACCCCGTGGAGGCGGTGTGCGACGCGGCCCGCATCGTGCTGCGTATGTACGCCACGAATCCGGAGTTCTCCGTACAGCGGTACCGCCTGACGCAGGAGGTCCCCGGCCTTCGTACATACGAGCTTTCCGTGGTGCGCCGCTACGAACGCACCATGGCCGGCTATCTCCGCGGCCGCTATGCCGAGGCCGAGGACGGCTCCCTGCGCGCCGAGGTGATCGCCGCCGCCGTGGTCGCCGCCCACAACAACGCCCTGCGCTCCTGGCTGCGTTCGGGCGGCGACGGGGATGCCGAGGCCGCGGTGGACCATGCCCTCGAACTCGTGCGGAGCGGCTGGGGGAGCGACGCGGCGAACGGGGCGGCGGCGGCCGACGGCGCCGACGACGAGGTCGTCGTCATGGTGGTCTCCAAGCGCGCTCCCATGTGGCGCGTCGTGCAGCGCGTCGAGTCGGCCCTCGGCCAGGACTGAACCCGATCCGTCGGGACCGAACTCCGATCCGTCAGGAATGAACCCGATCCGGTAGCACTCAGTACCTTTACCTTCTGGCACTCAGTGCCATATGGTGCGGATGCGTCGACGCCGAGCGCGGCGCATCCGAGCCGAATGCAGGGGGTCGAGACGTGTCCCAGCAGGAATTGAGCGTCGCGCCGACAGAGCACGAGCGAACCGGCCTGATCTACCACCGCTGCCGATGGTGCAACACCGCGTCCTTCCGGCGCATGCTGTGTCCGGTGTGCGCGTCCAGCGATCTGGTCGCCGAGCAGAGCGACGGCGAAGGCGTCGTCGTCCAGTCCAGCGTGGTCAACCGCTACACGGGGACCGCGCGCAACGAGTCCCTCGTCCGCTTTCCCGAGGGATTCGTGTTCCGCTGCCGTGTCGTGGGTGCCTCGCCGCACCTCGTATGGGTCGGCGCGCGCGTGCGGCCCGTGGCCGGGTCCGATCCGGAGACCGGGGAGGCCGTCTTCGAGCTCTGCGAGACGAACGCGAGCGCCGACTGGTAGTGCGGCTGGTAGTGCGGCGGCGTGCTGCGGATCAGTTGACGCCGCGCTCGCGTCCCTCCCAATAGGGCCCGCGCAGCTTGTACTTCTGGAGCTTTCCGGTGGCCGTGCGGGCCAGCTCGTCGCGGAACTCCACCGAGGTGGGTGCCTTGAAGCCGGCGAGATGCTCCTTGCAGTGCCGGATCAGCTCCTCCTCCGTGGCCCGCGCGTCGGAGGCGAGGACGACCAAAGCCTTGATCGTCTCACCCCACTTCTCGTCCGGCACCCCGATGACCGCCACCTCGGCGACCGCGGGATGACTGAACAGCACGTCCTCCACCTCGATGGAGGACACGTTCTCGCCGCCGGTGATGATGACGTCCTTCTTGCGATCACTGATCGTCAGATGGCCGTCCGCGCCGATCGTTCCGCCGTCACCCGTGTGGAACCAGCCGTCCTCCAGGGCCTTCGCGGACTCCTCCGGCTGCTCCCAGTACCCCTCCAGGATCACGTTCGAGCGGGCCAGGACCTCGCCCTCGTCCGACGTGCGCAGCGTGACGCCCAGGGCGGGGGCTCCTGCCTGGACCAGCTTCTCCGCGCGCTGCTGCGCGCCGAGGTCGTCCCATTCGGCGCGGGAGCGATTGATGGTGAGCAGGGGAGAGGTCTCGGTCAGGCCGTAGATCTGGATGAACTCCCAGCCGAGCTCGGACTCGACCTGCTCGACGGTTTTGGTGGGCGGCGGCGCCCCGGCGACGATGATGCGCACCCGGTCCCGGCCCGGGATCTCCCCCTCCCACGTCCGCGCCGCGGCCAGCACCGCGTTGACCACCGCGGGCGCCGCGCACATCACCGTGACGCCGTGCTCGGCCACGCGGCGCAGGATCTCCGCGCCGTCCACCTTGCGCAGCACGATGTGGCGCGCGCCCATGCCGGACATCGCGAACGGCATGCCCCAGCCGTTCGCGTGGAACATCGGCAGGGTGTGCAGATAGACGTCCCGGTCGCTGACCCCGGCGTGCAGCGCGAATGTCAGGGCGTTCACCCAGATGTTGCGGTGCGTGATCTGTACGCCCTTGGGGCGTGCGGTGGTTCCGCTGGTGAAGTTGATGGTCGCGGTGGCGTTCTCGTCGGGCTGCCAGGGCTCCGGCTCGGTGTCGAAGCGGTACAGCTCCGCGTCGGCCTGCGGCCCGAGCGTGTAGCGGTGCTTGCAGGTCACCCCCGACAGGCGGTCCTCCAGCTCGGGGTCGACCAGCAGGACGTCGGCGCCCGACTGGCCGACGATGTAACCCACTTCTTCGGCCGAGAGCCGGAAGTTGACCGGCACGAGGACCCGGCCGTAACCGCTCACGCCGAAGAACGACGTGAGCAGCCGTGCGCTGTTGGGCGAGACGACCGCCACCCGTGCGCCGTGCGGCACCCCGAGCGCGTCGAGACCGGCGGCCTGGGCCCGCGCCAGCTCGCCCACGCGCCGATACGTGAGCCCCTCCCAGGGCTCGGCCGGCTGATCGGGCTCGTCGACGATGCCGACCCGGTCCCCGTATACGGCCGTGGCGCGGTCCAGAAAATCGAGGGCCCCGAACGGGACGAACATCCTGGCCTCCTGAAGCTCAGTTGATGTACGTCGCCTATCCGACCACGCCCGCCGGGAAACCGGGCACCCATCGCGACACCGGAGCGGATAGCGGGCAGGAGAGCCGGGAAGGATGGCTTCGGTGCGGCAGGCGATCGCGGCCGCACCGGGGACGGTCCCTCTCCGACGTGAGGGACCGTCCCTTTCCGGACCGAGGGGACGGACCCCTCCGGTGCAGGAAGTACGAAGGGTGGACAGATGACGGATTCGGCCCCGGGGCGGCTCACCATCACGCGGGCGACGCTCGACGACTGGCAGGTCGTCAGCGGATGGGCGGCGGACGAGGGCTGGAACCCGGGCCTGCGGGACAGCGAGTCCTTCTTCGCGCAGGACCCGGACGGATTCTTCGTCGGCCGTATCGACGGTGAGCCGGTCTCCGCGATCTCGGTCGTGAACTACGACGAGTTGTACGCCTTCCTCGGCTTCTACCTCGTCCGTCCCGACATGCGGGGCCGCGGCCACGGCCTCGCCACCTGGCAGACGGCCCTCGCCCACGCGGGCAAACGCACCGTCGGCCTCGACGGCGTGGTGGCCCAGCAGGACAACTACCGCCGCTCGGGCTTCGAACTCGCCCACCGCACCGTCCGGTACGCGGGCTCGGTGCCCGTGCCCCCGGGTGCCGCGAGGTCCCCGCAGATCCTGCCGGTCGAGGCGGCGGGCCTGCGGGCGATCACCGCGTACGACGCCGAGAGCTGCCCGGCCGACCGCCCGCGCTTCCTGGAATCCTGGCTGACCGCTCCCGGCCACCGGGCCCTCGTCCGCATCGTAGACGGCCGCATCACCGGATACGGCGTACTGCGCCCGGCAATCGGCGCCCTGCGCATCGGGCCCCTGTTCGCCGATACGCGCGCCGACGCCGAGGAGCTCTTCGACGCGCTGACGGCGGAGGCGGGCGGCGAGGTCGTCGTCATAGACGTCCCCGAGACCCAGCCGCATGGCGTCGCGCTCGCCGAGTCACGGGGCATGAAACCCACCTTCCCGACGGCCCGCATGTACACCGGCCCGGTGCGGGAGATGGCCGGGGAGCGAGTATTCGGCGTGACCACGCTCGAACTCGGCTGACGGACAAGGGCCGGGCCCCATCGGGCCCGGCCCACCCCGCCACAGCCCCCTACGTGATCGTCAGCCTCTTCTTCGCCTCGGCCTCCGAGCTGTTGCCGACGTAGATGTCCACGGCCCCTTCCTCGACCCGGAACTCGCCGTTCTCCGCGTTCGTCCAGAACCCGAAGTCGTCGGCGCCGAGCCGGAAGCGGACGGTCTTCGACTTGCCGGGCTCCAGCGTCACCCGGCGGAATCCGCGCAGCTTGCGCACCGGCTGGGCGATGCTCGCCGCGATGTCGTGCACGTACAGCTGGACGACCTCGTCGCCCGCGCGCCCGCCCGTGTTGCGGACGGAGACCGAGACCTCCAGGGTGTCGCCCTTGCGCAGCGCACGCGCCGACACGCGGTCGCGGCTGAGCTTCGGCTCACCGATCTCGAACTTCGTGTACGAGAGCCCGTGGCCGAAGGCGAACTGCGGGCTCGGGGGCAGGTCGAGGTATTTGGAGGTGTACTTGTTGTCCGCGCTGTAAGGGCGGCCCGTCGACTCGTGGTTGTAGTGACAGGGGATCTGGCCGACCGTGCGCGGGAACGAGACGGGCAGCTTGCCGCCCGGATTGACCTTGCCGAACAGCACGTCGGCGATCGCGTTGCCCGCTTCGAGCCCCGGGTGCCAGGCCTCCAGGACGGCGGGCGCCGACTTCAGCCAGTCGCCGACCGTCAGCGGACGCCCGTTGACCAGGACCACCACGAGCGGCTTGCCCGTCGCGGCGATCGCCTCGATCAGCTTCTCCTGCCCGCCCGGCAGGCCGATGTCGCTGCGGGCCGCCGCCTCGCCGCTCATCGCCGGAGGTTCGCCGACCACGACGACGGTGACGTCCGCCTTCTTGGCGGCGGCGACCGCCGCCGGGATGCCACTTGTGTCGGTGCCCTCGGCGTCGACACCCTTCGCGTACGTCACCTTCGCCCCGGGAGCCGCGGCCTTCACCGCGGCAAGGACCTTGCCCGAGGGGAAGTTCTTCGTCGCGCCGGGGAACGTCCATGTGCCGAGCAGGTCGTCGGAGTCGCCGAACGGGCCGACGACCGCGATCGACCCGGCGGACTTCTTGAGCGGCAGCGCCTTGCCGTCGTTCTTCAGGAGCACCATCGAGCGGGCGGCGGTCTCACGGGCGGCCTTGCGGGCGTCGGCGGACGGCTTGTCGATGGCGTCGTCCTCGTCGACGTACGGATTCTCGAAGAGCCCCAGAGCGTGCTTCAGGCGCAGGATCCGCGCGACCGCCTCGTCCAGACGCTCCTCGCTGATCCTGCCGCCGCTCAGCAGCTTCTTGCCGTTCTTGGCGAGGTCCGTGCTCGCCATCTCCATGTCGACGCCGGCGTTCAGCGCGAGGCGGGCCGCGTCGGCGCCGTCCTCGGCGAAACCGTGCGCGATCAGTTCGTCGACGCCGTTCCAGTCGCTGACGACGAAGCCGTCGAAGCCCCACTCCTTGTACAGGATGTCGGTCAGGGTGTGGGAGTTGCCGTGGGCCGGGACGCCGCTGATGGTGTTGAAGGAGGCCATCACCGTGGCCACGCCCGCGTCCAACGCGGCCTTGAACGGCGGCAGATAGTGGTTGCGCAGGCGCGACTCCGACACGTCGACCGTGTTGTAGTCCCGGCCGCCCTCGGCCCCTCCGTAGGCCACGAAGTGCTTGGCGCAGGCGGCGACGCGGTCCTTGGCGCCCAGGCCCGAGCCCTTCTCGCCCTGGTAGCCCTCCACTTTGGCCACCGCGAAGGCGGTCGTGAGGTACGGGTCCTCGCCGCAGCCCTCGGCGATCCGGCCCCAGCGGGGCTCGTGCGTGACGTCCATCATCGGCGAGAACGTCCAGTGCACGCCGTTCGAGCGGGACTCCTTCGCCGACACCTCGGCGTCCCGCCTGGTGACCTCCGGGTCGAAGCTCGACGCCTGGGCGAGGGGGATCGGGAACGTCGTCCACAGGCCATGGATGACGTCGAGCCCGAAGATCAGCGGAATGCCGAGCCTGGACTCCTCGACCGCCATCCGCTGGAGGGCGTTGCTGCTCTTGGCCCCGAAGATGTTCAGGACGGAACCGAGCCGTCCGGCGCGTGCCGCGTCCTCGACGTCCTTGGTCTCGCTGCCGCCGGGGCCGGTGCTCACGGACCACGGGAGCTGCTGCAGCTGCCCCAGCTTCTCTTCGACAGTCATACGGTCGAGCAGCTTCCTGATCTTCGGATCAAGGGTGCTCGGCTCCGCGTCGAGGGGGCTCGGGCGCTGCGGCGCGGCCTGGGCACTTCCGGTGCTCGCTGCGGTCAAGCCGCCTCCGGCGACGGCGGTGCCGCCGATCGCGGACAGCAGAGTACGCCTTCGTAGCTCTCGCATGTGTTCGCCTTCTCGCATCAGGAAGTCGACAACCTCTGTGATGGCCACAAGAGTTGAAGCGAAAGTACGTTCCTGTTACATGCAGGTCAAGGGATGACGCAGGGACGCGCGAGGCTCTTGTCGCGTGTCGCGCTCCTGGCGCTTGACCTCAAGGAAACTTGAGGTTTTACGTTCTTCTCATGAGCATGGAAACGACAGCCTGGACCCAGCTGCAGAGCGTCATGAACGCCGAGCAGGACCGCCGCCCCTTCGCCCGCGCCACCTTGCGCCGTATCGGCGCCTTCGCCCGGCCGCACAAACGCCGCATCGTCTACTTCGTCCTCCTGAGCATCGTCACCGCGATGCTCGCGGTGGCGACCCCCCTCCTTGCCGGCAGCGTCGTGGACACGATCGTCTCGGACGGGGACTCCTCGCTCGTCGTCCGGTACGCCCTGCTCATCGCCGCCATCGCCGTCGCCGAGGCAGGCTTCGGGCTGCTCGGCCGCTGGCTCTCGGCGAACCTGGGGGAGGGTCTCATCCTCGACCTGCGCACCGCCGTCTTCGACCACGTACAGCGCATGCCCGTCGCCTTCTTCACCCGTACCCGCACCGGCGCCCTCGTCAGCCGCCTCAACAACGACGTGATCGGCGCCCAGCGCGCGTTCAGCAACACGCTCTCCGGCGTCGTCGGCAACGTGGTCATGCTGCTCCTGACCCTGGCCATGATGCTGCGGCTCTCCTGGCAGATCACGCTCCTCGCGCTGGTCCTGCTGCCCGTCTTCATCGTGCCCGCGCGCCGCATGGGTTCGAGGATGGCCAAGCTCCAGCGCGAGGCCGCGCACCACAACGCGGCGATGGGCACGCGCATGACCGAGCGCTTCTCCGCCCCGGGCGCCACGCTCATCAAGCTCTTCGGGCGCCCGGGCGCCGAGTCGGAGGAGTTCGCCACGCGGGCCAGCCGCGTACGGGACATCGGTGTCCGCACGGCCATGGCGCAGTCCACGTTCATCACCGCGCTCACCCTCGTGTCGGCCCTCGCCCTGGCCCTCGTCTACGGCCTCGGCGGCTACTTCGCCCTGAACGGCCACCTGGAAACGGGCGCGATCGTCTCCCTCGCCATGCTCCTGACCCGCCTCTACGCGCCGCTGACCTCCCTGGCCGGAGCGCGGGTCGAGGTCATGAGCGCGCTCGTCAGCTTCGAGCGGGTCTTCGAGGTCCTCGACCTGAAGCCGCTGATCGACGAGAAGCCGGACGCACGCGAGGTCCCCACGGGCCCGGTCGCCGTGGAGTTCGACGACGTCCGCTTCGGCTACCCCTCCGCCGACAAGGTCTCCCTCGCCTCCCTCGAAGAGGTCGCGTCGCTCGACACCCGAGGCGGCGAAGAAGTCCTGCACGGCCTCTCCTTCCGGGCCGAGCCTGGCCAGACCGTGGCGCTCGTGGGATCGTCCGGCGCGGGCAAGTCGACGATCGCCCAACTGCTTCCCCGCCTGTACGACGCGGACGGCGGCACCGTACGCATCGGCGGAGTCGACGTCCGTGACCTGTCGGCGGCGTCCATGCGCCGGACCCTCGGCATGGTCACCCAGGACGGCCACCTCTTCCACGAGTCGGTCCGCGCCAACCTGCTGCTCGCCCGCCCTGATGCCACCGAGGACGACCTGTGGGACGTCCTGCGCAGGGCCCGCCTCGAAGACCTCGTACGCTCCCTGCCCGACGGCCTGGACACCGTGGTCGGAGAGCGCGGCTACCGGCTCTCCGGCGGCGAGCGCCAGCGCATGACCATCGCCCGGCTGCTGCTCGCCCAGCAGCGGGTGGTCATCCTCGACGAGGCCACGGCGCACCTCGACAACACCTCGGAAGCGGCGGTGCAGGAGGCCCTCGCCGAAGCCCTGGAGGGCCGCACCGCGATCGTCATCGCGCACCGCCTCTCGACGGTGCGGTCCGCCGATCAGATCCTCGTCGTCGAGGCCGGGCGGATCGTGGAGCGCGGGACGCACGAGGAACTGCTCGCGGTGGGCGGCCGGTACGCGGAGCTCTACCGGACCCAGTTCGCCGCAAAGCCGGTGCAGGTGGCGGCGTAGGGCAGGCAGAACGCGCCGGACCGGCCGGAGT
>NZ_JBSGSG010000156.1:0-8529 GCF_053606765.1 Streptomyces sp. NPDC055189
CACACCGGCACTGGCCGGTGTGCCGCGCCTTCGCCGTCTCTCCGCCCGCTTCAGTGCTGCCGGTGACCGGCGCGGGCCTCCGCCGTCGTCTTCAGTGCACCCAGCCAGCCTTCGAGGCCCTGGCTGAGGATCTCGGTCGCGGCGGGCACGTTCGCCTCGACCTGCTCTCCGGCGTGGGTCTCCTCGGTGCGCACGAGGACGCCGCCCTTGACCTTGGTGAAGTTCCAGACGTGCACGCCCTCGATGCGCAGCCCCTCCCCGATCGCCGGGCCGGTCCAGCGGATGCAGGCGTTGCGCTTGAGCTGCTCGACGGTCGATGTGATGTCCAGGCTGGTGGCGGGGGTCGCGGGGTTGGGCGGTATCGGCGTCGTCCACCGGAACGCCGAGCCCATGCGGAAGGGGCCGTAATCCAGGCGGTCCGCGGACGTGACCGGCTCCTGCCAGGACGGCCAGCGCTCCACGTCGGTCTGCAGCTTCCAGACGGTGCTCAGCGGGGCGTGGATGACGGTCTCGGTCCGGTGGCGCACCAGGGCATCGGGGTCGACGCCCTCTCCGCGGCAGGTGAGGGACTTGCCGTTGCCGGGCTGATGGCCGGGCTGAGGGGTGGCTCCGGCGGGGACGGCGGCTCCGCCGAGGACTCCGGCGACGACGAGCGGGACGGTGAACAGGGCGGCGCGGACGCTGGTGCTGGCGGTTTTGGACATGGAGTTCTCCTGGTCGATCGGCGGGCGGATGCGGCGCGAGCTATAAGCTAGCGCGTTCGTTAAAGGTTATAACTGCCCTGCCGCAGGAGGGTCAACAGGTTGAGTGATAACTTCTAACGAACCCTTGAACTTGTACGCTCGGGGGACCACGCGAACGCGGAAGGCGGCAGGCCATGGCGAAGACGGACGCGACGGCGGATGCGAACGCCGACGCGAAGACCCCGCGCGAGCGCTATCGCGCCCAGGTGCGCGCCGAGGTCAAGGAACGCGCCCGGGAGCAGATCGCCACGGCGGGGGCGTCCGCGCTCTCCCTCAACTCGATCGCCAAGCAGATGGGCATGAGCGGCCCCGCCCTCTACCGCTACTTCGCCGGCCGCGACGAGCTGATCACCGAGCTCATCCGGGACGCGTACCGAAGCCTCGCCGACACCGTCGCCGCGGCCGCCGCCGACGGCGCCGACCTGGCGGGCCTCGCGCACGCCCTGCGCGAGTGGGCCCTGGAGGACCCCCAGCGGTACTTCCTCATCTACGGCACCCCCGTCCCCGGCTATCACGCGCCCGAGGACATCACCGGCATCTCCGACGAGATCATGACGACGCTGCTCGACGCCTGTACGGCGCTCGCCCCGGACAGCGCCGCGTCACCGTTCGCCGCCCACCTGGCAGAGCGCCGGGACTGGGCAGGCGACCACCCCGCCGCGCCGACGGCCCTGCACCGCGCCCTGACCTTCTGGACCCGGCTGCACGGCGTCCTGTCCCTCGAACTCGCGGGCCACTTCAACGGAATGGGCTTCGACCCGGCTCTCCTCTACGCGGCCGAACTGGACGAGCTGCGGGCCAGGCCCTAGTCCGGCTGTCCGTACGTCTTCTTCCAGCGCACCCGATGCAGGTTGTCGCCCTGGCCCGCGTCGCTGACGCCGAGAAGCGAGGGCAGGGCGGCCCCGCTGTTCCACAGGCCCACGTGGTCGCGGTGCAGGGCGGCGATGCCGCTCCCGGCCGCGAAGGCCAGGGCAGGGCGGCTGTAGCGCGCGGTCGTCACACAGATCGCCACATCGGCCCCGAAGTGCACGCGGGAGCCGAGAAGATCGCGCAGGTCGCGGCCGGCGACGGCGCGGCTCGGCGCGTACCGCTTGCATTGGATGATCATGCTCCGGCCGTCCGGGAGCCGCCCGGTCACATCGACGCCGTTGTCCCCCGCCCCGCCCACGCGGCGCACGTCGGTGCACCCGTCCCTGCGGCAGAGCCCGGCGACCAGTTCCTCGAACTGCGTGCCGGTCATCGCGTCCGCCTCGGCGAGCGTCCGGTGGCCCGCCCGAACCTCGTCCTGCTCGCGCCACGCGCGGTCGCCGTCGCGCGCCTCGCGGCCCGTGCGCCACAGCCACCACAGCACTGCCCCCAGCAGGCCGAGGACCAACGCCCCCGTCGCATAGGGCCGCAGAACCGTCCAGAGCATCATCAGCTGCAGGATCAGTACGGCGGTGCACACCGCCACGGGCTTCCACGTCGTCCTGTGCCGCTTGCGCGCCGCCGTGCGCCGTCCCCGCCGAGCAGTCATCGACGCCCCCTCCGCCGTCCCTGCCAGCAGTGTGGGCAGGGACGGCGGGTTCGGGAAGGGCACACGCAGACAGGAAGACACGCTCCATCGCCGCCCGGTACATCCAGCCGGACCAAGCTGACCTGCGCGCTTCGGGGCGCGCTCATACGGTGGCTGAATGGCCATCAGGTACCTCTCGCGCTCCTCATCCGTCCGCACCGCGGCGCTCGCGGTCGCCGCCGCCCTGGTCCTCCTGCCCACCCCCTCGACGGCCGCGGCGGCCGAGCCCTCACCGCCCAAGCCGGGCC
Organism: Streptomyces sp. NPDC055189; assembly: GCF_053606765.1. Taxonomy (NCBI): domain Bacteria; kingdom Bacillati; phylum Actinomycetota; class Actinomycetes; order Kitasatosporales; family Streptomycetaceae; genus Streptomyces; species Streptomyces sp. NPDC055189. The sequence continues at coordinate 2,547 of NZ_JBSGSG010000156.1, forward strand.
CCGCGTACTCCTCGGACCTCCTCGACCGGCCGGGCATCCAGGCCCGCCCCGGCGCCGGCGCCCCGGCCGTGCCGGATGACGTCTCCGCGCTCTCCTGGCTGGTGGCCGACGCCCGTTCGGGCGAAGTGCTCGCCGCCCACAACGCGCACCGCCAACTGCCGCCCGCCTCCACCCTCAAGTCGCTCTTCGCCCTCACCGCGCTGCCCCACCTGGACGCCGTCGCCCGGCACAAGGTCACCCAGAGCGAGCTCGACGGCGTGGGCGACGGCAGCAGCCTGGTGGGGGTCGAGCCGGGGCGCAGCTACAGCATCGCCGACCTGTGGCGGGGGGTGTTCCTCAGCTCCGGCAACGACGCCGTGCACGTGCTCGCCAAGCTGAACGGCGGCTGGCAGCAGACCGTCCGTCAGATGCGCGCCAAGGCCCGGGCGCTGGGCGCCCGCGACACCCATGTGGTCTCCCCGGACGGCTATGACGCGGCGGGTCAGGTCTCATCGGCGTACGACCTGGCGGTCTTCGGCCGGGCGGGGCTCGCGGACCCGGAGTTCTCCCGCTACTGCTCGACGTCGGTCGCCAAGTTCCCGAACGGCAACTGGTCCTATCCCATCCAGAACACCAACCGGCTCCTCACCGGCGCCGACGGCGTGGCCCCCTACCCCGGCCTGCTCGGCATCAAGAACGGCTACACCAGTCACGCGGGCAACACCCTGGTCAGCGCGGCGCAGCGCGACGGCCGCACCCTGGTCGTGTCGGTGATGAACCCGCAGGCCAGCGGCGGGTACCGGGTGTACGAGGAGGCCAGGTCGCTGCTCGACTGGGGCTTCAAGGCGGCGCCGCACGTCAGGCCGGTGGGTTCGCTGGTTCCCGAGGGCGAGAAGCGGGACGCGGCGCGGGCCGCCGCGCCGGACGCCGAGCTCGCCGCCCATTCCGTCGGCGATGACGGCTCGGACTGGACCTCGATCCTGCTCGTCTGCGCCGGTTCGGTGGTGCTGCTGGCCGGTGCGGTGGTGGTGGTCCGGCGGCGCAGGGTCCGCCCCTAGCGCTTCCCGGGGCGCCAGTAGCCGAGTGCGTGCACGCGGTTGCGGGGGATCGACAGCTCCTTGCGGACGTACGAGGCCAGGGCCCGGGTCGTCGTCGTGTCACAGGTGATCCATACGTACACGTCGGCGGGGTTCTCGACCAGGGCGGGCAGCGCGCCCCTGACCTCGTCGATCAGATGACTGCCCGCCTCGCGCCGCTCCACCCGGCGCAGGTCGTGCAGGGCGGGGTCCAGGCGCAGGTCGAGGTCGTGGTCCGAGGCGTGCTGCGTCTCCAGCCAGAGGGTCGCCGGTATGGCGGGCATGGCGGTCAGGAGCGATTTCACCGCGGGGACCGCCGCCGTGTCGCCGATCACCAGGAGCCGCGCGGGCAGCGGATCGGGCACGTCGAAGCCGGTGCCCTGCAGGGTGGCCTCGATCCTGTCCCCCGGACCGGCCTTGCGTGCCCAGTCGCTCGCGCGGCCGTCGTGCAGGGCGAACTCCAGGCTGAACGCCCCCGCGGCGGGGTCGGGGTCCACCAGGGTGTAGGCGCGCTGGTGATGACGGCCGTCCGCCTGGTCGAACCACAGGCGCACCCACATCGTGGGGTGCACGCCGGTCAGGGCGAGCATGCCGCCGTCCGTGACGTGCAGGCGCCGGTAGTGCTCGGTGACGTCCTCGGCCCCGCTCACGGTGAACTCGAAGTCCTTGCCGCGGAACAGCTTGAGGACCGCGCCCTCCCAGCCATGCCCCATCGGATGCCCCTCCCCTGACGGGCGGCCGGGCCACCGGACCGCCGGAAGCCGCTCACCGCGCTTTAGTTAGGGCAGCCTAACCTAAGAATGATCGCGCGGCGGACTGTCGCACCCGGCCCCGCCCAGCAGGCGATCCAGATCCCGGTCCAGGCCGAGGCCCGCGGCCTCGCGCCCCGCCCCCACGACGGCGTACGTACGCCCCAGGAAGCGCCGCAGCACGGCCCTGTCGAACTGCACCAGCGCGACACCCTGCGGCGCATGGAACTCCAGAACCGTGCGCGCTCGCCCGCACGGCCAGATCCGCACGTCACCGCCGCCCGCGGGGGCACGGAGCCCCTCCTCCAGGAGCTTGCGGGCGAAGATCCAGGTGACCTCAGCGCCGTCGAGGGAGGCCTCCGAGGGGAAGGTGATCTGGACGGCCAGCGGGTCGGCGAACGCGTAGCGCAGGGTCACGGGCAGCGTGCGCTCACGCCCCTCGGGAGTGATCAGGCGCGCACGGGCGGGCTGCTCAAGGTCGTCGGCCATGATCGGATTCCTCCTCCGGCACAGCTGCCGCTGCCCGCTCTGCTTTCTTCCGTACCTGTACGAGTCCGTGGCGGGGGATTCATTACGCGACACGCGGGACAAATCCTGTGACCTGCGTCACCCGGGGCCGAAGGCCGGGCCCCCGGCCCCCGGTTTCGGGAAGGCACAGGACCGGGGAAAGGAGAACGCATGCTTCTAGCCCGCCTCGCGCACGTGTCCGCCACCGTGGCCACCACCCCCGCCCGCTCGCAGAAGATCACCCTCCTCGCCGATCTCTTCCGCTCGGCCACCCCCGCCGACGCCCCCATCGCCATCCCCTACCTCGCAGGCCGCCTGCCTCAGGGGAGGCTCGGCATCGGATGGAACCTCCTGAAGGAGCCGCCCCCGCCCGCCGCCGAACCCACCCTCACCGTCCAGGCCACGGACGCCGCGCTCACCGCGATCGGCGCGCTCTCCGGCCAGGGCTCGCAGGGTGAGCGCAGACGGCTGGTACGGGAGTTGATGGGCGCGGCCACCGCCGAGGAGCAGCGGTTCCTGGTCGGGCTGCTCACCGGCGAGGTCCGGCAGGGCGCGCTCGACGCCATCGCCGTGGAGGGCCTGGCCCGGGCCACACAGGCCCCGCCCGCCGCCGTGCGGCGCGCGGTGATGCTGGCCGGGGCGGTGACCCCCGTCGCCGAGGCCCTCCTCGCGCGGGGGCCCGGCGCCCTGGAGGAGTTCCTGCTCAGCGTCGGCCGGCCCGTGCTCCCGATGCTCGCGCAGGGCGCGGGCTCCGTCGCCGAGGGCATCGCCAAGCTGGGCGGGCCGTGCGCCGTCGAGGAGAAGCTGGACGGCATCCGCGTCCAGGTGCACCGCGACGGCTCCGACGTCCGCGTCTACACCCGCACCCTGGACGACATCACCGACCGCCTGCCCGAACTCACCTCCGCAGCGCTCGCGTTGGAGGGCGAGAGCTTCATTCTCGACGGCGAGGTCATCGCCCTTGACGGCGACGGCAGACCCCGCCCCTTCCAGGAGATCGCCGGACGCGTCGGCTCCCGCGTGGACGTCACCACCGCGGCCGCGGCCCTCCCCGTCTCCCCCGTCTTCTTCGACGTCCTGTACGCCGGAGACCGGGACCTGCTCGACCTGCCGTTCGCCGAGCGGCACGGCCACCTGGCGCGGCTGGTCCCCGAGCCGATGCGGGTGCGGCGCACCGTCGTGACCGATCCCGCCGACGAGGCGCAGCTGCGCGCCGCCGACGAGTTCTTCGCCGACACCCTGCGCCGCGGCCACGAAGGGGTCGTGCTCAAGGACCTCGACGCGCCCTACATCGCGGGGCGGCGCGGGGCGGGCTGGCTCAAGGTCAAGCCCGTGCACACCCTGGACCTCGTGATCCTGGCCGCCGAATGGGGGCACGGGCGGCGCACCGGCAAGCTCTCCAACCTCCATCTGGGCGCCCGGCGCGACGACGGCACGTTCGCCATGCTCGGCAAGACCTTCAAAGGCATGACCGACGCGATGCTCGCCTGGCAGACCGAGCGGCTGCAGGAGCTCGCCGTCAGCGACGACGGCTTCGTCGTGACCGTACGCCCGGAGCTCGTCGTCGAGATCGCCTACGACGGGCTGCAGAAATCCACCCGCTATCCGGCCGGGGTCACGCTGCGTTTCGCCCGAGTCGTCCGATACCGCGAGGACAAGTCGCCCACGGAAGCCGATTCCGTCGAGACAGTACTGGCGGACCGTCAACCCTGATCCCGGACCGGATCCCTGTACCACCAAGTTCAGGCAAAGAACGGGCCGATAGGGTGACCTTAACGCCGTATTGACGCCCATCAGCCCAATCAGCAACTAGGGGAAGAGCTGTGCCCGCTTCACGCCTGAGCCAGACGCCACTTCCAGGCATCGGCATCCGGTACGACCTGACCACCCGGGAACACCGCCAGATCTCGGTCGTCGCGCACCGGGACGGTGCACGCACCCTCAGCGCCTACCGCGCCGACGATCCCGACGAGTGCGCGCTCTCGCTGCGCCTGAGTTCCGGGGAGGCCGACGCACTGATCGACGCGCTGATGCCCTCGCACCACAGCCCCAACCTCCTGCACACCACCGATCTCGGCCTGGTCGCCGAACGCATCGAGATCTCCGGCACGTCGCACTGGAACGGGCGCGTGCTCGGCGAGACCCAGATGCGCACCGAGACCGGCGCCTCCATCGTCGCGGTCCTGCGCAGGGCCGAGGCCATCCCCTCGCCCACGCCGGACTTCCGGCTCGCGGGCGGGGACACCCTCATCGTGATCGGCACCCGCGAGGGTGTGGAGAGCGCCGCCGCGATACTCGGGCGGGAGTGATTCGATGCATTCCGCTGTCTTCCTGATCGAATTCGGCGCGATCATCCTCGCGCTCGGACTGCTCGGCAGATTCGCCGGCCGGTTCCGCTTCTCCCCGATCCCCCTCTACCTGCTCGCCGGACTCGCGTTCGGCGAGGGCGGGCTGCTGCCGCTCGGCGCCAGTGAGGAGTTCGTCGCGATCGGCGCCGAGATCGGCGTCATCCTGCTGCTGTTGATGCTGGGCCTCGAATACACCGCGAGCGACCTGGTCAGCAACCTCAAGACCCAGTACCCGGCCGGGCTCGTCGACATGACGCTGAACGCCGTGCCGGGCGCGATCGCCGCCCTGCTCATGGGCTGGGGCCCGGTGGCCGCCATCGTCCTTGCGGGCGTCACCTGGATCTCCTCGTCCGGTGTCATCGCGAAGGTCCTGAACGACCTGGGCCGCCTGGGCAACCGCGAGACGCCCGTCATCCTGAGCATCCTGGTCCTCGAAGACCTGGCGATGGCGGTGTATCTGCCCATCATCACCGCCCTGTTGGCCGGTGTCGGCTGGGCCGCGGGCAGCCTCACCCTGGGCATCGCGCTCGGCGCGGCCGGCCTGGTGCTGTTCCTCGCCGTGCGCTACGGCCGCCTGATCTCGCGCTTCGTCTCCAGCGACGACCCCGAGAAGCTGCTCCTTGTCGTCCTGGGTCTGACCATCCTGGTCGCCGGGATCGCGCAGCAGCTCCAGGTCTCCGCCGCCGTGGGCGCGTTCCTGGTGGGCATCGCCCTGTCCGGCGAGGCCGCCGAGGGCGCCCACAGCCTTCTCGCCCCGCTGCGGGACCTGTTCGCCGCCGTCTTCTTCGTCTTCTTCGGCCTGCACACCGATCCGGCGAGCATCCCGCCGGTGCTCCTTCCGGCGCTCGTGCTGGCCGTCGTGACGGCGTGCACGAAGATGGCCACCGGATACTGGGCGGCCCGCCGCGCCAAGATCTCCGTCAAGGGACGGTGGCGGGCGGGCGGCGCGCTTGTGGCGCGCGGCGAGTTCTCCATCGTCATCGCGGGCCTGGCCGTCACCGCGGGCATCGAGCCGTCACTGGGCCCGCTGGCCACGGCGTACGTCCTGATCCTCGTCGTCGTCGGCCCGCTGACCGCCCGCTTCGCGCAGCCGGTGGCCGCGCGCGTGAGCGACCTCAGGTCGCGCCGCGGGGAGGCCGCGGCCGCGGTGGCCCTGCCCGGCCCCAGGGAGCCGGAGCAGTCCTCGCAGGAGTCGCTCGACGAACAGAACACCAGCGGCCGCTCCTGACGCCTGCCGCCGGGGGGGGGGGGCGGGGCCCCCGACCCCCCCCCCCGCGGGGGGTTTTGGAGTTGGGGGTGCGCGGGGGGGGGGGGGGCCCCCCCC
>NZ_JBSGSG010000157.1:0-8520 GCF_053606765.1 Streptomyces sp. NPDC055189
GCCGGATACCGGCCGCACCGGCCAGTCTATGGGCGTCACACGCCTTGGCTGACCGAGCTCATGTTGAAGTCGGGGATGCGCAGGGCGGGCATCGCGGCCCTAGTGAACCAGTCGCCCCACTCCCGGGGCAGCGTCTTTTCCGTCCGCCCGGCCTCCGAGGCCCGCGAGAGCAGGTCCACCGGCGACTCGTTGAAGCGGAAGTTGTTCACCTCGCCCACGACCTCGCCGTTCTCCACGAGGTAGACGCCGTCCCTGGTGAGCCCGGTGAGCAGCAGGGTGGCCGGGTCGACCTCGCGGATGTACCAGAGGCAGGTCAGGAGCAGCCCGCGCTCCGTGCCCGCGACCATCTCCTCCAGGGAGCGGTCGGTGCCGCCGTCCAGGATCAGGTTGTCTATGGCGGGGGCCACCGGCAGACCGGTCAGGCCCGCGCTGTGCCGGGTGCTGGTCAGATGCGCGAGCTCGCCCGCGCGTACCCAGTCGGTTGCGGTCAGCGGAAGCCCGTTGTCGAAGACGGACGAGTCGCCGCCCGAGGCGTGCGCGAGCACGAACGGCGCGGACTCCAGGCCGGGCTCGTTCGGGTCGCTGCGCAGCGTCAGGGGCAGTTCGGCGAGCCGGTCGCCGACGCGGGTGCCGCCGCCCGGCTTGGAGAACACCGTCCGGCCCTCGGCCGCGTCCCGCGCGGAGGCCGACCACAGCTGGTAGATCAGCAGGTCGGCGACGGCGGTCGGCGGCAGGATCGTCTCGTAGCGCCCGGCCGGCAGATCGATGCGCCGCTGGGCCCACCCCAGGCGCTTGGCGAGCTCCGCGTCGAGCGCCGCCGGGTCGACGTCCTTGAAGTCCCGCGTCGCCCGCCCCGCCCACGCCGACTTCGTGCGGTCGGGGGACTTGGCGTTGAGTTCGAGGGTGCCGTTGGGCTGGTCGTGGCGCAGGCGCAGCCCCGTCGACGTACCGAGGTAGCTCGATACGAGTTCGTGGTTCGCGAAGCCGTACAGCTCACGCCCGCCCGCCCTGGCCGTGGCGAACGCCTCGCCGAGGGCCGGGGCGAAGTCCGCGAAGACCGCCGATGAGGTCTCGCCGGGGGCGTCCCTGAAGTCCGCCGACTCCTCGGCCCCGGCGACCAGCGGCTGCGCGTCCTCGGCGGGACCCGCCCCGCGCGCGGCATGCTCGGCGGCGCGGACCAGGGGCTCCAGGTCGGCGGTGGTCACGGCCGAGCGCGAGACGACACCGGAGGCGGTGCCCTCCTTGCCGTCGACGGTCGCGATGACGGTGAGGGTACGGCCGCGGGTGACGCCGTTCGTGGTCAGGGCGTTGCCCGCCCAGCGCAGGTTCGCGGTGGAGTGCTCGTCGGCGATGACGACACAGCCGTCGGCGGTGGAGAGATCCAGGGCGCGCTCGACGATCTCGTAAGGCTTGCTGCTACGGCTCATCGACCCGCCTCCTGCGTGGTGTTGAGGATGTTCACGCCTCGGAACAGGGCCGAGGGGCAGCCGTGCGAGACTGCCGCGACCTGGCCCGGCTGGGCCTTGCCGCAGTTGAAGGCACCGCCGAGCACATACGTTTGCGGGCCGCCGACCGCGGCCATCGAACCCCAGAAGTCGGTGGTGGTCGCCTGGTACGCGACATCGCGGAGCTGACCGGCGATGCGGCCGTTCTCGATGCGGTAGAACCGCTGCCCCGTGAATTGAAAATTGTACCTTTGCATATCAATTGACCATGAACGGTCGCCAACCACGTAAATGCCGCGATCGACGCCCGCGATCAGATCCTCCGTCGAGAGCCCGCCCGGATCGGGTTGGAGCGACACGTTCGCCATGCGCTGCACCGGCACATGGCCGGGGGAGTCCGCGTACGCGCACCCGTTGGAGCGCTCGAAGCCGGTGAGCTTCGCGATGCGACGGTCCAGCTGGTAGCCGACCAGGGTGCCGTCCTTGACCAGATCCCAGGACTGCGCGGCCACGCCCTCGTCGTCGTACCCGATGGTCGCGAGTCCGTGCTCGGCCGTCCTGTCGCCCGTCACATTCATCGACGACGAGCCGTACGCCAGCTTGCCGAGCTGGTCGAAGGTGGCGAACGACGTCCCCGCGTACGCCGCTTCGTAGCCGAGCGCGCGGTCCAGCTCGGTGGCGTGGCCGATGGACTCGTGGATGGTCAGCCAGAGGTTCGACGGATCGACGATCAGGTCGTACGAACCGGCCTGAACGCTCGGCGCCCGCATCTTCTCGGCGAGGTATCCGGGGATGCGCTCCAGCTCGGCGTCCCAGTCCCAGCCGGTCCCCGTGAGGTACTCCCAGCCGCGTCCGGCCGGCGGCGCGATGGTCCGCATCGAGTCGAACTCACCGCTCGTCTCGTCGACCGCGACCGCGGTGAGCTGCGGGTGCAGGCGGACCCGCTGCTGCGTGGTCACCGTCCCCGCGGTGTCCGCATAGAACTTGTTCTCGTGCACGGTGAGCAGCGAGGCGTCGACGTGCGAGACGCCGTCGGCGGCAAGGAGACGGGAGCTCCACTCGGCGAGCAGCCCGCTCTTCTCCTCCTCCGGCACGGAGAAGGGGTCGATCTCGTACGCCGACACCCACGTCTTCTCCGCGTGCACCGGCTCGTCGGCGAGTTCGACCCGCTCATCGGAACCGGCGGCCTTGATGACCTTCGCCGAGAGCTTGGCCATCGCCACGGCCCGGGACGCGACCTTCGCCGCCGCGTCCATCGTCAGGTCCACGCCCGAGGCGAAGCCCCAGGTTCCGCCGTGCACGACACGGACCGCGTAGCCGAGGTCCGTGGTGTCGGAGGTACCGGACGGCTTGGCGTCCCGCAGCCGCCAGGACGCGCTGCGCACCCGCTCGAAGCGGAAGTCCGCGTGGTCCGCGCCCAGCGCACGCGCCCGGGCGAGCGCCGCGTCGGCGAGAGCCCGCAGGGGCAGCGCCGTGAAGGCTTCATCGATGGAATGGGGCACGGATGTCTCCCTGTTGTCGGCACCGGTCGGTCAGATCATGTCGCGCGTAGCGGCCCGGCGGCCAGAGTTTTCTGTAGGGACCCGACAGTGAGTCCGGTACGCCACTGTCGGTCGTCGATTCTCCGTATGGAGCACCGTACCGATAGGTTTTCGAGGTACCAGACCGCTATCGAAAGGGTGATCCGTTGAGCCGCTCGGTTCTCGTCACCGGAGGAAACCGGGGCATCGGCCTCGCCATCGCCCGCGTCTTCGCCGATGCCGGCGACAAGGTCGCGATCACTTACCGCTCGGGTGAACCGCCCCAGGCCCTCACCGAGCTCGGAGTCCTCGCCGTCAAGTGCGACATCACTGACAACGAGCAGGTGGAGCAGGCCTACAAGGAGATCGAGGAGAAGCACGGCCCCGTCGAGGTCCTGGTGGCCAACGCCGGGATCACCAAGGACCAGCTCCTCATGCGCATGTCCGAGGAGGACTTCACGTCCGTCCTCGACACCAACCTCACCGGCACCTTCCGTGTCGTGAAGCGCGCCAACCGCGGCATGCTGCGCGCCAGGAAGGGCCGCGTCGTCCTGATCTCCTCGGTCGTCGGCCTGATGGGCGGCCCGGGGCAGGCGAACTATGCCGCCTCCAAGGCCGGCCTGGTCGGCTTCGCGCGCTCCCTCGCCCGTGAGCTCGGGTCGCGCAACCTCACCTTCAACGTCGTCGCGCCCGGTTTTGTCGACACCGACATGACCAAGGTGCTCACCGACGAGCAGCGGTCGAACATCGTGGCGCAGGTGCCGCTCGGCCGTTACGCGAACCCCGAGGAGATCGCCGCCGCGGTGAAGTTCCTCGCCTCGGACGACGCGTCGTACATCACTGGAGCCGTCATCCCCGTTGACGGCGGATTGGGCATGGGTCACTGATCACCATGAGCGGAATTCTCGACGGCAAGAAGATCCTGATCACGGGCGTTCTGATGGAGTCCTCCATCGCGTTCCACGCGGCCAAGGTCGCGCAGGAGCAGGGCGCCGAGGTCATCCTCACCGCCTTCCCGCGCCCCACGCTCACCGAGCGCATCGCCAAGAAGCTGCCCAAGCCCGCCAAGGTCATCGAGCTCGACGTGACCAACCAGGAGCACCTGGACCGGCTCGCGGGCCTGGTCAAGGACGAGCTCGGCGGCCTCGACGGCGTCGTGCACTCCATCGGCTTCGCCCCGCAGGGTGCCTTCAACTTCCTCGAGGCGGAGTTCGAGGACGTCGCGACGGCGATGCACGTCTCGGCGTTCTCCCTGAAGTCGCTCACCATGGCCTGCCGTCCGCTGTTCGACGACGGCGCCTCGGTCGTCGGCCTCACCTTCGACGCGCAGTTCGCCTGGCCCAAGTACGACTGGATGGGCCCGGCCAAGGCCGCCCTGGAGGCCACGAGCCGCTACCTCGCCCGCGACCTGGGCAAGGAGAACATCCGCTGCAACATGATCTCGGCGGGTCCGATCGGCTCCATGGCCGCCAAGTCCATCCCCGGCTTCGCCGACCTCGCGGACGTCTGGAACACCCGTTCGCCGCTGGACTGGGACATGGCTGACCCGGAGCCCGCGGGCCGCGGCATCGTCGCACTGCTCTCGGACTTCTTCCCGAAGACCACCGGCGAGATCATCCACGTCGACGGCGGCGTGCACATGATGGGTGCCTGAGCAGGCATAACGTACGTTTCTGACGCCCCGTCCCCCGCGCCGTGCGGGAGGCGGGGCGTCACCCGTTCGGCTCACCGGCCGGGCGCGGGCGGGGCAAAGCCGCGCACCCTGAGGTGTGCGCCCGTCATCTCCCGCGGTGCTCGCCGCTCTCACCCTGCTGATCGCCCTGCCGAACGGCGCCTCGTCGCATGCCGTCGCAGAGGCGGAGCCGCCACGCGCGCGCGTGGCGGCCGACGACGAACCCCGGCCGTTCGGCGCGGAGTGCCGCACCAGCGTCGAGGGCTCGGAGGCGGTGGCCTACTGCCACAACCCGTACCCCGAGCCCGACCGGGTGCGCCTGCACGTGGAGTGCGAGCAGTGGTGGGACATCGACAGCGACGGCGTGCCGGTCGAGGCGGGGGCCGCCTCTACGGTGCGGCTCACCGGCCGCTGCTGGAAAGAGATCCGGACGGTCTGGGTCAGCCACGAGAAGTGAAGGTCAGGGGCGGGTGGGGCCCCGGTGCGTGTCACGGCCGCGCGGTGCCGTCGAACAGCTCCCTGCGGCACATGAAGGGGTAGCCCGCGGCCTCCTTGGCCGCCGCCTCCTCGTCGTGCTCGCGGATCGCGTCGACGAGCCGGGCGTGGTCCATGTGGCTCTCGGGGGTCAGCTCCTCGCCGATGTCCTCGCGCAGCCAGTCCACCATGACCTCGCCGAGGTCGGCGTACATCGCGGTCATCGCGTCGTTGTGGGACGCGGCCACGACGGCCAGGTGGAAGGTCGCGTCGGCCGCCACGAAGGCTTCCGCGTCGCCCGACGCCCAGGCCGCCTCGCGGCGCTCCAGGAGGGTGTCGAGCTGCTTGAGGTCGCGCTCCGTGCGGCGCTGGGCGGCCAGTTTCGCCGCGCTCGACTCCAGCGTGCTGCGCAGCTCCGCGATGTGCCGCGGATCCGTCTCGGCGAACCTGCGCTGCATCACGCCGGCCAGTTCACTCGTCGCCACCACGTAGGTGCCCGATCCCTGGCGGATGTCGAGCAGGCCGTTGTGCGCGAGGGCGCGGACCGCCTCCCGGACGGTGTTGCGCGCCACGCCCAGCTGCTCGACCAGCTCGGGCTCGGTGGGGATGCGGGAGCCGACCGGCCACTCGCCCGAGGAGATCTGGTTGCGCAGCTCGGCGATGACCTGCTCGGAGAGCGCCGAGCGGTGAGGGGTGGTCAGCGGCATGACATTCCTTCGTGCGCGAGGTGACGGGCGGGGCCGTGCGGGACGAGGTTAACGGGCGGTGTGACGTATTCGGATTGGACAGCCAATCATCCCATGATTCTATGATGGCCCCATGGCTAGTGAGGAAACCACGACGATGACACCGACCACGAAGACGACACCGACACGTACCGACGCGGCGGCCGGGGCCGCGACCGGAGCGGCGGAGAAACAGCCCGCCACGCGCGCGTGGGCGACGCGTCTCGTCACCGTCGGCATCGTCCTGGCCGCCCTCAACCTCCGTCCAGGCATCACCAGCCTCGGCTCCCTCCTCGAAGAGGTGCGTGACGGGCTCGGCATGAGCGGCACGCTCGCCGGACTCCTCACCTCCGTCCCGCCGCTCTGCTTCGCGGTCTTCGGAGTGATGGCTCCGCGGCTCGCCCGCCGGTTCGGCCCCAGCGCGGTGGTCTGCGCGGGCATGGTCGCCATCGCCACGGGCCTGGCGATCCGCCCCTTCCTGGGCGGCACCGTCGGCTTCCTCGCCGCGAGCGCGCTCGCCCTCATGGGCATCGCGGTCAGCAACGTCCTGATGCCGGTGATCGTCAAGCGCTGGTTCCCCGACCGGGTCGGCTCGATGACCGGGCTCTACTCGATGGCCCTCGCGCTCGGCACCTCGCTGGCGGCGGCCATCACGGTGCCCATGACCGACGCGATGGGCGGCAGTTGGCAGAGCGGGCTCGCGGTGTGGGGGGCGCTCGCCGTCGTCGCCGTCGTGCCGTGGCTGCCGCTGGTGCGGGACCGCAGCGCCGCCTCCGCCGCCCCGGAACACGTCAGCTCCGAGGTGCGCCGGGAGGACGCGGAGCTGCGCATCACGCGCAGCCGTACGGCGTGGGCGCTCGCCTGCTTCTTCGGGCTCCAGGCCACCGCCGCGTACATCACGATGGGCTGGATGCCGCAGATCTTCCGTGACGCCGGGGTCCCGGCGGGGGAGGCCGGTGTGCTCCTCGCCGTCATCATGGCGATGGGCGTGCCGCTGGCCTTCGTCATCCCGCGGGTCGCCACCCGGCTGACGAACCAGGGCCCCGTGGTGGTCGTGCTCGGTGCCTGCGGTCTCGCCGGGTACGCCGGTCTCTACCTCGCCCCCGCGGGCGGCGCCTGGGTCTGGGCCCTGCTGCTCGGCGTCTCCAACTGCGCCTTCCCGCTGGCCCTCACCATGGTCGGCATGCGGGCCAAGAGCAGTGTGGGCGTCGCCAAGCTCTCCGCCTTCGCGCAGAGCACCGGCTACCTGATCTCGATTCCGGGGCCGCTCCTGGTGGGCGTGCTCTACCAGCACAGCGGCGGCTGGGGCCTGCCGATCGCGCTCATGGCGGGCCTGATGGTGCCGCAGATCGTGGTGGGCATCCTGGCGGGCCGCAACCGTACGGTCGAGGACGAGATCGCGGCGGCTGCCTGATCCGGGGGCGGGGCGCTGTCGCACCCCGGCGGAGCCGCTCCGGACAAAGGGTGCGAGACTCTCCCCATGCCAGTGCTAGACCCGAACCCCCAGAACGGCCAGAAGAAGCTGCTCATCGTGCTTGGCTCGATGCTGGCCATCACCGTGATCATCGGGATCATCGCCTCCATCGCCTCGCCGTGAACTGACCCCGGCGGGGCCGATGGTGGGGTTAGCACCACCATCCCCTAGGGGGTCAGTGTCAGGGTCAAGTGGGTGGATCACCGGATGTGCTGAGGGTCGCCTGATCCGTACCTTCGAGATGTGGCCGCGAAGACGCGGCGGCGCAGACCTCGAAGACCACGGAGGCGGCATGTCGGCCCGTTCGCACACCAGGCGCGACCCGGGAGCCACCAAGGACTCCGCGAGCGTCGAGATCCAGCTTCCGTGGTGGGCCATCGCCCTCCCCGCCATAGCCTTCGCGGCCCTGCTCCTGCTGATGCTGAACCCCGCCGACGCCCACGCCACGGCCGGCGAGCCGGTGGTCACACACCTGCTCGAGCGCATCCAGGAGACCGTCTTCCGTACCACCCCGTGACCCGTCCCGGGCAGGCGCGGTGACCCGCCCCGGGCGGACACCGTCACCCGTGCCGGGGGAGCAGTCCAACTCCCTGCGCCCACTGGCAGGTTTCATGCGAAGCTGGGACGCATGAGCGTCGCAGAACCCCGCAGGATTGTCCTTTTCCGGCATGCGAAGGCCGACTGGCCCCAGGTGTCCGACCACGAGCGGCCGCTCGCGGAGCGAGGCCGCAAGGATGCGCCCGTCGCCGGGCGCAAGCTGGCAGACAGCGGCATCCCCCTCGACCTGGCCCTCTGCTCGACCGCCGCCCGGACCCGCGAGACATGGAAGCTCGCCGTCCAGGAGCTGCCGCACCGGCCCAAGACCGTCTACGAGGAGCGGCTGTACGAGGCCTCTCCGGGCGAGCTGATCGCCGTGCTCAACGAAACCCCGGACGACGTGCAGAACGTCGTACTGATCGGTCACAACCCCGGCGTACAGGGGCTGGCCGACGTTCTTGCCGGGGACTCCGAGGGCGACGCCCGTACGCGGATGAACCGCCGCGGCTTCCCCACGGCGGCCTTCGCCGTTCTGACGTACTCCGGCTCGTGGAAGGCCCTGGAACCGGGGGTCGGCACCCTGGTCGACTACTGGTCGCCTTCCGAGTAGATCCCGAGCAGACCCCGACGCACGTACGGCGATGGGCCCCGGAACCGCTGAGTTCCGGGGCCC
>NZ_JBSGSG010000158.1:0-8461 GCF_053606765.1 Streptomyces sp. NPDC055189
TCCCGGGGGCCTCCCCTTCCCCGCGTCCGCGGGGTCGGATCACACCTGCTCGCGGCTCTCCACCACGTCGAGGAGCTTGGCGAGGGCCTGGTCGCGCGGGATGCCGTTCTCCTGCGAGCCGTCGCGGTAGCGGAAGGAGATCGTGCCGGCGTTCATGTCGTCGTCACCGACGATGATCATGAAGGGGACCTTCAGCTTCTGCTGCGTCCTGATCTTCTTCTGCATGCGGTCGGACGAGGCGTCCACCTCGACCCGCAGGCCCTTCTTCTTGGCCTCGGCCGCGAACTCCTGGAGGTAGGGGATGTGCGCGTCCCCGACCGGGATGCCGACGGCCTGCACCGGGGCGAGCCACGGCGGCATCGCGCCCGCGTAGTGCTCAAGGAGCACCGCGAAGAACCGCTCGATCGAACCGAAGAGCGCGCGGTGGATCATCACCGGACGCTGCTTGGTGCCGTCGGGGCCGGTGTACTCCAGGTTGAAGCGCTCCGGCAGGTTGAAGTCCAGCTGCACGGTCGACATCTGCCAGGTGCGGCCGATGGCGTCCTTGCACTGCACGGAGATCTTCGGGCCGTAGAACGCGGCGCCGCCCGGGTCGGGGACGAGCGGGAGGCCCTGCTTCTCGGCGACCTGCTGCAGCGTCGCGGTGGCCTCCTCCCACACGTCGTCCGAGCCGACGAACTTCTCCGGGTCCTTGGTGGAGAGCTCCAGGTAGAAGTCGGTCAGGCCGTAGTCGCGCAGCAGGTTCAGGACGAAGGTGAGCGTCTTGTCGAGCTCGTCCGCCATCTGCTCCTTGGTGCAGTAGATGTGCGCGTCGTCCTGGGTGAAGCCGCGCGCACGGGTCAGACCGTGCACGACACCCGACTTCTCGTACCGGTACACGGTGCCGAACTCGAAGAGGCGCAGCGGCAGTTCACGGTAGGAACGCCCGCGTGCATCGAAGATCAGGTTGTGCATCGGGCAGTTCATGGGCTTGAGGTAGTAGTCCACGCCCTCGTCGAGCTGCATGGGCGGGTACATTCCGTCGGCGTACCAGTCCAGGTGGCCCGAGGTCTCGAAGAGCTTCCCCTTGGTGGCGTGCGGGGTGTAGACGAACTCGTACCCCTCCTCCTCGTGGCGGCGCCGCGAGTAGTCCTCCATGACCCGGCGGATGATGCCGCCCTTGGGGTGGAAGACCGCGAGGCCCGAGCCGATCTGCTCCGGGACGGAGAAGAGGTCCAGCTCGCTGCCGAGCTTGCGGTGGTCGCGCTTCTCGGCCTCGGCGAGGAACTCCAGGTGCGCCTTGAGCTCGTCCTTGGTGGGCCAGGCGGTGCCGTAGACGCGCTGGAGCATCGGGTTCTTCTCGCTGCCGCGCCAGTACGCCGCGGCGTTGCGCATCAGCTTGAACGCCGGGATGTTGCGGGTGGTGGGCAGGTGGGGACCGCGGCAGAGGTCCTTCCAGCACAGGTCGCCGGACTTCGGGTCGAGGTTGTCGTAGATGGTCAGCTCGCCGCCGCCCACCTCGACGTCCGCGCCGTCGTCACTGGAGGCGGCGCCCTTGATGCCGATGAGCTCCAGCTTGTACGGCTCGTCGGCGAGCTCCTCGCGGGCGGCCTCGTCGGTCACGACGCGGCGCGAGAAGCGCTGGCCGCGCTTCTGGATCTCCTGCATCTTCTTCTCGACGGCCTTGAGGTCCTCGGGAGTGAAGGGCTTCTCGACGTCGAAGTCGTAGTAGAAGCCGTCCTTGACCGGCGGACCGATGCCCAGCTTGGCCTCGGGGAAAAGCTCCTGCACGGCCTGCGCCATCACGTGCGCGGTGGAGTGGCGCAGGATGTTCAGGCCGTCCTCGGAGGAGATCTCGACGGGCTCGACCTCCTCGCCGTCCTGCACGGCGTACGCGAGGTCCTTCAGCTCGCCGGCCACGCGGGCGGCGACGACGGTGCGCTCGCCGGAGAAGAGTTCGGCGGCCGTAGTGCCCGTCGTCACCACGCGCTCTTCCCGCTCGGAATCGCGTTGGATGATCACACGGACGTCTGACACCGGTCTTCTCCTACCTGAAGGGGGTCGCGGCAGATCTGCTCCTGCGCGCGATACGAATCGTACCGAGCCGGGGGCGCCCATCGCGAAACGGTTAACCCCCGGGCATCGGCCGCACCCCGCATCAGTCCCCGCCGCACGCCTCCTCGAAGAAGTCGAGATGCTCCTGCAGCGACTTCATCAGGCGGTCCTTCTCCGCCTCGTCCACCTGCACCGGCACCACTCCCGATGCCCCGGTGAGCCGCCGGAACCCGCCCCGGCTCTCCAGGCGCCCGTGCACCCGGATCGGAAGGCCGACCAGATGGGCATGGCCCGCGATGCGGTACGACTCCTCGTCCAGGGTCATGCGTACGTGGGGGACGTCCACGCCCGCGAGCACCCGGACCCGCACCGTGCCCTCGCCCCGCGGCCCCGACCGCCGCATCCGCACCACGGCCCCCGTGATCCGCACCGGCATCGCCGGCTCGTCCCGCAAATAGCGGGCGCCCGCCTCCCGGAGCGCCGGCAGGTCACCGGGCGAGAACTCGACGGGCCCGGCGTCGACGGCGCACCCCTCGGGCACCCCGGCCGCGGGCGCCCACTCCACGGCGATCCGCGCGCCTTCCGTGCCCCGAACCAGGGCCACGACGGCCTCCGTCAGCTCATGGCTGACGCCCGCCTCGACGGCACCGTCGAAGGCGTCCATGCCACCGGTGGCGCGCTGGTAGTCGACGGCCTCGCGGACCGCGTAGAGCGCCTGGTGCAGCCGCACCGCGACGGGACGCCCGGTCAGGACGGGCACGAAGGCGGTGAGCCGGCGCCCGCCGGGTGCGGGGCCGACAAGGACGTTCTCCAGGGACGCGGCGGCGGGTCCGCGGTGCCGCGCCCCGTAGTACCCGGCACGGCCGCGCGCCGCGAGCGCCCCCGCGAGCAGCATCTGCCGTGCCGCCGAGCGCAGTTTCTCCTCCGCCGTCCAGGTCGCGGCGCCCGCCGGACCCGCCGGGACGTCCCGCCACCAGCGGATCTCGTCGCTGGGCACGGCGAGCCCGACGAGGACGTCTCGCGCGGACGGCGTCGCGCTGCGCGACAGGGCGGTGAGCGCCTCGCCGAGCAGGTCGTCGCAGTCGGGGAAGGCCCTGCTCTCCGGGACCAGCAGGCTCGTGCCGCCACCGCCGGGCCCCGGCGGGGTCCAGCGGGCGTAGCGGCCCGCCGCTCCCCCGCGCCGGTGCCAGCCGTGCCGGTCGAGCAGCACGCCGAGCACCGCGGGGTCGACCTGCGAGGGGTCGGGGGGACCCTGCGGGCCCAGCGGATCGGCCAACGGGCCCGCGACTTCAACGGGGTGCGGGCGAACGGGTCGTAGTGGCTCTTCCATCGGGCGGTGCATCAGGGTCTCCCTCCCGTCCCGACCCGCGTCATGATCTCGCAGAGGGCCCTGTCGTCGAAGATCCGCGAGGTCGGGACGCGCACGGTGGTCCTGCGCCGGCCGGTCACCTGGTGTCCGGCGAGGTTGGTCCAGTAGCAGCAGTGCCGCAGGTCGAGCCGGTCGTGCCCCGCGCGCAGCCAGTCGTCCTGCGACCGGGGCACGAGCATCACGACCAGGATCTTGTGCACCGCGACCGGGGTCCGGGCCAGCTTCTCCAGGTGCGGATTGTCGAGCGTGAAGGAGAAGGCCGGGCCCGGAGGATTCGGCGGTATTTGGTAGGTGCACTTGAGCTGCACCTTGATGGTGACTTCGTCGTCGACCGTGTGCCCGGGGGCGCTGTGGCTGACGTGCCAGTCGATTCCGTTGTCGGGAAAGGGCTGCGAGAGCGAGCACCCCGCCGCGGCGGCCACAGCGTGCAGATAGCCCACCTGAAGGGTCTCCATACAGGCGGTGGTGGCGAGTGAGCCGCGCGACGGTGCGATCCGCTCGGGCAGCAGCCCACCCTGTTCGGGCTGCGCGAGCGCCATGTCCAACGTGCCTTCCGAACCAGTGAATCCCCGCTTCGGGCCGGTCAACTTCCAAACCCTGTACCTCTGTTGTCTCCGGGCCGCGTACGGCGCAAACGGGCCGGGTATCACCGGTGTGGGCAGGGGGAGGAAAGCCATCTGCCGGACATGATCGAGGAGTTGCGTCACTATGACGTGCTGGTACGAGGGGCCCTTGGCCGCATTCGACACGGAGACCACGGGCGTCGACGTCGAGACCGACCGCATTGTGTCGGCCGCCGTCGTCGTCCAGCAAGGCGCGGGCACCCGCCCGCGCATCACTCGCTGGCTGGTGAACCCGGGCGTTCAGGTGCCCGAGGGCGCCACAGCGGTGCACGGCCTTACGGAGGAACATCTGCAGCACAACGGCCGCTGGCCCGCGCCGGTGATGGAGGAGATAGCAAGGGAACTGGCGGAGCAGGGCGCGGCGGGCCGCCCCATCGTCGTCATGAACGCACCCTTCGATCTGACGATCCTGGACCGGGAGTTGCGCAGGCACCGCGCCTCGTCGCTCGGCCACTACATGGGGGGTTCACCCCTGTGTGTGCTGGATCCGCGGGTCCTGGACAAGCAGCTCGACCGGTACCGCAAGGGCCGCCGCACGCTGACCGATCTGTGCGCGCACTACGCGGTGGAGCTGGACGGGGCACACGACGCCGCGGCCGACGCGCAGGCCGCGCTCGATGTCGTACGGGCCGTGGGGCAGCGTTTCGCTTCCCGGCTCGAGCGGCTCTCGCCTGCCGAGCTGCACGCGTTGCAGGCGGTGTGGCACGCGGCGCAGGCCCGTGGTCTGCAGGCCTGGTTCGCGCGCAGCGGTACGCCGGAGACGGTGGATCCGGCATGGCCGTTGCGTCCCGAAATGCCTGCGGCTGCCTGACGGTTGCCGCCTGCCGGTCGCTGTCTGCCGATTGCTGTCTGCGGGCATGAAAAAACCGGTCCGTCGGTGACGGACCGGCATTCTCCGGGTGGGCGATACTGGGTTCGAACCAGTGACCTCTTCGGTGTGAACGAAGCGCTCTCCCACTGAGCTAATCGCCCGGGAACGGACTGAACAATACAGGTCCACGCGGGTTTCCTTCAAACCGCTTGTGCGAAAGCCGTCAGCCCCGCCTGAGGTGCGCCTTCAGGCCCCGCTCGCCCGCGCGCATCATCAGCGCGTGGTTGAGGAGGAAAACGGGTCTGCCGGGGACGGCGAAGCGTCGCATCAGCGGCTTGCGCACCACCACTTCCTGGTCGTAGAGCGCCCGCGTCCCGCCCGGCACCGCCGTGACGGTCCAGCGCGCCCAGCCCTCCAGATCCCCGGCCATCGCGATCTCCAGGATCCCGGCCTGCTGGTCGCGGCGCCGTTCCTCACCGGTGACGAACAGGTCGTAGGGCAGGAGGGAACGGAAGCGCGCGGTGCCGGTGCGGTCGTCGACGGGCGTCACCTCGCGCACCTGGGGCCACCACGCCGGATAGTCCTCGGCGCGTTCGAGGACGGCGAACACGTCGGCGAGCGGCGCGGGCACGTTCCAGACGCTGCGGAAGCGGTAGTGGCTCCAGTCCATGGACCGAGTCTGCCGTCAGGACGCCCGATCTGAGTACGTCCTGAGTATCCGAGCCCATGCCCGTCGACGTGTCCTGGACCACACTCCACGGACATGACGAACATTCCGTCCCCGGCCGAGGAGCTCAGCATCCTCGACCTGGAGCTGCGCCGACTCGACGCACGCAGGACGCAGTTGCTGCAACGCCGCGTCTGGCTGATCGACGTCCTGCGGGCGCCGACCGCACCCGTTCCCGCATCCGCTCCCCCACGGCCGGCCCGCGCTCCGGAGGCCGCACCGCCGAACGTGCAGAACGTGCTGCTCACGCTCGGCGGCATCCTGCTGACCGTCGCGGCGATCGCCTTCACGCTGGTGAGCTGGGGGCACCTGGGCATCGGCGGGCGCAGCTCCGTCCTCGCGGCCGTGACGCTGACGGCACTCGGCGTGCCCGTGCTGCTGCTGCGCCGGAAGCTGCGTTCGACGGCGGAGACGGTGGCCGCGCTCGGCCTCGCCCTGACCGTCCTCGACGCGTACGCCCTCCATGTCGTCGCCCTGCCACAGGCCGACACCTTGGGCTACACGGCTGCCGCTTCCGCCGTGCTCGCCGTGCTGTGGGCGGCGTACGGCCTGGTCTTCCGCGAGTTGCGACTGCCCCTGCCGCTCGCCATGGCGACCGCTCAACTCCCGCTGTTCCTCTGGGCGCGGGCCGCGGACGCGGGTGAGCACGCGACGGTGGCGGCGCTCCTGGTGACGGCGGCGTTCGACGTCGCCGTCGCGCTGCGGGTCACCGACCCCGCCGTACGCATCGTCGCGACCGTCTTCGCCTGCGCCGCGGGCCTGTGGGGTGCTCTGGCCGCCGGCTACCTGTCCTGGTCGGCCACGGATCTGCCCGGCGCGGTGCGGGCGGGTGCGCTCCTGGTCCTCGCGGCGGCGATCGCGCTGGTGGCGGCGTGGCTGATCACGCTGCCCGCGCAGGCGACGGGTGCGGCGTTCGCGGGCGGCCTGCTGGTGGCCGCCGCGGCAGGCGGCGTGCTGCGCGAGGCGCTGCCCGACGCGTGGGCGGTTCCCGGCTATCTGGCGTGTGCCGTCGTCATGCCGGCGGTCCTGCGCACCGCGTTGCCGCGCCCCGTCCAGCGCGGGGTCGCCGGGGCGGCGTTCCTCGTCCAGGCGCTCGCGGTGCTGTGGACGCTGCCCGCGCTGGTCTCCGCGCTCGCCGGGCCCGTCAACCGGGCCGGCAATGTCTGGTCGGGCGCGCCGTCGAACGCGGCGGACGCCGTCTTCGCGGAAGAACTACCCGTGCACCACCCGGCCATGGCCTCACTCGTACTCGCCGTCGTAGCGGTGGTGCTGTTCGCGGGAGCGCGGCTCCTGCCCCTGCACGCGAAGGAGACGACCGGGCACCCCGACACCCAGAGGGCCACGCCGCCCGAGACGGGGACGGTCGCATCACCGAACTCCGGGCCGACTGCCCCGGCCGGGACGGGGACGACCTCCCCGCACGGGACGGAGACGACCGCCCCGCGCGAGACAGGAACCACCGCATCACCCGACACCGGACCTTCCACCCCGGCCGGGACATGGACGACCTCGCCGCCCGGGCCCACGCCACCCCGGGCGGGCGCGATCGCCGCCACGCCCCGGAATCCCGTCGCCGCGCCCGCCCTGACGCCCTCAGCGGCGCGCGCAGGCGCCCTCGCGCTGGCCTGGGCCGCGGCGTTCGTCCTGCCTCCTGCACTCGAACTTCCCTACGCGGCCGGGGTATCGGCTCACATCGCGGTGGTCGCGGCTCTGCTGGCCTTCGTGACGCGTGCGGGATCTAGGGCGCTCGCCCTGACCTCGCTGAGCCTGGCGGTCGCCTCCTCTGCGAGCGTCGCGCTCCTCGCCCTGGCGACCACTTCCGCGACGCTCGGCACACTGGCCGCCCTGACGGCACTGTTCCTGACGGCCACGGTGCTCGCGGCCCGCCGCGAAGAACCGGTTGCGGGGGTGGCGCCCACCGCCGTCTGCGCTGCCGTCTCGTACGCCACCGCGCTCGCCTGCGCATCAGGGGCCGCCCTGGACCTGCGCTTGGATCACACGGGGCTCCTGACGCTCGTCGTACCGGCGCTGGCCGCCCTGGCCGCGGCCCGGCTCGGCCGTCATCCGCTGACCCCGCCGGTCGAGATCACCGGAGCGCTCGCCGGCGGGCTCGCGATCGTCCTCACCGCCGGGCACGCGACGACCCTCGCCCTTGCCCTCGCGCTCGGCGGTGTCATCGCCGCGGGCACGGCCCTGCGCACGGACCGCCGCCCGGTGGGGTACGCGGCCGGGGCACTGTTCCTCCTGGCGACCTGGGTGCGCCTGGCCGCCTGGGACGTCGAAATCCCGGAGGCCTACACCCTGCCGGTCACCGTCCCCGCGCTCGTGATCGGCGTACTGCTGCGCCGCCGCGCCCCGGAGACGTCCTCCTGGACGGCTTACGGCCCCGGCCTCGCGGCGACCCTCCTGCCGAGCCTCGCGGCAGCCTGGAGCGACGCGCACTGGCAGCGTCCGCTGCTCCTCGGCACGGCGGCCCTGCTGATCACGCTGACGGGCGCCCGGTTCCGGCTGCAGGCCCCGCTGCTGCTGGGCGGCACGGTCCTCGCCCTGGACGCGCTGCACGAACTGGCGCCCTACATCGTCCAGGCGGTGGACGCCCTGCCGCGCTGGCTGCCGCCCGCGCTCGCCGGACTACTGCTGCTCGCCATCGGCGCGACGTACGAGAAAAGGCTGCGCGACGCACGCCGGGTGCGGGACGTTCTCGGCAGAATGCGCTGACTCCGCTTTTCCGTGCGACATCCGTGCGGCAGCCGACGGGTCATCAATTCCCTTGCGCCGCACGGGAAAAGGGCGCGAATACGACTGCGGCCCGGAGGCTGTAAGCCTCCGGGCCGCAGTTCCGGGGTGGGCGATACTGGGTTCGAACCAGTGACCTCTTCGGTGTGAACGAAGCGCTC
>NZ_JBSGSG010000159.1:0-8243 GCF_053606765.1 Streptomyces sp. NPDC055189
AGGGAACCTTGTCCCGCGGCCCGTTCGGGCGCGCCCCGTAAGGGGCGCGGGGAACTGCGCGACCGGCCACGACGCACCCGCAGAAAAAACGGCGAACCGTCAGCTCTTACGGGCCCTGGCAGTCTTCACCGGAGCAGCCTTCTTCGCGGCGGCCTTCTTGGCAACGGCCTTGGTGGCAACGGCCTTCTTGGCGGTGGACTTGGCGGCAGACACCTTCTTGGCCGCGGCCGTCTTGGCGGGCGCCTTGGCCGCCGACTTCTTCACCGCCGAGGAAACCGCCCGCTTGCGCCCCTGCGAGGACCCGTCGCTGATGCGGTCCGCCGCGAGGATGTCCCGCAAGAACTTGCCGGTGTGGCTCGTCGTGACGCCCGCGACCTCCTCGGGCGTGCCCTCGGCGACGACGAGACCGCCGCCGTTGCCGCCCTCGGGGCCCATGTCGACGACCCAGTCCGCGGTCTTGATGACATCGAGGTTGTGCTCGATGACGATGACCGTGTTGCCCTTGTCGACCAGGCCGGACAGGACCGTGATCAGCTTGCTGATGTCCTCGAAGTGCAGACCGGTGGTCGGCTCGTCGAGGACGTAGACGGTGCGGCCCGTCGAGCGCTTCTGGAGCTCGGAGGCCAGCTTCACGCGCTGGGCCTCACCACCGGAGAGCGTCGGCGCGGGCTGGCCGAGCCTGACGTACCCGAGGCCCACGTCGTTGAGCGTGCGCAGGTGACGGGAGATGGCCGGCACCGCCTCGAAGAAGTCGAGCGCCTCCTCGATCGGCATGTCCAGGACCTCGGCGATGGACTTGCCCTTGTAGTGGACGTCCAGCGTCTCGCGGTTGTAGCGCGCCCCGTGGCAGACCTCGCAGGGGACGTACACATCCGGGAGGAAGTTCATCTCGATCTTGATCGTGCCGTCACCGGAGCAGTTCTCGCAGCGGCCGCCCTTGACGTTGAAGGAGAAGCGGCCGGGCAGATAGCCGCGGACCTTCGCCTCCATCGTCTCCGCGAACAGCCTGCGGACGTGGTCGAAGACTCCGGTGTACGTCGCCGGGTTCGACCGCGGTGTGCGGCCGATGGGCGACTGGTCGACGTGCACGACCTTGTCGACCAGGTCGTCGCCCTGCACGCGCGTGTGCCGGCCGGGGACGGACTTGGCGCCGTTCAGTTCGCGGGCCAGGTGCGTGTAGAGGATGTCGTTGACCAGCGTCGACTTGCCGGA
Source organism: Streptomyces sp. NPDC055189 (assembly GCF_053606765.1). Lineage (NCBI taxonomy): Bacteria > Bacillati > Actinomycetota > Actinomycetes > Kitasatosporales > Streptomycetaceae > Streptomyces > Streptomyces sp. NPDC055189. The sequence continues at coordinate 1,213 of NZ_JBSGSG010000159.1, forward strand.
GCCCGAGACACCGGTGACCGCGGTGAGGACACCGAGCGGGAAGGAGACGTCGATGTCCTGGAGGTTGTTCTCCCGGGCGCCGTGCACCGTCAGCTGCCGGGAGGGGTCCGCGGGGCGGCGCAGGTCGGGCACCGGGATGGACCTCTTGCCCGCGAGGTACTGACCGGTGATCGACTTGTCGTTGGCCAGGAGCTCCTTCATGGAGCCGCTGTGCACGACCTTGCCGCCGTGCTCGCCCGCGCCGGGACCGATGTCGACGACCCAGTCGGCGACCTTGATGGTGTCCTCGTCGTGCTCGACGACGATGAGCGTGTTGCCCATGTCGCGCAGGCGCACGAGGGTCTCGATCAGGCGGTGGTTGTCGCGCTGGTGCAGGCCGATGGACGGCTCGTCCAGCACGTACAGGACGCCGACGAGGCCGGAGCCGATCTGGGTGGCCAGGCGGATGCGCTGGGCCTCGCCGCCTGAGAGGGTGCCGGCCGCGCGGTTCAGCGAGAGGTAGTCCAGGCCGACGTCGACCAGGAACTTCAGCCGTTCGTTGACCTCCTTCAGGACGCGCTCGGCGATCTTCTTGTCGCGGGCGCCCAGCTTCAGCTCGGCGAGGAAGTCCGCGCAGTCGCTGATCGACATCGCCGAGACCTCGGCGATGGACCGGCCCATGACCGTGACGGCGAGAACGATCGGCTTGAGGCGCGTGCCCTCACAGGTGGGGCAGGGCACCTCGCGCATGTAGCCCTCGAAGCGCTCGCGGCTGGAGTCGCTCTCGGCCTCGCTGTGGCGGCGCTTGACGAAGGGGACGGCGCCTTCGAAGGCGGTGGTGTAGACCCGCTCGCGGCCGTACCTGTTCCTGTAGCGGACCTCGATCTGCGTCTTGTGGCCGTTCAGGAGGGCCTTCTTGGCGCGCTGCGGGAGTCCGGCCCAGGGCATGTCGGTGGAGAAGCCGAGGGCGTCGGCGAGTGCGCCGACGAGCCGTGCGAAGTAGTCCTTGGTGTGGCCGTGCGACCAGGGGTGGATGGCGCCCTCGTCGAGCGACTTGTCCTCGTCCGGGACGATCAGCTCGGGGTCGACCTCCATGCGCGTGCCGATGCCGGAGCAGTCCGGGCAGGCGCCGAAGGGCGAGTTGAAGGAGAAGGAGCGGGGCTCGAGCTCCTCGAAGGACAGGTCGTCGTACGCGCAGTACAGGTGCTCCGAGTACATCCGCTCGCGCTCGGGGTCGTCCTCGGGGAGGTCGACGAAGTCGAGCACGACCATGCCTCCGGCGAGACCGAGCGCGGTCTCCACGGAGTCGGTCAGGCGGCGCTTGGCGGACTCCTTCACCGTGAGGCGGTCGATGACCACCTCGATGGTGTGCTTCTCCTGCTTCTTCAGCGTGGGCGGCTCGGAGAGCTGGATCGTCACCCCGTCGACCCGCGCGCGGCTGTAGCCCTTGGTCTGGAGGTCGGCGAAGAGGTCGACGAACTCGCCCTTGCGCTCGCGCACCAGCGGCGAGAGGACCTGGAAGCGGCTGCCTTCCGGCAGGTCGAGGACCTTGTCGACGATGGCCTGCGGCGACTGCCGGGCGATGGGCCGCCCGCACTCGGGGCAGTGCGGCTTGCCGATGCGTGCGAAGAGCAGGCGGAGGTAGTCGTAGACCTCGGTGATGGTGCCGACCGTGGAGCGCGGGTTGCGCGAGGTCGACTTCTGGTCGATGGAGACCGCGGGCGAGAGGCCCTCGATGAAGTCGACGTCCGGCTTGTCCATCTGACCGAGGAACTGCCGGGCGTACGAGGACAGCGACTCCACGTACCGCCGCTGGCCCTCGGCGAAGATCGTGTCGAACGCGAGCGAGGACTTGCCCGACCCGGAGAGCCCGGTGAAGACGATGAGGGAGTCGCGCGGGAGGTCGAGCGAGACGTTCTTGAGATTGTGCTCGCGCGCGCCACGGACGATGAGACGGTCGGCCACGCCGGTCCGCACCTTTCTTGAGAGAAGCGACAGGGGCGGGACCCCCGTCATTCACAGACTAGGGCGAGCCACTGACAACGCCGGGGCGGATGCCCTGGTTGATAACAAAGCCGGACCTTCAAGAATGCCCGATGCCGCACTCGACCATATAGCACGTGCATTCGATTTGCGGCGGCGCTCAAGCACCTTCACCCAAACGTGTGGCGCGACTATCGTCGGGCGCATGATTGATCATGTGCGCGACCTGGCGTCTGTACGTGACGCGACCGAGCGGCTGCTCACCGCAGCCGCGAAACTGAACAACGATTCGACCGCCGAGCCGTCACGGCTGCCGGGCTGGACCCGCGGCCACGTCCTCGCTCACGTCGCCCGTAACGCGGACGCCCTCGTCAATGTTCTCGCCGGGCGACCCATGTATGTGAGCGGCGACGCACGGGACGCCGACATCGAGCGGGACGCGCCCCGGCCGCTGGCCGAGCAGCTCCTCGACGTACGCGAGTCCGCGGACCGCTTCCAGGACGAGGGGGCGAAGCCCGCGGACTGGTCCCGCACCGTAGAGCTGCGCAACGGCGTCACGGACTCCGCCGCCAACGTGCCCTTCCGGCGGTGGATCGAGGTCGACCTGCACCACGTCGACCTGGGGGTCGGCTACGAGCTGGAGGACCTCTCGGAGGAGTTCACGCAGCGGGAGATCAATTTCCTCGCCAACCGGTTCAGGAACGCCCCGGGGCTGCCCGCACTGGTCATCAAGCAGGACGACGGCCGGGGGCTCTACACGGGAGCCGTCGAGGGGCTCACGCTGGAGCAGATCAAGAGCGGCTATGAAACCCCCGTGGACATCACCGTCAGCGGCCGCCAGGCCGATCTCCTCGGCTGGCTCGCCGGCCGTCGCGACGGCTCCGCGTTGACGGCCGAAGGCGGCCTCCTGCCCTCCCTGCCCCCGCTATAGGCTGAGTCACATGACGTACAGCGGAGCAGTGAAGGTCGGCGGCGGGGCGGACGTGCACGAGCTGCAGGACCTGATGATCTCGAAGGTCGCCGTCGGTCCGATGGACAACAACGCCTATCTGCTGCGCTGCCGCGCCACGGACGAGCAGCTCCTGATCGACGCGGCGAACGACGCGCACACGCTGCTCACGCTGATCGGTGGCGACGGCATCACGTCCGTCGTCACCACCCATCAGCACGGCGACCACTGGCAGGCCCTCTCCGAGGTCGTCGCCGCGACCGGCGCCCGGACCTACGCGGGCCGCGAGGACACGGCGGGCATCCCGGTGCCCACGGACGTCCCGCTCACGGACGGCGACACCGTGAACGTCGGGCACGTCTCCCTCACCGCGCGTCACCTGGTGGGCCACACGCCGGGCTCGATCGCCCTCGTGTACGACGACCCGCACGGCCACCCGCACGTCTTCACCGGCGACTGCCTCTTCCCGGGCGGCATCGGCAACACCCACCAGGACCCGCAGGCCTTCGCGAGCCTGCTGCACGACGTCGAGACGAAGATCTTCGGTGCGCTCCCCGACGAGACCTGGGTCTATCCCGGCCACGGGAACGACACGACGCTCGGCACCGAGCGCCCGCACCTGGCGGATTGGCGTCAGCGCGGCTGGTGAGCCGCGTTCGCCGGTATGCGCGGGCGGGGCTCAGGCCCCGCCGACCAGCGCCGCCACCCGCTCCACCGCGAACGCGTACCCCTGCACACCGCACCCCGCGATGACGCCGTCGGCGCGCTGGGAAACGTATGAGTGGTGCCGGAACGCCTCGCGCTGGTGAATGTTGGAGATGTGGACCTCCAACACCGGCATCCCGTCACAGGTGTTGAGCGCGTCAAGGATCGCGACCGATGTGTGCGAGTAGGCGGCGGGGTTGATGACGATGCCCGCGTGCTGCTCGCGCGCCTCGTGGATCCAGTCCACCAACTGGCCCTCGTGGTTGCTCTGGCGGAGGTCCACGGTGCCGCCGTGCGCCGCCGCGGCCTTGGCGCACAGCGCCTCGACGTCGGCGAGGGTGTCGGAGCCGTAGATCTCGGGCTGGCGCTGGCCGAGCAGGTTCAGATTGGGGCCGTTCAGGATCATGATCGGGGCGTTGGCAAGAGTGCGCGTCATGCCGTCAGCGTACTGAGGAACCTCCCCGCGCCCCCGCACGCCCCCGTAACCGGCCGTCACAGCGGGTAGTTGACGCGGCATGCGCAAGATCCACTCCCCTGCCGGCAATGCCGCTACGGCCGACCCCGGCAGTACTCCTTCTCTGCCCCGGCTCGCGGCCGCCTCCCTCGCCGGGACCGCCATCGAGTTCTATGACTTCTTCATCTACGGGACGGCCGCGGCGCTCGTACTCGGGCCCCTGTTCTTTCCGACTTTCTCGCCGCTCGCGGGAACTCTCGCCGCCTTCGCGACATTCGGAGTGGGCTTCGTGGCGCGGCCCCTGGGGTCCGTCCTCTTCGGGCACATCGGTGACCGGCGCGGGCGGCGCCCCGTCCTCATCGTCTCGCTGCTCCTGACGGGGCTCGCCACGGTCGCCGTCGGCTGTGTGCCCACGTACGAGTCGATCGGGACAGCCGCTCCGGTGCTGCTGCTCGTGCTGCGGTTCCTGCAGGGGCTCGGGCTCGGCGGGGAGTGGGGCGGGGCGGTGCTGCTCACCGCCGAGCACGCGCCGGCCGAGCGGCGCGGGCTGTGGACGAGCTTCCCGCAGATGGGGCCCTCGCTCGGTTTCCTGCTTGCCAACGGGATCATGCTGGTGCTCTCGGCGACCCTCACCGAGGCGCAGTTCAGCTCCTGGGGATGGCGTGTTCCGTTCTGGGCGGCGGGCCTGCTCGCGGCGGCCGGGCTCGCCCTGCGTACGTCGCTCCCGGAGTCCCCGAGCTTCCTGGAACTGCGGGAGCACGCGCGCGTGCCGCTCGCCGAAGTGGTGCGCGACCACTGGCGGCTCGTCCTGCTCACCGCGGGCGCGCTCGCCGTCGGGTACGCCGTGTTCTACGCCGTGACGACATGGTCCCTCGCCTACGCGGTGGAGCGGCTCGACGTCAGCCGTACGGTCATGCTCGCCTGCATCATGGCGGCGGTCGTGGTGAAGGGCGCGCTGACACCCGTGGCCGCGCTGCTCGGCGACCGGTACGGGCGGCGGCCCCTCTGTCTCCTCGGGTGCGCACTGTGCGCGCTCTGGATGTTCCCGATGATCGCGCTGCTCGCGACCGGCGAGCCGCTGCTGATGTTCGTCGGATTCCTGGTGGCGATGCTCGCGTTCATCACGATGTTCGCGGTGATCGCGGCGTATCTGCCCGAGCTGTACGAGCCGCGGGTGCGCTGCACGGGCGCCGCGGTGGGCTACAACCTGGGCGGGGTCCTCGGCGGTGCGCTCACGCCGATCGTGGCGACGGCGGTGGCGCACGGCGAGGGGACGCCATGGGGTGTGGCCGCGTATCTGACGGCCGTGGCCCTGCTGAGCCTGGGCTGCTTCGTACTGCTGCCCGAGACACGCCCCGTCCCGGAGCCGGCCCCCGTCACGGCGTGACCGCGAGCTCCAGGTACGCCGCGAACAACACCAGATGGACTCCGCCCTGCAACAGAGTGGCGCGCCCCGGCACGACCGTGAGCGTGCCGACGATCAAGGTCAGCGCCAGGAGCACCATGTGGGTCGGGCCGAGCCCGAGCACCAGCGGCCCGGAGAGCCAGACGGAGGCGACCGCGACGGCCGGGATGGTCAGGCCGATGCTGGCCATCGCGGATCCGAGGGCGAGGTTGAGGCTGGTCTGCACCCGGTCGCGGCGGGTGGCGCGGACTGCCGCGATGGTCTCCGGGAGCAGTACGAGCAGCGCGATGATCACGCCGACCACGGCGTGCGGCATACCGGCGTTCTCCACGCCGGACTCGATGGTCGGCGAGACGCCCTTGGCGAGTCCGACCACGCCGATCAGGGCGAGGCCGAGCAGGGCCAGGCTGATCATGGCGGTGCGGGTGGACGGCCCCGCGTCGTCCTCGGAGTCGATCACCTCGCCCTTGCGCGTGATCGGCAGGAAGTACTCGCGGTGACGCACGGTCTGGGTCGCCACGAACAACCCGTACAGGACGAGTGAGGCGAGCGCGGCGAAGGTGAGCTGCGCCGTGGAGAATTCCGGTCCCGGCTTGCTGGTGGTGAAGGTCGGCAGGACCAGGCTGAGGGTGGCCAGCGTGGCGACGGTCGCGAGGGCGGCGCCGGTGCCCTCGGACTGGAAGTGGACGACGCGGTGGCGCAGGGCGCCCACCAGGAGGCACAGGCCGATGATGCCGTTGCAGGTGATCATCACGGCGGCGAAGACGGTGTCGCGGGCCAGCGTGGCGCTCTTGTCGCCGCCGTCCGCCATGAGCGTGACGATCAGCGCGACCTCGATGATCGTCACGGCGACCGCGAGGACGAGCGAGCCGAAGGGTTCACCGACGCGGTGGGCGATCACCTCGGCGTGGTGCACGGCGGCGAGCACGGCCCCTGCCAGCACGAGCGTCACCAGGGCGACGACCACGCCCGGCAGACCGCGTCCCCAGGTGAAGGCGAGCAGCACGACGGCGAGGACCGGCACGACCGCCGTCCACTGTGTGGCGAGCGCCCGGAGCCGAGTGACCATGCATCCGATGCTGCACCGGGTGCCGGGACCCCGCGACTTCAGCTCGCTACTTCAGCTCTGTCATCTCCCGTACGTCGCAGTCCGTGAAGGACGGACCGCTCGTACACATCGCGCTGAGCCGCTCCGCCGTCCGCATCGTCTCCGGAGCCTCGCTGTTGCGCCGCGCGTCCTCGGCCGAGGCGAACTCGAGCACCACGAAGAAGCGGCGTGGATTGCCCCGGTCCTGAAGGACGAGGCGGTGCGTGGGGCCGCTTTCGCGGCCGGTGGCCTGCTGATCCTCCTGCTCGATCACGGACCGCATGTCGTCGATACGGTCGGTCTCGAACTCGATCACCTGGACGAACTTCATACGTCCAAGCAAGCACGGCCAGTGGCCCCCGGCCAAAACCCCCCGGGCCCGTGCCGGGGGTGGTAGAGACAACCCCCCAGCCGCCAGGCCCCCGTGCGGTGCATGACTATGTAAGCCGCGAAGTCCAGTCCCTCGGCC
>NZ_JBSGSG010000160.1:0-8219 GCF_053606765.1 Streptomyces sp. NPDC055189
GGGCCCCCCCGCCGGGGGGGGGCCCACGTCCCCCCCAACCCCCACACCCCCCCCAGCGGCGTCCCGGGGCCGGCCGGGCGGCGGCGACTGCGGCTTTTTGGGGGCTGAGCGCGCAGTTCCCCGCGCCCCTGACGGGGCCTTGATCAGCGCTTCTCCAGTTCGTGACGGAGATCATCCAGCTCGGAGCCGCCCGCCATCTGGCGGGTCAGCTCATCGAGGGTCACCTCGTCCCGCGCATAGCTGCCGAACATCGTGCCGCGCTTCAGGAGGACGAAGCGGTTGCCGACGAGGTAGGCGTGGTGCGGATTGTGGGTGATCAGGACCACTCCGAGGCCCGCGTCCCGCGCCGCGGCGACGTACTTGAGGACGACGCCCGACTGCTTGACGCCAAGCGCCGCCGTCGGCTCGTCGAGGACCAGGACCTTGGCGCCGAAGTACACGGCGCGGGCGATCGCCACGCACTGGCGCTCACCGCCCGACAGGGTGCCGATGGGCTGGTCGACGTCGCGCAGGTCGATGCCCATGCGCAGGAGCTCCGCGCGGGTCGTCTCGCGCATGAGGTCGACGTCCAGGCGCTTGAAAGGGCCCGCGCCCTTCGTCGGCTCGGAGCCGAGGAAGAAGTTGCGCCAGACCGGCATCAGCGGGACCACCGCGAGGTCCTGGTAGACCGTGGCGATGCCCCGGTCCAGGGCCTCGCGCGGCGAGCTCAGCTTCGCGTCCTCGCCATCGATGCGGAACTCCCCCGCGTCGTGCCGGTGCAACCCCGCGATGATCTTGATGAGGGTCGACTTGCCCGCGCCGTTGTCGCCGAGGACGCAGGAGATCTCGCCCGCGTGGACCTCCAGGGAGACCCCTTCGAGGGCGCGGATGTTGCCGTAGTACTTACTGACGTCGTCGAGCTCGACGAGCGGCGTGCGGTCGGGGTCGGGGCCCGGCACCGCGTCGGTGACGTCAATCGAGTCGGTGGTCACTTCGTCGCCTCCGCGCGCTTGCGGACCCAGTGGTTGAGCAGGGTCGCCAGGAGCAGCATCACTCCGAGGAAGAACTTGAACCAGTCCGGGTTCCACTCGGCGAACACGATGCCCTTGCTGACCATGCCGAAGATGAGGGCACCCACGGCCGCGCCGACCGCGGAGCCGTATCCGCCGGTGATCAGACAGCCGCCGATGACGGCCGCGATGATGTAGATCAGTTCGTTGCCGACGCCCTCGCCGGACTGGACGACGTCGTACGAGAAGAGCAGGTGCTGGCCGGAGACCCAGGCGCCGAAGGCGACGCCCATGTAGAGGCCGATCTTGGTCGCGGCGACCGGGACACCGACCGCGCGGGCCGCGTCCTCGCCGCCGCCGACCGCGAAGATCCAGTTGCCGACGCGGGTGCGGAGCAGGACCCAGGTGGCGACCACGATCAGGCCGAGCCACCAGAGAATCGTGATCTTGAAGTCGACGCCGCCGATGGTCAGCGTCGAGGCGAAGACGTCCTTGGCGGAGGTGAAGCCCTCCACGTCGGCGATCGACTTCGTGGAGACCGTGCCGCTGATCAGCTTGGTGAAGCCGAGGTTCATGCCGGTCAGCATCAGGAACGTGCCGAGCGTGATGATGAAGCTCGGCGGGTCGGTGCGCGTCAGCATCACGCCGTTGAAGACGCCGATCGCGAGGGTCACGACGAGCGAGACGAGCACGCCCACCCAGACGTTCGCCGTCATCTGGTAGCTGAACATCGACGAGATCAGCGCGGAGGTCGTCACCATGACGCCCGCCGACAGGTCGAACTCGCCGCCGATCATCAGGAGCGCCACCGGCACCGCCATGATGCCGAGCGTCGATGCCGCGTAGAGCACCGTGGCCAGGCTGGTGGCCTGCAGGAAGCTGTCCGCCGCTACCGCGAAGAAGATGAAGACGGCGATGGCGCCGACGACGGAGCCGAGCTCGGGGCGGCCCATCAGCTTCTTCAGCGGCGAGGCCTTCAGGAGGCGCTCGTCCGTCTTGGTGCCCGGAGAGCCCGGGGACGGCGCGGGCGCCGGGGCTGTGGCGGTCATCGGGTCCCTCGCTTCGCGTAATCCTCCAGCTCGTCGGCCTGGTCCTTGGTGACGATCTGCGGTCCGGTGAGGACCGGCTTGCCGCCGCCGAGCACATCGGCGTTGTACTTGTAGAGCCAGAGCAGGTCCACGGCCTCGTAGCCCTGGAGGTAGGGCTGCTGGTCGACGGCGAAGCCGAGATCGCCGTTCTTCAGGCCCGCCGCGACCTTCTCGTTCAGGTCGAAGGTGTCGACCTCGGCCTCGCTGCCCGCGCTGTCGGCGGCCTTCACGGCGGTGTCCGCGAAGGGCGCGCCGAGCGTGACGACCGAGTCGATGGACTTGTCGGACTGGAGCCTGGCCTCGATGGAGGACTGCACGTCGGGCATGTTCGTGCCGGTCACGTACAGGTTCTGCATCTTGCCGTCGAAGGTCTTCTTGGCGCCCTCGCAGCGCTGCTCGTGCCCGACGTTGCCCTGCTCGTGCAGGATGCAGAGCGCCTTCTTCTTGCCGCGCTTGTTGAGCTCGTCGCCGACGGCCTCGCCCGCGATCGTCTCGTCCTGGCCGATGTGGGTGAGCGCGCCGAACGCCTTGGACTCCGCGGAGCCCGAGTTCACGGTGATCACCGGGATGCCGGCCTTCTTGGCACGGGCCAGGGCGCCCTTCATCGCGTCGGGCTTGGCGAGGGTGACGATGATGCCGTCGACCTTCTTGTCGATGTACGAGTCCACGAGCTGGGCCTGCTGCTGGGCCTCGTCGTCGTGGGCGTAGAGGAACTTGATGTTGTCCTTGCGGGCGGCCTGTTCGGCGCCGCTCTGGACGATGTCCCAGAACGTGTCGCCGTCACCCGAGTGGGTCACCATTCCGAACGTCCAGTTCGGCGTGTTCACCGCGGCCTTGCCCTGTGCCGTTGCCGCCTTGCGTGCGTCCTCGGCGCGCTTGCCGCCGGTGCTGCTGCACCCCGCGAGGGATACCCCGAGCACCGCGACCAGCACGGCGCCCACCGCACGTACCCCTGTCTGAACCCTTGCCACGACGCCGTGCCCTTCTAGCTCTGCTCTTCGGTGAGGCCGGTCCGGATCCCCGGCCCCAGCGGCCCAAGTATCGACCACGCGGATCACGCATGTGTTCATCGGGTACCGCGGGCGGTGTACTTCTCCAGCTCGGGCACGTCCTTCTCGGTGACGATCGCGGGTCCGGTGAGGACGGGCTTGCCGCCGCCCAGGACGTTCGCGTTGGTCTTGTAGAGCCACAGTTCGTCGATGGCGAGGTAGCCCTGGAGGTAGGGCTGCTGGTCGACGGCGAAGCCGACCTCCTTGGCCTTGAGGCGCTTGACGACCTCGGCGTTGAGGTCGAACGTGTCGACCTCCGCCTTGCTGCCGGAGTCCTCCTTGGCCTTCACCGAGTAGGCGGCAATCGGGGCGCCGAGCGTGACGACGGAGTCGATGTCCTTGGTGGCCTGGAGCTTCGCACTGATGGAGGACTGGGAGCCGGGCGCGTCGGTGCCCTGGACGTTGAGATTCTCGACCGAGCCCTCGAAGGTCTTCTTCACGCCCGTGCAGCGCTGCTCGAGGGAGACGTTTCCCTGTTCGTGGATGACGCAGAGCGCCTTCTTCTTGCCGCGTTTGTTGAGCTCGTCGCCCACGGCCTCGCCCGCCACGGACTCGTCCTGCCCGATGTGGCTCAGCGCGCCGAACCCGGCGGAGAACTCGCCGCCCGAGTTGATCGTGACGACCGGTATCCCGGCGTCCTCGGCCTTGCCGAGGACCGCCTTCATCGCCTCGGGCTTGGCCAGGGTGACGACGATGCCGTCGACCTTCTTGTCGATCGCGGACTGGACGAGTTCGGCCTGGCCCTTGGCCTCTTTGTCGGCGGAGTAGAGGAACTCGACGTTGTCCTTGCGGGCGGCCTGTTTGGCGCCGCTCTGGACGATGTCCCAGAAGGTGTCGCCCTCACCCGAGTGGGTGATCATCGCGATCTTGAGGCGGGGCGTGTTCACGCCCTTGCCGCCTCCCCCGCCGTCATCTGACTTGTCCTCGTCGTCCTTGCCGCCGGAACTGCTGCACCCGGCCGCGAGCGCGATCACCGCAATGAGAGCTGCTGCCGTGCGAGCTGTACGCATGGTGGGACTACGCATGGTGGGACCACCTCTTCTCCCGGCCGCCCGAGTGCGGCTGGGGGAGTTCTAGCGGCGGGCGCGCGGCAGCGTCAATGGATTTGTCAGAACATTCTGACGACCGTTGGCGAGTTGGTATCGGAGGGCGTTACCAGGCACGGGGCTCGGCACCGGAAGGCGCACAACGCCGTTGGGGCGGCCCCGAAGGCGGGGCCGCCCCAACGATCATGCGTGGTGCCGCGGTGCCGTACCGCAGCGGTGGTCAGTGCTTGCCGATGTCCTTAGTCTTTTCCTTGGCCTGGCGTGCGTCGCCCTTTGCCTGCTGGGCGCGGCCTTCGGCGGTGAGGCGTTCGTTGCCCACGGCACGTCCGGCGGCCTCCTTGGCGGCACCGGTGACCTGCTCGACCTTCGCCTTGCCCTTCTCGTTGGCGGCCATAACCGCTCACGCTCCTTCGGCGTCGACATCATGTGCTGCCCCTCCGGTTAGCCGATCAGCCGCCGCGCAAACATCGTCGGCGCGACGCATGGCCGGGGCGGAACGGGGCACTCCACGACGGCGCAGGCACGTGCCCTGCGACTTGTGAAAGAAACACGCCTTTTGTGTATTTATGTGAGCACCTCAAGGGCACACGGTGGCCAGGAGGTTGATAGCAAATGGTTCCCCTGCTCGTAGTTCTGCTTCTGGCCCTGCTCCTCTTCGGTGCGGGCTTCGCGCTCAAGGCGCTGTGGTGGGTCGCGGTCATCTTGCTCGTGGTGTGGCTTCTCGGCTTCGTGATCCGACCCGCCGCGAGCGGCGGCCGCAAGGGCCGCTGGTACCGGTGGTGAAGCGTTTATGAGCGCGACCTGGTGAGGCGTTCATGAGCGCGACCTAGAGCGGCACGGCGCCACGGGCAGTGGCGTGCGTGCTCGAGGGGTGGGCCCGGCCTGGGACGGCCGGACCCACCCCTCCTTTTTGCCCCTTTTCAACACCTCACCCGCCCCGGTCGCCCCAGTCGCAAGTCTGTACGTGTGGGCAGCGATTGGCGGGGTACAGGGTGGGCTGCGGAGCGAAGAGCCGAACTGAAGAAGGAGAAGGACGCATGATCACCGCGGCGCAGGAGCAGACGCAGGAAACGGCCGACCAGGCCGGGGAAGACCTCGTTGAGCGGGCGTACACGGACCCCTCCTCCATCGCGCCGAAGGACGCGCGGGAGGTCGGCAAGCGTTTCTTCGACCGCCTGACTCAGCTCGAAGAAGGCACGCACGAGTACCAGTACGTACGCAACGCCCTGATCGAGATGAACCTCTCCCTCGTGCAGTACGCGGCCTCCCGGTTCAGGCACCGCGGCCCGCAGGAGATGGAAGACATCATCCAGGTCGGCACCATTGGTCTGATCAAGGCCATCGACCGGTTCGAGCTGACCCGCGAAGTCGAGTTCACCTCCTTCGCCGTCCCCTACATCACCGGTGAGATCAAGCGGTTCTTCCGCGACACCTCGTGGGCCGTGCATGTGCCCCGCCGACTGCAGGAAGCCCGCATCGAACTGTCCAAGGCCACCGAGGAGTTGCGCACCCGCCTGGGCCGCCTGCCCTCCACGGCCGAACTCGCGGAACTGATGCAGCTGAAGCCCTCCGAGGTGGCCGAGGCGCAGAAGGCCGCCAACGGCTACAACGCCGTTTCGCTGAACGCGGCGGTCAACGGAGCCGACGACGAGTCCGACACGATGCTCGCCGACTTCATCGGGGTCGACGAGCAGTCCTTCGAGCTCGTGGAGAACTTCCACAGCCTGGCCCCGCTGATCGCGGACCTCGGCGAACGGGACCGCACCCTCATCCATCTCCGCTTCGTGGAGGAGCGGACGCAGCAGCAGATCGCCGACGAACTGGGCTGCTCGCAGATGCACGTCTCCCGGCTCATCACCCGCATCGTGAGCAAGCTCCGCGCGGGCCTGCTGGCCACGGACTGATCCCCGGGGGCCTTCGTACGCGTTCTAGGGCCGAACGAGGAGCTGGAACTCGAAGGAGTAGCGCGAGGCCCGGTAGATGTGCGAGCCGAACTCGACCGCGCGGCCCGTGTCGTCGAAGGTCGTGCGCTGCATCGTGAGCAGCGGGGCGCCCGCGGGCTCGCCGAGCCGTTCGCCCTCGTCGGCGGTGGCGGCGCGGGCGCCGACGGACTGGCGCGCGCTGTGCAGCGTGATGCTCGCGGCGCGCATCAGACGGTAGAGGCCGGTGGCCTCCAGGCGCGGCGTTTCGAGGTCGAGGAGCCCGGCGGGGAGTCGGTTGCGCAGAAACGCCATCGGCTCCCCGTGGGCGAGACGGAGCCGCTCGACGAGGTGCACCTCGTCGCCCTCCGCGACGCCGAGCGCGGCGGCGACCTCGGCGGAGGCGGGCTCGACGGTGTTGCGCAGCACCCGGGTCTCGGGGCGCTGGCCCGCCGCCTCCAGATCGTCGTAGAGGCTGCTGAGCTCAAGGGGGCGCTTGACCTGGCTGTGCACGACCTGGGTACCGACGCCCCTGCGGCGTACGAGCAGCCCCTTGTCGACGAGCGACTGGATGGCCTGGCGGACGGTGGGCCGGGAGAGCCCGAGCCGCCCCGCCAGCTCGATCTCGTTGCCGAGCAGGGTCCCCGGCGTCAGAGCGCCGCGCTCGATCGCCGCCTCCAGCTGCTGGGACAGCTGGAAGTACAGCGGGACCGGGCTGCTGCGGTCGACACCGAGCTGGAGCGAGACGGTCGGGTCCACGGCTGGTTTGGCGGCTGATTTGGGCACATGGGGAGCGTAGTCGCAGGGAATGATGACGGGAAGTTCTGAAGTTCTGTTGTCCGGACAAAGGATTGACAGGATCGCGGGGTGTGGCAAGGGTGGGGGCATGCGCATCGGACTGATCGGAACGGGCCGTATCGGCACATTTCACTCGACGGCTCTCCAGCGGCATCCCGAGGTGGACGCGCTGGTCGTCGCCGATGCCGATGTCGGGCGCGCGGCCGGGCTCGCGGCGCGGATCGGCGCGTCCTCGGCGTCTTCGGTGGACGACATCTTCACGGGGAGCGGCCGGTCGGGGCCGGTGGACGCGGTGGTGATCACGGCGGCGACCTCCGCGCACGCCGAGCTGATCGGCAAGGCGGCGCGGGCGGGCCTGCCGGTCTTCTGCGAGAAGCCCATCGCCCTCGATCTGCCCGGCACGCTCACCGCACTCGGAGAGGTCGAGGCCGCGGGCACGGTGCTCCAGCTCGGCTTCCAGCGGCGATTCGACTCGGGATACGTGGCGGCGCGCGAGGCCGTGCGGTCGGGACGGCTCGGGCGGCTGCACACGGTCCGGGCGATGACCTCCGACCCGGCGCCGCCCCCGGCCGCGTACCTCCCGCTCTCCGGCGGCCTCTACCGCGACTGCCTGGTCCACGACTTCGACATGGTGCGCTGGGTGACGGGGCGCGAGGTGACCGAGGTGTACGCGAACGGCTCGGACGCCGGGCCCGCGATGTTCCGCGAGGCGGACGACGTGGACACGGCCGCGGCGGTCCTCACCCTCGACGACGGCACGCTCGTCACGGCGACGGCCACGCGGTGCAACGGCGCGGGTTATGACGTCCGGATGGAACTGGCGGGCGAGGAGGACCAGATCGCGGTCGGCTTCGACGACCGCACGCCCCTGTCGTCCGTGGAACCCTCGGGCCCGCCGCCTCCGGAGAAGCCGTGGCCAGGCTTCCTGGAGCGGTTCGCTCCCGCGTACGAGGCGGAACTCGCGGCGTTCGTCGACGTCGTACGCGGCGAACGGGTGAACCCGTGCGACGGCCGCGAAGCGCTGCAAGCCCTGCGGGTCGCCGAGGCGTGTGAACTGTCGCGACGGGAGCGGCGTCCGGTGCGGGTGTCGGAGATCGCCGGGGGCTGAGGGGAGCAGACTCCCCGGGGCGGGGTGCTGCTCCCCCGTCCGGCTGGGCGGACGGGCGGCTGCTTCCCCGTCCGGCTCTGGGCGGGCGGCCAGGTGCGCGGGCGGACGGACGGGCGGACGGACGGCCAGGCGGACGGACGGCCAGGCGGACGGGCGGCCAGATGGGCGGCCAGCCGGGCAGGCGGACGGCCAGCCGGGCAGGCGGGCGGGCAGGCGGACGCG
>NZ_JBSGSG010000161.1:0-8002 GCF_053606765.1 Streptomyces sp. NPDC055189
CTCCATGAGGGAGCGCTTGAGCCCGGCGGCGGCAGCGACTTTCGCGCCGGTCGCCGAGGAGCCGATGAAACCGATGGCGTCGACACCGGGATGGCGCACGAGCATGTCCCCGGCCGCGCCCCGTCCGCAGCGGGCGGGGGCACGCCACACCGGAGGGAACAGCAGCAATGGCACAGCCTGCAAAGGGGCCGGCTAAAGGCCCGTGTTCCACCCCATCGGACGTAGCTGACAGTGCATCAACTTCCGGCTGTCACCCGGTGGACGAGAAGCTTCACCCCTCGCGGCTCGTCCCCGCCGCGCTCCAGCACATCGCCGCCATGTACGCGGGCGTCGTCACTCCGCCGCTGATCATCGGCCAGGCCTGTGGTCTGGACGCGGTCGCGCAGACCCGCCTCATCGCCGCGAGCCTGCTGATCGCCGGACTCGCCACGATCCTCCAGACGCTCGGCGTCAAGGGCTTCGTCGGCAACCGGCTCCCCTTTGTGAACGCCGCGTCGTCCGCGGGCATCGCACCCATCCTCGCCATCGCCGAGAACAGCGCCAAAGGCCACCAACTCCCGGCCATCTACGGCGCGGTGATGGTCGCGGGCGTCTTCTGCCTCGTGGTCGGCCCGTTCTTCGGGCGCCTCCTGCGCTTCTTCCCGCCGCTCGTCACCGGCGTCGTCATCACGCTCATCGGCGTGACGCTGATGCCCGTGCCCGTCACCTGGGCGCAGGGCGGCGACAAGACCGCCGCCGACTTCGGCGCCATGAAGTACCTCGCGCTCGCCGCCTTCACGCTCGCCGTGATCCTCGTCTTCCAGCGGTTCGGACGCGGCTTCCTCAAGCAAGTCGCCCTGCTTCTGGGTCTGTTCATCGGTACGCTCGCCGCGATCCCGTTCGGCATGGCCGACTTCAGCGCCATCAAGTCGGCCCCGGTGGCGGCGCTCCCGACGCCCTTCGCCTTCGGCGCCCCGGAGTTCCAGCCCGCCGCGATCCTCTCGCTCTGCATCGTGATGCTGGTCCTGATGACCGAGTCGTCGGCCGGCATGCTCGCCCTCGGCGAGATCTGCGAGCGCAAGAGCGACGGAAAGACCATCACCCGCGGCCTGCGCACCGACGGCATCGCGACCCTCGTCGGCCCTGTCTTCGGCGGCTTCCCCACCTCGGCCTTCGCACAGAACGTCGGCGTCGTCTCCCTGACACGTGTACGCAGCCGCTACGTCGTGGCCGTCGCCGGCGGCGCCCTCATCGTTCTCGGCGCCTTCCCGATGCTGGGCGCGGTCGTCAGTCTCGTACCGATGCCGGTGCTCGGCGGCGCGGGCATCGTCCTCTTCGGCTCCATCGCGGTCAGCGGCATCCGTACGCTCTCCGAGGCGGGCCTCGACGACAGCTCCAACATCATCCTGGTGGCCGTCGCGCTCGGAGCGGGCATCATCCCGCTCGCCGCGCCCACCTTCTACGCCGAATTCCCGGCCTGGGCGCAGACCGTCCTGGGCTCCGGAATCAGTGCGGGAGCGCTGACCGCGGTCCTGCTCAACCTGTTCTTCAACCATCTCGGCACCCGCAGCCCCGCGGCCGCGGCACTCAAATCTTCCTAGGGTCATGCCGTGCCCACATCGCCACACACACATGAAGGAAGAAGCACCATGGCAGCACCGGCAGACCTGCAGCGCATCGTCATCGAGAACTGTGCGATCGCGACCGTCGACGCCGACGACACCGAGTACGCGTCGGGGTACGTCGTCGTCGCCGGCAACAAGATCGAGTCCATCGGCGCAGGCAAGGCCCCCGAGGGCCTGGCCAACGTCGTACGCCGCGTGGACGGGACCGGTCACCTGGTGACCCCCGGCCTGGTCAACACGCACCACCACTTCTACCAGTGGATCACCCGAGGCCTCGCCACCGACCACAACCTCTTCAACTGGCTCGTCGCGCTCTACCCGACCTGGGCGCGCATCGACGAGCAGATGGTGACGGCGGCGGCCCAGGGTTCGCTCGGCATGATGGCCCGCGGCGGTGTCACCACCGCGATGGACCACCACTACGTCTTCCCGAAGAACTCCGGCGACCTCTCCGGCGCCATCATCGGCGCCGCGAGCGACATGGGTGTCCGCTTCACCCTCGCCCGCGGCTCCATGGACCGCAGCGTCAAGGACGGCGGCCTGCCGCCGGACTTCGCCGTCGAGACCCTCGAAGGTGCGCTCGCCGCGACCGCCGCCACGGTCGACAAGCACCACGACGCCTCCTTCGACGCGATGACCCAGGTCGCCGTCGCCCCCTGCTCGCCGTTCTCGGTCTCGACCGAACTCATGAAGCAGGGCGCCGAGTTGGCGCGCGCCAAGGGCGTACGTCTGCACACCCACGGCAGTGAGACCGTCGAGGAGGAGCAGTTCTGCAAGGAACTGTTCGGCATGGGCCCCACCGACTACTTCGAGTCGACGGGCTGGCTCGGTGACGACGTGTGGATGGCGCACTGCGTCCACATGAACGACTCCGACATCGCCGCGTTCGCCCGCACCGGTACGGGAGTCGCGCACTGCCCGTCCTCCAACGCGCGTCTCGCGGCCGGCATCGCCCGCGTCCCCGACATGCTCAAGGCCGGCGTCCCGGTCGGCCTCGGCGTCGACGGCACCGCCTCCAACGAGTCCGGCGAACTCCACACCGAGCTGCGCAACGCACTCCTGATCAACCGCCTCGGCGCACACCGCGAGGCAGCCCTGAACGCCCGTCAGGCCCTGCGCCTCGGAACGTTCGGCGGCGCCCAAGTCCTGGGCCGCTCCACGCAGATCGGGTCGCTCGAGCCGGGCAAGCTCGCCGACCTGGTCCTCTGGAAGATCGACGGCATCGGGCACTCCTCGATCGCCGACCCGGTGACCGCCATCGTCTTCGGCGCGGCGGCCCCGGTCACGCTCTCCCTCGTCAACGGCCGCCCGATCGTCGAGGACGGCCGACTGCTGCACGTCGACGAGGACGCCATCGCCCGCTCCGCGCGGGACGAGGCGCAGCGCCTCGCGCGGATCGCGGCCGAGGCCTGAACCCAAGAACTCCGGTCAGGGGGGACGGCCCCTGACCGGACTTGAGCAGCCGAGCGGGCTGCTCAAGTGCCGCCCCGGAACGTGGCCCAAAGCTTCGCGTTCCCGGGGCGGTCAGTACTACCTGGGCGCACTACCAGCACCACCACCCTGATCACCCCTCACCACAACTTCATACCGAGCAAGCCCTTGCACGACGCACCACCTCCCAGAAGCGAAAAGTGCCGGCAATGCCGCCCGTACTGGAAAACAACCGGAGGAGCCACAGTGGCCACTCAGCCCGGGTTCACCAAGCAAGGCACCACCCCAGACCCATCCGAAGTCGACGGCGAAAGCGCCATACATCCCGTCGACCAGAAACTCCCGCCGCTCAAGATGGCGACGACGGGCCTCCAGCACGTGGCGGCCATGTACGCGGGCGTCGTCGCCCCTCCGCTCATCGTGGGCGCGGCCATCGGCCTCTCGCCGAAGGAACTCACCTTCCTGACCGGAGCCTGTCTGTTCACCGCGGGCCTCGCCACCTTCCTCCAGACGCTCGGCATCTGGAAGATCGGCGCCCGCCTGCCCTTCGTCAACGGCGTCACCTTCGCGGGCGTCGCCCCGATGATCGCGGTCGTCGAATCGACCGACAACAAGGACGACGCGCTGCCGATCATCTTCGGCGCGGTCATCGTCGCCGGTGTGCTCGGCTTCATCGCGGCGCCGTTCTTCTCCAAACTCGTCCGCTTCTTCCCGCCGGTCGTGACCGGCACGGTCATCACCCTCATCGGCATCTCGCTGATGCCGGTGGCCTTCGGCTGGGCCCAGGGCCCTGTGCCGGGCGCCGACGACTACGGCTCGATGAAGAACCTCGGTCTCGCGGGCCTCACCCTCGTGATCGTGCTGTTGCTTCGCCGCTTCACCACCGGCTTCGTCAAGCAGATCGCCGTGCTCCTCGGCCTCGTCGTCGGCACGCTCATCGCGATCCCGTTCGGCGTCACGGACTTCAGCCCCATCGGTGACGCGGACATCGTCGGCTTCCCGACGCCGTTCCACTTCGGCGCCCCGCAGTTCGCGGCGGCGGCGATCGTCTCCCTCTGTGTCGTCATGGTGGTCTCGATGACCGAGTCCACCGCCGACATGCTGGCGCTCGGCGAGATCGTGGAGCGCCCCGCCGACGAGAAGACCATCGCGGCCGGCCTGCGCGCCGACACCCTCGGCTCGGCGATCAGCCCGCTCTTCAACGGCTTCATGTGCAGCGCGTTCGCGCAGAACATCGGTCTTGTCGCGATGACGAAGATCCGCAGCCGGTACGTCGTCGCCGTGGGCGGCGGCTTCCTGGTCCTGATGGGCCTGTGCCCGATGGCGGCCTCGCTCATCGCCGTCGTACCGCGTCCGGTGCTCGGCGGCGCGGGTGTCGTCCTCTTCGGCTCGGTCGCGGCGAGCGGCATCCAGACCCTGGTCAAGGCGAACCTGGAGCGTGACAACAACGTCCTGATCGTGGCCGTGTCCCTCGCGGTGGGCCTCATCCCGATCGCGGCGCCGGAGTTCTACCACGCGTTCCCGGAGACCGCGAAGATCATCCTCGACTCGGGCATCTCCACGGGCTGTGTCGCGGCCGTCCTTCTCAACCTCGTCTTCAACCACATCGGCAAGCGGGGCGAGGACGACGACGTGACCAATCCGATGGAGCCCGGGGGAGAAATCGCTGAACAGAGGGTGCACGAAGGGTCTTCCCCGGCGGGGGCCCACTGACGTAACGTGCGTGACGCCGCCCGCATCGCGGAAGTTACTTTCCAGTCGGAGTGATGGTCGGTCCCGCCGCGCGCCTCGTGAACTCCCGCGCGACGGGCCCGACTTCCGGCGTCACGCACACGGAAGAAGCGCCACCCATGAGTTCTCAGCACCGCCCTGCCGACGAGGCCGCACCGGCCGCCTCGGCTCCTGAGGTTCATCCCGAGGTTCGTCCCGAGGTCCACCCGGTCGACGAGATTTTGCCGCCGGGCCGGATGCTCGTCGCCAGCCTCCAGCACGTCGCCTCCATGTACGCGGGCGCGGTCTCGGTCCCGCTGGTCGTGGCCGTCGCCGCCAAGATGTCGCCGGGGGACACGGCGGTACTCATGGGCGGCAGCCTGCTCATGGCAGGCATCGCGACGCTGCTCCAGACGCTGGGCATAGGCAACTTCATCGGCTCGCGCCTGCCCTTCGTCAACGGCGTCTCGTTCGCGGGCGTCGGCGTGATGCTGACGATCATCACGACACAGGGCGGCGTAGAGGCGGGGATGCCGGTCGTCTTCGGCGCGATCATCGTCTCCAGTCTCTTCGGCTTCCTGGTCAGTTCGTACTTCTCACGCCTGGTCCGCTTCTTCCCGCCGGTGGTGACGGGCTCGGTCATCACCCTC
Source organism: Streptomyces sp. NPDC055189 (assembly GCF_053606765.1). Classification (NCBI taxonomy): domain Bacteria; kingdom Bacillati; phylum Actinomycetota; class Actinomycetes; order Kitasatosporales; family Streptomycetaceae; genus Streptomyces; species Streptomyces sp. NPDC055189. The sequence goes on from NZ_JBSGSG010000161.1 coordinate 5,396, forward strand.
ATCGGCGTCTCGCTCATCCCGGTCGCGTACGACTGGATAGTGGACGACTCGTCGACGGGCACGCCGGAGCCGGGCAGCATCGGCCTGGCAGGCGCAACGGTCCTGGTCATGCTGCTGCTCCAGCGCTTCACGCGGGGCTTCCTCAAGCAGATCAGCATGCTCTTCGCCATGATCTTCGGAACGCTGCTCGCGATCCCGATGGGCCTCGCGGACTTCTCCAAACTGGACGATGCGGCCCTGGTCGGGATCCCCTCGCCGCTGCACTTCGGCGCCCCGGAGTTCAACATCCCGGCCATCATCTCGATGTGCGTGGTGATGCTGGTGATCCTCACCGAGTCGACCGCCGACATGATCGCCCTCGGCAAGATCGTCGACAAGGAGGTCGACGAGAAGACCATCGCGCGAGGCCTGCGCGCCGACGCGCTCGGCTCCGCCCTGAGTCCCCTGTTCAACGCCTTCCACGCCAGCGCGTTCGCACAGAACATCGGCCTGGTCGTCATCTCCAAGGTGCGCAGCCGCTTCGTGGTGGCGCTCAGCGGCGCGATCCTGGTCCTGATCGGCCTCAGCCCGGCAGCGGCGGCGCTGATCTCGGTCGTCCCCATGCCGGTCCTGGCAGCCGTCAGCCTCTTCCTCTTCGGCTCCATCGCGGTCAGCGGCATCCAGACCCTGCTCCAGGCCGACCTGCACCGCGGCGACAACGCCCTGATCGTCGTGGTCACCCTCGGCGCCGGCCTGGCCCCCGCCCTCTCGGACGGCTTCTACGACGCGTTCCCGGCCTGGGCGCAGATCGTCCTCGGCTCGGGCATCTCCACGGGCTGCCTGCTCGCGGTGGCCCTGAACCTGGTCTTCAACCACCTGGGCAGCAAGGCGAGTTCGGCGTCCGACCCGGAGCCCGCCGTCACGCACTGAGGCTCATAGGCGGCGAGGGCGATACGCGGGAAACCGACGTCACCCTCGCCGCGGCATGTTGATGTCGCGTACGTGCCAGACCGGGTCCGGGCGGCGCTGCTGAACTCGGGGGCATGCCCGCACCCGCCACACAAACCTCGTCCGCCTCCGCCCGTCTCCTGCTGGGCGGCTGGCCGGCAGTCATCGCCGTGACGCTGGGGATCTTCTCCATCGTCACCACCGAGATCCTGCCGATCGGCCTGCTCACCCCCATCGGCGACACCTTCGGTATCTCGGACGGCACGGCAGGGCTCATGATGACCCTGCCCGGCATCCTCGCCGCCGTCGCCGCCCCGACCGTGACGGTCACCACCGGGCGCGTCGACCGGCGCCGCATGCTCTGCGCCCTGATCCTGCTGCTGGCCTTGGCGAACTTCCTCGCTGCGATCGCTCCGGGCTACTGGCTGATGCTGGTCAGCCGGGTCCTGGTGGGAGTGGTCATCGGCGCCTTCTGGTCCATGGGGTCGGGGCTCGCGGCCCGCCTGGTCCCCGAGGCGCAGGTCGGCCGGGCGACCGCCGTGATCTTCTCCGCGGTCCCGCTCGGCTCGGTGCTCGGCGTGCCCGCGGGTACGTGGCTCGCACAACTCGCGGGCTGGCGTGTGGTGTTCGTAGTGATGGGCGTCCTGACCCTGACCGTACTCGCCGCGCTCGTGGTCTCCGTACCGCCCCTGCCGCCGGAGAAGGTCACCCGCTTGACCGTCCTCCGCGATCTGCTCGGCAAACCCCGTGTCAGGGTGGGCCTGGCAGCGACGTTCCTCATCGTGACGGCCCACTTCGGCACGTACACCTACGTCACGCCGTTCCTGGCGGAGGTGACGCATGCGGGCCCGCGGTCGATCACCGTCTTCCTGCTGGCGTACGGCGTCGCGGGCATCGCCGGCAACTTCCTCGCGGGCGCGTGGGTGAGACGCGAGCTGCGCCGCACGTTCACGCTGGCCGCCAGCCTGGTCGCCGCCGCGACACTGCTACTGCCGGTGCTCGGCACGGGGAGGCCCGGCGCACTGGTGCTGCTCCTGATCTGGGGCGCTGCGTACGGGGCGGTGCCGGTCTGCTCGCAGACGTGGTTCGTGACGGCGGCACCGGCTGCGCCCGAGGCCGCGTCGGTCCTGTTCACGTCATCGTTCCAAGCGACGTTCGCGCTTGGCGCGCTGGCAGGCGGAACGGTGGTGGACGCGACGTCCACCACAGTGGTGATGGTCCTCGGGGGAACCGTCGCGGTATTGGCGGCGACGGTTGCTGCGCCGCTGCGGCGCTGGCGGCGTAGGGGGTGAGGTTGCCGGGGCCGTGCTGTGCTGGTCCGGCGTTTGAGTCGGTGAGCGGTGCCGTCCGTTCTCCGGAGTTTGGCGGTTACGGGCCGGGAGTAAAGGGCGCTCCGCTGCGCTGCGCGTCGGCTGCGCCGATGACCCTTCGGGCCACCCTTGACACCCGCCCCTCCACCGCGCGAGGGAAAGCGACCGGACGGCCCGGGGGCGGGACTCTCGACCAGGGCAGCCGGGTCGTGCGTGTTCCTGTCGGGTGCGGATTGGTTCGTCGGGGGGCGCCCCGAGGGGGAGGGGTGCGCGGTCGCTCCGGGGATGGGTGCCGCTCTCGTCAAGCGGCTGCCGACCGGTTCGTTGGGGGTGGCCGCAAGGGGGCGGGGCGGGCGTGGGGCGGCGGCCC
>NZ_JBSGSG010000162.1:0-7488 GCF_053606765.1 Streptomyces sp. NPDC055189
GTGGTGGCCGCTCTGGTCAACATCGTGGTCGTCCCCGCCTCCCCACGGCGAGTGGCAGAGCTTAACCACCGTGTGGCCCCCCCCCTCTGGGTGCGGCCCAACGTGTTTCACGGACGTGCGCTCTTACGGACGCCTCGTTTCACGTGAAACAGCGCTTCGAGGTCAGCGGGTGGCGCCGGTGACGATCCAGTGTCCGGAGCGCGTGCGGAGCCACAGGGTCAGCATGCGGACCGTCATCATCAGCGTCATCGCTCCCCAGACGGCGGTCAGGCCGCCGCCGAAGACCGGCACGAGCAGGGCCACCGGAGCGAAGACCGCCAGCGTGGCCAGCATCGCCCAGGCCAGATAGGGGCCGTCGCCCGCTCCCATCAGGACACCGTCGAGGACGAAGACGATGCCGCACACCGGCTGGGCGATGGCCACCACTACGAGCGCGGGCAGGGCGGCGTCCTGGACGACGGAGTCGCCGGTGAAGAGCGGGATGAACAAGGGGCGGGCGAGGACGATCAGCCCGCCGAGGAGAATCCCGGAGCCGATGCCCCACTGCACCATGCGGCGGCAGACGTCGCGTGCACCTTGGGCGTCGTTGGCCCCCAGATAACGGCCGATGATCGCCTGGCCGGCGATGGCGATGGCGTCGAGCGCGAAGGCCATCAGGCTCCACAAGGACAGGATGATCTGGTGGGCGGCCACATCGGCGTCACCGAGACGCGCGGCCACCGCGGTCGCGATCATGAGGATCGCCCGCAGCGAGAGCGTACGGACGAGAAGAGGTGCGCCTGCTTGGGCGCAGGCCCTGATGCCGGCGGCGTCGGGTCGCAGGGAGGCGCCGTGGCGTCTGGCGCCGCGTACGACGACGAAGAGGTACACGGCGGCCATCGCGCACTGGGCGATTACGGTGCCCCAGGCGGATCCTGCGATACCCAGGCCGGCGCCGTAGACGAGGCCGACGTTGAGAACGCCGTTGGCGACGAAGCCGCCGATCGCCACGTACAGCGGGGTCTTCGTGTCCTGCAGTCCGCGCAGCACGCCGGTGGAGGCGAGCACGACGAGCATGGCGGGGATGCCGAGCGAGGAGATGCGGAGATAGGTGATCGCGTACGGGGCCGCGGTGTCCGATGCGCCGAAGAGTTCCACGAGCGAGGGTGCGGCGGGAAGGACGACGGCGATGACGGCGGCGCCGAGCAGGAGAGCGAGCCAGATGCCGTCCATGCCCTGGCGGATGGCGGACTGCAGATCTCCGGCGCCCACCCGGCGGGCGACGGCGGCCGTGGTTGCGTAGGCGAGGAAGACGAAGACACTCACAGCGGTGGTGAGGAGCGCCGAGGCGACGCCGAGACCGGCCAGCTGTGCGGTTCCGAGATGGCCCACGATGGCGCTGTCGGCCATCACGAAGAGAGGCTCGGCGACGAGTGCGCCGAAGGCGGGAACGGCGAGGGCGATGATCTCTCGGTCATGTCGTCGCCGAGCGGCCTTGGTCGCCGCGGGAACCTGTGTCATGGGCACCAATCTAATCTTCCACAGGTAAGAGATGCAATGCTCGAAAGACCCTTACTCGGGCTCTGGTGGGGCGCTCTTCAGAGCGCTGTTCGGCACGATCTTGGGCCGACGGGGAAAGTTTTTCTTCTGCACAGCCAGTGGACGGGAAAGCCGCAGGTCAGACTGTATTTGCGGAGAGCGCTGAGTGCTTGTTCACAGGCCTGTCCACCGAGCCGTGCACAGGTTTGGCGGAGTTCTCCACAGCAACGCGCCCGTCATCCACACCGCCTGTGGATAACCAGATTGGCTGACGGTGGCCACGGCCCTACCGTAGTGCGGCGACCCCCTCGTGATCCGACCTCGGAAAGCCCGTAAAACCGACGCGTCAGAACCGGAGTTGGGCCGCTCATTTGTCAGTGTCGTGCCGTAAGAAAGAAGGGCACGGCGAGGTCCGCTCGGCGGACGTGAGGGAGGTGGCCCGGTGAGTATCTCCGAGCCCTTGGACGACCCCTGGGCCGACAGCGGTCCCAGTGACCGTCTGCCCGCCTCCCGGCAGCGCCGAGACGGAGGCAGGAACCGCGACGAACAGCACGATCGCGGCCGTGAAGGCGGCGGCTGGGACGGCGGAGGCACCGCCTTCGAGCGCGTACCGCCGCAAGATCTGGACGCGGAGCAGTCGGTGCTCGGCGGCATGCTGCTCTCCAAGGACGCCATCGCCGATGTCGTCGAGGTGCTCAAGGGACACGACTTCTACCGTCCCGCGCACGAGACGATCTTCACGGCGATCCTCGACCTGTACGCCAAGGGTGAACCGGCCGACCCGATCACCGCTGCCGCCGAGCTCACCAAGCGCGGCGAGATCACCAAGGTGGGCGGGGCCTCCTATCTGCACACGCTGGTGCAGACGGTGCCGACGGCGGCGAACGCCGAGTACTACGCGGAGATCGTCCACGAGCGGGCGGTCCTGCGGCGCCTCGTCGAGGCGGGTACGCGCATCACACAGATGGGATACGCGGCCGACGGCGACGTCGACGAGATCGTCAACAGCGCTCAGGCCGAGATCTACGCGGTCACCGAGCAGCGCACCAGCGAGGACTACCTCCCGCTCGGCGACATCATGGAGGGTGCGCTCGACGAGATCGAGGCGATCGGTTCGCGCAGCGGCGAGATGACCGGTGTGCCCACGGGCTTCACCGACTTCGACTCGCTGACGAACGGCCTGCACCCCGGCCAGATGATCGTCATCGCCGCCCGTCCCGCCATGGGTAAGTCGACGCTGGCGCTCGACTTCGCACGTGCCGCGTCCATCAAGCACAACCTGCCCAGCGTCATCTTCTCCCTCGAAATGGGGCGCAACGAGATCGCGATGCGCCTGCTGTCGGCGGAGGCACGGGTGGCGCTGCACCACATGCGCTCCGGCACGATGACGGACGAGGACTGGACGCGGCTCGCACGCCGGATGCCCGAGGTCTCGGCGGCGCCGCTCTACATCGACGACTCGCCGAACCTGTCGATGATGGAGATCCGCGCGAAGTGCCGTCGCCTCAAGCAGCGCAGTGACATCAAGATGGTGATCATCGACTATCTGCAGCTGATGCAGTCGGGTGGTTCCAAGCGTGCCGAGAGCCGCCAGCAGGAAGTCTCGGACATGTCGCGAAACCTGAAGCTGCTCGCCAAGGAGCTCGAAGTCCCGGTCATCGCGCTCTCGCAGCTGAACCGTGGCCCCGAACAGCGCACGGACAAGAAGCCCCAGGTCTCCGACCTCCGTGAATCCGGCTCGATCGAGCAGGACGCGGACATGGTGATCCTGCTGCACCGCGAGGACGCGTACGAGAAGGAGTCGCCGCGCGCGGGCGAGGCGGACATCATCGTGGGCAAGCACCGTAACGGCCCGACGGCGACGATCACGGTCGCCTTCCAGGGCCACTACTCGCGTTTCGTGGACATGGCGCAGACGTAGCAGTCACGGCGGTACGTCACGGCGGTACGTCGCGGCGATACGTCAGGGCAGGCGCCTCAAGGTTTCGCCGAGTATCGCCATGCCCTCGGCGATGGCGGTGGAGGTGGGCGCGGCGTAGCCGAGGACCAGGCCGGGTCGGTGCGGTCGCTGGCTGTGCCAGGACAAGGGCTGGACCTTTACCCCGCGGGCCAGGGCAGCCGCCGCGAGGTCCGTGTCGCGGAAGCCGGCGTCGAAGGTGATCGTCAGGTGCAGGCCCGCTGCGGCGCCGTGCACGACGGCATGCGGCAGATGGGCTCCGACCGCAGAGATCATCGCGTCCCGGTGACGGCGGTGGCGTCCGCGCAGAAGCCGCAACTGGCGTTCCAGGGCTCCCGATTCCATCAGCCGGGCCAGGACCAGCTGGGGCAGTACGGCGTTGCCGAGGTCGGCGAAGCGCTTCGCGGCCACCACCGCGTCCCGGTACTTGGGCGGCGCGAGGACCCAGCCGATACGCAGGGCAGGGGCCAGCAGCTTGGACACGCTCCCGGCGTAGCAGACGTGCTCGGCGAGCAGGGAGCGCAGGGCGGGGACCGGAGCGCGGTCGTAGCGGTGCTCGGCGTCGTAGTCGTCCTCGATGATCAGCCCGTTGCGTTCGGTGGCCCAGCGCATCAGGTCGCGCCGCCGCTCGCCGCCGAGCACCACGCCGGTCGGGAACTGGTGCGCCGGAGTCAGCAACACCGCTGAGGCGTCCGTGACACGCAGCTCGGCGACGCGGATGCCGTCGGCATCAACCGGGACGGGCGGGGTTTCGAGGCCGCCATTGCGCAGATGCTGGCGGGTGCCGAGGGAGCCGGGGTCCTCGACGGCCACCGCGCGGATGCCGTCGTCGTGCAGTACCCGGCCGAGCAGGGTGAGGGTCTGGGCGGTGCCCGCGGCGATGACGATGTCCCCCGGGTCGGCGCGGATGCCCCGGTTGCGGGCCAGCCAGTCGGCGACGGCGATGCGCAGCGCCGGTGCCCCCCGCGGGTCTCCATATCCGAAGGCGGACGCCGAAAGCTCTCTGAGCACGGTGCGTTCGGCGCGCAGCCAGGCGGCGCGGGGGAAGGCGGTGAGGTCGGGCACTCCGGGTGAGAAATCGATCCGGGCCGGAGTGTCCCGCAGCGCGTCGAAGATGTCCGTGCCGGGCGAGGCGGCGAACAGAGCGCCGGGGGGAGAGGGCGGCGGCGGGTCCGCAGGCATAGCGGGCCGTGTTCTCGCCGGTGCGGCGACCACCACGGTCCCGTTTCGCCCGCGCCCGGCAACGTGCCCGTCCTCGCTCAGACGCTGGTACGCCTCGGTGACCACGCCGCGCGACACGCGGAGTTCGCCTGCCAGGACACGGGTCGCGGGGAGTCTGCTGCCCACCGGCAGGCGGCCGTCGGCTATGGCGAGGCGCAGATGCCGGGCCAGCCAGTCCACGCGCCCGCCCGCCGGGGCATCGTCGATGCTGAGCTGGAGGAAGTCCGCGCCGTCCGCGCCGGTGGGCGTCCCGTACATTCCGGAGCCGGGCATGGAGTCGGGCGTGGAGATGGACACGGAGCTGGCTCCGTGCGCTGTGCGCCCCTTCTCGTCGGTGGTTATGGACCGGTCGGCAGCACAGTCATTGGACCTGTTCACCGGGCCATAGTGGCAGCAGGCTGAAGTCATGCAGACAGCAGCAGCCGCAACCTCCGGCACCACCACCCCGACGCCAGAACCCGCCGCCCGTCCGGCAGTTGACTACGTCCACGGGTACTCGCACCGTGAGGCCCGCAGGCTGGGGGACCAGGCGGACACGCTCGCCGCGCTGCTGCACGACGGCACGTCGTATCCCGCGGGGAGCCGGGTTCTGGAGGTCGGCTGCGGGGTCGGCGCCCAGACCGTCCATCTGGTCGACTCCAGCCCCGGTGCGCATTTCGTGGCCGTCGACCGTTCGGCGGACTCACTGGCGAAGGCCCGCGCCCGCGTCATGGCACACGCGCCCGACGCACATGTGCGGTGGTGCCGTGCCGACCTCTTCGCTCTGCCCTTCCCGGACGCCGAGTTCGACCACATCTTCGTGTGCTTCGTCCTGGAGCATCTGGCATCGGCCCGCCAGGCGCTCGCCGGTCTGCGACGGCTGTTGCGTCCCGGCGGGACCATCACCGTCATCGAGGGGGACCACGATTCGGCGTTCTTCCACCCCGACAGTGCCTACGCCCGCGCGGCGATCGACTGCCTGGTCCGGCTCCAGGCGGACGGCGGCGGAAACGCCCTGGTCGGGCGGCAGTTGGAACCGCTCGTCGTGCAGGCCGGATACGACGACGTCAGCGTCCGGCCGTGCACCGTATACGCGGACAGGACCCGGCCCGCGCTGGTAGACGGCTTCACCCGCAGTACGTTCATCGCCATGATCGAATCCATCAGGGACGATGCCCTTGCCGCGGCCCTCATCACCGAAGCCGACTGGGACCGCGGGATCGCCGACCTGCACAGGACCGCGGACGAAGGCGGGACCTTCCACTACACGTTCTTCAAGGCCACGGGTACGCGCTCCGCGTAGCGCGCCCGGCGGAATTCGCTCGACTCGCGGCTTCTCCGCGGGTGGACTAGGGCCATGACATCTCCCCGTGAAGAGCTGCTGCCCACCACCCGCCGAGCCCTGCTGCACCGTGTCGCCACCGCTCAGGCGGAGGGGCGAGCGCCCTCGCTCGTCGCCTCGGTGCTCAGGGACGGCGAGTTGGTGTGGACCGAGGGACGCACCTGCGTCGAGGGGCATGCGCCGAACGAGGACGTTCAGTACCGCATCGGCTCGATCACCAAGACCTTCACCGCCGTGCTGGTGATGCGGTTGCGTGACGAGGGCGTGCTCGACCTCTCCGACCCCTTGGAGAAGCACCTGCCGGGTACGGGCGCGGGCGACGTCACCATCGTGGAACTCCTCGCGCACACCAGTGGGCTGGCGGCCGAGACTCCTGGAGAGTGGTGGGAGCGTACGCCGGGATCGCAGCGCCCCGAGCTCGATGACGTGCTCGGCGAGCAGCCCTTCAAGCATTCCACCGGTCGGCGGTTTCATTACTCCAACCCCGGCTACACACTGCTCGGTTCACTGATCGAGGCGCTGCGCGGTGACTCGTGGGAAGCCGTGCTGCGCCGCGAGATTCTGGAGCCGCTGGGCCTGGACCGTACGAGTGCGCAGCCGCAAGCGCCGCACGCGGGTGGCTGGGCCGTCCATCCGTGGGCTGACGTGATGATGCCCGAGCCGGCCGAGGACCTGGGTCTCATGGCACCGGCCGGGCAGCTGTGGTCCACGACGGCGGACCTGGCGCGTTTTGGCGCCTTCCTCCTGCAAGGTGACGACCGGGTTCTGTCCGCGGATTCGGTACGGGAGATGCGGGCGCCCGCGTCGCCCGCGGTGCCGGGGGACTGGAACGTGACGTACGGCCTGGGCACGCAGCTGATCCGGGGGGACGTAGGCACCCTGGTCGGGCACGGCGGTTCGCTGCCGGGTTTCATGGCCGGCCTGTGGGCGAGCGAGCAGGACGGCCTGGTCGCGGTCACGCTGACCAACTGCACGTCCGGCCCTGCCGTGACGGCGTTGGCCTATGACCTGCTGAAGATCGTGTCCGAGGCCGAGCCGCGCATCCCCGAGGCGTGGCGGCCGCTGCCCGAACTGGACGACGCTCTGCTGGAGCTTGCGGGGCCCTGGTACTGGGGGACGACCACCTTCGTGCTGCGGCCGCAGGCCGAGGGGGCGATCGACCTGTCGCCCCTTGCGGGCGGCGGCCGCGGTTCGCGGTTCCGGCCGAACGGTGAGGGCGCTTGGACCGGGCTCGACGGATACTTCGCCGGGGAGGTGCTGCGGGCGGTGCGTCGCCCCGACGGGACGGTGAGCCACCTCGACCTGGGGTCGTTCTTCTTCACGCGGGAGCCGTACGACGCGGGGGCTCCCGTGCCGGGCGGAGTGGACCCGGAGGGATGGCGGGGTCTGCCCCTCTGAGGACCGCTGAGAGGCACCAAGGTGGCTGAGAGCTTGTAAAGACCCGGTGGGGCGTCGTGTTTCACGTGAAACA
>NZ_JBSGSG010000163.1:0-7362 GCF_053606765.1 Streptomyces sp. NPDC055189
GTCCGGCGACGCCGCCCCGCGCCGTGCCCGCCGCCGCGCCACCCGTGGCTCGTCCGCGCCCGCCGCCGAGCCGCAGGCCGCCGAGCAGGCCCCCGCCGCCGAGCCGAAGGCCGATGCCGCGCCCGCCGCGTCCGCCGCCAAGCAGACCCCCGAAGCGGAGCCCGCCGAAGAGGACGCGCCCAGCGGTCGCCGTCCCCGCCGTGCCACCCGCAAGGCCGCCGCCGGATTCTCGGCGCCCGCCCCGACGCGGGCCCGCAAGGCGCGTGCCGGTGACAGCGAGGAGGGTTCCGGAAGGAAGCCGCGCCCCGCCGTCGCCGTCTTCCAGGCGCCGGTGTTCGCCGCGCCGATGTTCCAGACCCCCGAGAGCGCTGCCGCCGCTGCCGCCGCCGAAGCGGCCGACGAGCCCGCCGAAGAGGTCGAGGCCGAGCCCGTGGCCGCCGCCCCCGTGGCGGAGGAGGAGACGGGTCCGCGCCGTCGCCGTCGCCGCGGCCGGGCCTCCGACGAGCAGCCCGCCGCCGAGCGCGAGCCCGCCGCCAAGGCCGCAGCGCAGCCCGCCGAGGCCGAGGCCCCCGAGCCCGAAGAGGCCGAGGACGCCGCCGCGGACCACGAGAACGACAACAACGACAACGACGAGTCCGACGACTCCGGTGAGCGCCACGGCCGCCGTCGCCGTCGTGGTGGCCGTCGCCGCCGCCGCGGTGAGTCCGCCGACGACTCCGGCGACCAGCAGGACTCGGACGCCGACGCGGGGACGGACACCGCCGAGGACGCCAAGGACACCGAGGACGCCAAGGGCGCGGACGAGTCCGAGTCCGACGAGGACGAGGACAACGGCGCGGGCGCCGGCTCCAGCAGCAGCCGTCGCCGTCGTCGCCGTCGCCGTCGTGCCGGTGACTCCGGTGACGCGGACGCGGGCGACGGCGACCCGGAGCGCACCGTCGTCAAGGTCCGCGAGCCGCGCAAGAAGGAAGAGCGCGAGCCCGGCACCGGCGCCGACGAGGTCCAGTCCATCAAGGGCTCGACCCGCCTGGAGGCCAAGAAGCAGCGCCGCCGCGAAGGCCGCGAGCAGGGCCGCCGCCGGGTGCCGATCATCACCGAGGCCGAGTTCCTCGCGCGCCGCGAGGCCGTCGAGCGCGTGATGGTCGTACGCCAGAACGGCGAGCGCACCCAGATCGGCGTCCTCGAGGACAACGTGCTCGTCGAGCACTACGTCAACAAGGAGCAGGCCACCTCGTACGTCGGCAACGTCTACCTGGGCAAGGTCCAGAACGTGCTGCCGTCCATGGAGGCCGCCTTCATCGACATCGGCAAGGGCCGCAACGCGGTCCTGTACGCCGGTGAGGTCAACTTCGAGGCCCTCGGCATGGCCAACGGCCCGCGCCGCATCGAGTCGGCCCTCAAGTCCGGCCAGTCGGTGCTCGTGCAGGTCACGAAGGACCCGATCGGCCACAAGGGCGCCCGCCTCACCAGCCAGGTCTCGCTGCCCGGCCGCTACCTGGTCTACGTGCCCGAGGGCTCGATGACCGGCATCAGCCGCAAGCTGCCCGACACCGAGCGCGCGCGTCTGAAGACCATCCTCAAGAAGATCGTCCCCGAGGACGCGGGCGTCATCGTGCGCACCGCGGCCGAGGGCGCGAGCGAGGACGAGCTGCGCCGTGACGTCGAGCGTCTGCAGCAGCAGTGGGAGGACATCCAGAAGAAGGCGAAGGCGGCCTCGACGAGCTCGCCGAGCCTGCTGTACGGCGAGCCGGACATGACCGTCCGTGTCGTCCGCGACATCTTCAACGAGGACTTCTCCAAGGTCATCGTCAGCGGCGAGGAGGCCTGGGAGACCATCCACGGGTACGTCTCGCACGTCGCCCCCGACCTGGCCGACCGCCTGCAGCGCTGGACCTCCGAGGTCGACGTCTTCGCGACGTACCGCATCGACGAGCAGCTGATGAAGGCCCTGGACCGCAAGGTCTGGCTGCCAAGCGGCGGCTCGCTGGTGATCGACAAGACCGAGGCGATGATCGTCGTCGACGTCAACACCGGCAAGTTCACCGGGCAGGGCGGCAACCTCGAAGAGACCGTGACGAGGAACAACCTCGAAGCGGCCGAGGAGATCGTGCGCCAGCTGCGCCTGCGTGACCTCGGCGGCATCGTCGTCATCGACTTCATCGACATGGTGCTCGAGTCCAACCGCGACCTGGTCCTGCGGCGTCTGCTCGAATGCCTGGGCCGTGACCGTACGAAGCACCAGGTGGCCGAGGTCACCTCGCTGGGTCTCGTGCAGATGACCCGCAAGCGGGTCGGCCAGGGCCTCCTGGAGTCCTTCTCCGAGACCTGCGTCCACTGCAACGGCCGCGGCGTGATCGTGCACATGGAGCAGCCGACGTCCGCCGGTGGCGGCGGCAAGCGCAAGAAGCGCGGTCGCGGCGGCTCCGAGCAGGGCCAGGAGCACACGCACGAGCACGAGGGCCACGAGACCCACGACAGCGCCGACGAGGTGGAGTCCGAGGCCGAGGTCGCGGCGGAGGCCGCTGCCCCGGTGGCGCTTCCCGAGCCCGAGTTCGTGCCGGACGAGGAGCTCTACAGCAGCGCGCACGAGGCCGAGGCCGCGGCGTCCCGCGGTGGCCGTTCGCGCCGCAGGGCGACCCGCCGGGCCTCGGCTCCGGCCGGCGCCCCGAAGGCGGAGACCGCGCCCGTCGCGGAGTCCGCCCCGAAGTCGGAGAAGCCGGAGAAGAAGCGGTCCAAGTCCCGGAAGGCCGCCACGGCCGAGGCTCCGGCCGCCGAGGACCCGGTCGTCGAGGCTCCGGTCGTCCCGGCGGAGGAAGCGGCTGCCCCGCAGCCCGCCGCCGTCGAGGCCACCCCGGAGGCACCCGTTGCCGACGCCGCCGACGCCGCCCCCAAGGGCCGTACGCGCCGTCGTGCGACCCGCAAGGCGACGTCGCCCGCCGGCTCGCCGAAGGCCGCGCAGAGCGCTGAGCCGGAGGCCGCCGAGGTCATCGTCGCCGAGGCGCCCAAGGCGGAGCCCGTCGCGGAGCCGGTCGTCGCCGCCGAGCCGGTGGCCGAGGCCCCCGCCGACGCCGCCCCGGCCCGTCCGCGCCGCCGTGCGGTCCGCAAGGCCACCGCGCCGACCGCGTCCGCCGAGGCGGCCGTCCTGGTCGTCCCGTCGGCCGAGAAGGCGACGGAGGCTCCGCAGGCCCCGGAGAAGGCTGCTGAGACGACCTCTGCGGACGCCGAGGCGCCCGCGGAGGAAGCCGCTCCGGCCAAGAAGACGGCGCGCAAGACCGCCGCCAAGAAGGCGCCCGCGAAGAAGGCCGCCGCCAAGAAGACCGCGGCCAAGAAGACGGCCGCCAAGAAGACGACGGCCAAGAAGGCGTCGAAGACGACGAAGAAGACCGCCGCTGCGGAGCAGACGCCGGCCGGCGTCAAGGCCTCCGCGGCCGACGAGGGCTGACCTCGTCCTTCGTAGTCCGTACGTATGTCCGGGTGTCCCCGGTGCGGTGATCTCACCGCACCGGGGACACCTTTTTGGTGAACTTGGATCAGAGTGAAGTACCTGTAAAACTCATGCGGTTGATGAACGGGCACGCGAGCGTGGCGTCTGGGGAGACGTTCCGGTCGCGTCTGGGGAGGGAATGCACCATGGCGCACGGTCGCCTGAGAGGCACGGGACGTCACCGTGCCGAGAAACAGATCAAGGGCGGACGCCAGGCCGTCGCGCTGGCCACGATCCTGTCGGCGGCGGGGATCCAGACGGTCAGCGCCGCGGGCAGCGCGGGGGCAGCAGAGGGGGAGCCGTCCCTGGCCGAGGCGCCGATCTTCAACGATCCGCTGGGCACTCCCGAGCAGCAGTACGCGATCCGGACGCGCCTGATCGAGCTGACGAACGCCGCGGTGCCGGGGTCGACCATCAAGGTCGCGGTCTACCACGTGTGGGAGGCCTCGGTCGTCGACGCGCTCGTGGCGGCCAAGAAGCGCGGCGTGCACGTACAGATGCTGCTCGACGAGACCAGCAGGAGCGATCGCCCCACGAACACCTCGTACAGCACCCTGGCGTCGGCGCTGGGCACCGACAGGAACAAGTCGTCCTTCGTGACGCTCTGCCCGGCGGACAAGTCCTGTCTGGGCGATCCGAAGTACGGCAAGTCGATCATGCACAACAAGTTCTGGCTGTTCTCGCAGGTCGAGGGGGCCAGGGACGTCGTCGTACAGACCACGTCGAACTCGACGCCCTCCGCGCACACGAAGTTCTTCAACGACGCGCTGCAGCTCCCGAACAACCCGACGATGTACGAGGCCTACGCCGACTACTTCGCCGACATGATCCGCAAGGACTGGCGGAACTGGGACTACCGCACGGTCAGCGACGGCCTCTACAAGGCGTACTTCTTCCCGCGCTCCGGCACGGTCAACGAGACCGACACCATGTACTCGGTCCTGAACAACGTGCAGTGCAACTACAAGGACGCGGCGGGGGTGGCCCGGCACACCAACGTCCGCGCCTCGATCTTCAAGATCACCCGGAAGCAGATCGCCGACAAGCTCGTCTCGCTCAAGAAGGCGGGCTGCACGGTGAGCATCCTGTACGCGGAGACCGACAGCGCCAAGAGCCAGGGCGGCACCCCCGGCACCTGGGAGGGGCTGCACAAGTCCGGCGGGCCCACCATGCGCTGCTATAACGACGACCGGGACCCGCTGCACCCCGGCACCAAGCTCGTGACGCCCTACATCATCCACTCGAAGTACCTGTTGATCGACGGCAAGTACGACGGCAAGCAGAACAAGATCTCCTTCACCGGCTCGCAGAACTACACGGCGCCCGCCCTGCGCGAGAACGACGAGGCGATCGTGAAGGTCGACGACGACTCGGTGCACGACGCGTACCGCCGGCACTTCGACCGCGTGGGGGCCGTGGCATGGCCGGGCAAGGCCGATGCCACCGATCTGTGCAAGGGCGTCAAGCCTCTGCCGCCGGACGGCGAGAAGCCGGTTTGACCCTTCCGGGTGAGCCCCGTAATCTTGACCGTCGGCGTGTCAATAGGTACGCCCTACCCCTGTAAACCTGATTCCTTCCGGCCGCCTGGCGTTCGGGAGAGGCCGACCGTGTTATGCGGGCGGCTGGACTTCGGGGGTCCCGTTCCGAGCGAAAGAGAGATCCGTGTACGCCATCGTGCGCAGCGGTGGTCGCCAGCACAAGGTTGCTGTCGACGACATCGTTGAGGTTGACAAGCTTCCCACCGCCAAGGTTGGCGACACCGTAGAGCTCTCTACGCTGCTCGTTGTCGACGGCGATGCTGTGACGAGCGACCCGTGGGTGCTTGCCGGTATCAAGGTCACGGCCGAGGTCGTGGACCACCACAAGGGTGCCAAGATCGACATCCTTCGTTACAAGAACAAGACCGGCTACCGCCGTCGCCAGGGTCACCGCCAGCAGTACACGGCGATCAAGGTCACCGGTATCCCCACGGCTGCGAAGTAAGGGACTGAGACATGGCACACAAGAAGGGCGCATCGTCCACTCGGAACGGGCGCGATTCCAATGCTCAGCGGCTCGGCGTGAAGCGCTTCGGCGGTCAGGCCGTCAACGCCGGTGAGATCCTGGTCCGCCAGCGTGGCACCCACTTCCACCCCGGTTCGGGCGTCGGCCGTGGCAAGGACGACACGCTGTTCGCGCTGGCCGCCGGTGCGGTCGAGTTCGGCACGCACCGTGGCCGCAAGGTCGTGAACATCGTTCCGGTCGCCTGAATCAGGCTTCCGTAGAACAGGTTCTTCGCGAGGGCGGACCTCACTTCCCTGCCGGGAAGCGGGTCCGCCCTTCGCGTGTTACACCTAGGGGCATTTCGCCCCTGACATTTCGTATCTCCCCCAGCCTCCGGCCGGGGGTACCCCCACTGGAGGCACATCCCATGACCACCTTCGTGGACCGCGTCGAGCTGCACGTCGCCGCGGGTAGCGGGGGCCACGGCTGTGCCTCCGTCCACCGTGAGAAGTTCAAGCCGCTCGGCGGCCCGGACGGCGGCAACGGCGGCCGTGGCGGTGACGTGATCCTGGTAGTCGACCAGTCGGTCACGACGCTGCTCGACTACCACCACTCCCCGCACCGCAAGGCCACCAACGGCGCTCCCGGTGCCGGTGACAACCGCTCCGGCAAGGACGGCCAGGACCTGGTCCTGCCCGTGCCCGACGGCACCGTCATCCTCGACAAGGACGGCAACGTCCTGGCCGACCTGGTCGGCCAGGGCACGACGTACGTCGCCTCGCAGGGCGGCCGCGGCGGCCTCGGCAACGCCGCGCTGGCCTCGGCCCGCCGCAAGGCGCCCGGCTTCGCCCTCCTCGGCGAGCCGGGTGACGCCGGCGACGTCGTCCTCGAGCTCAAGACCGTCGCTGACGTCGCGCTCGTGGGCTACCCGAGCGCGGGCAAGTCCTCGCTGATCTCGGTCCTGAGCGCGGCCAAGCCGAAGATCGCGGACTACCCCTTCACGACGCTGGTCCCCAACCTCGGCGTGGTGACGGCGGGATCGACCGTCTACACGATCGCCGACGTGCCGGGTCTGATCCCGGGTGCCAGCCAGGGCAAGGGCCTCGGCCTTGAGTTCCTGCGGCACGTCGAGCGGTGCAGCGTCCTGGTGCACGTCCTGGACACGGCCACGCTGGAGTCCGACCGTGACCCCGCCTCCGACCTCGACATCATCGAGGAGGAGCTGCGGCAGTACGGCGCGGGCCTGGAGAACCGGCCGCGGGTCGTCGTCCTGAACAAGATCGACGTACCGGACGGCCAGGACCTCGCGGACCTGGTCCGCCCCGACCTCGAGGCGCGCGGCTACCGCGTCTTCGAGGTGTCGGCCGTGGCGCACAAGGGGCTCAAGGAGCTCTCCTTCGCGCTCGCCGAGGTCGTGGCGGCGGCGCGTGCCGCGAAGCCGAAGGAGGAGGCGACCCGTATCGTCATCCGGCCCAAGGCCGTGGACGACACGGGCTTCACCGTCAAGCTCGGCGACGACGGCATCTACCGCGTGCGCGGCGAGAAGCCGGAGCGCTGGGTGCGGCAGACGGACTTCAACAACGACGAGGCCGTCGGCTATCTCGCGGACCGGCTGAACCGCCTCGGCGTCGAGGAAGGCCTGATGAAGGCGGGCGCGCGCACGGGCGACGGCGTCGCCATCGGCCCCGAGGAGAACTCGGTCGTCTTCGACTGGGAGCCGTCGGTGATGGCCGGTGCGGAGATGCTGGGGCGTCGCGGCGAGGACCACCGTCTTGAGGCGCCCCGTCCCGCGGCTCAGCGCCGCCGGGACCGGGACGCGGAGCGTGACGACGCGGAGAAGGCGTACGACGACTTCGAGCCGTTCTAGGCGGGAGCGCCTCGGACACGAAGAGAAG
>NZ_JBSGSG010000164.1:0-7252 GCF_053606765.1 Streptomyces sp. NPDC055189
GAAAATTCAGCCCGTCCGGCGATTGAGGACATCTTGTACGGGGGTCCAGGGGGCGGAGCCCCTTGGTTTCGGGAAGGGGCGGGGTGGGGGAGAAGAACCCTCCGCCGGGCCCGCCCTACGATGCGTACGCTCACGGGGAGCACCGACGAACGCACCTCCGGGGGACCCGTGACCGCCTTGCTGCCCGCGCTGACCGCCAAGGTCCGCCAGACAGCCCACCGAGCCCCGCGCGCCTGCGCCTGCGACCCCGAAGCAGTCCTCGCCGACCGCGACGACGCCACCGTCGTCCGGCACGGTGACACCGTCGCCAAGGCCCACGCCCCCGGCACGGACCCCGCCGGCCTCGCCGCCCGCCTGAAGGTCGCCGCCGCCCTGGACGGCACCCTCCTGCCGCCGCTCGCCGACACGGCGATTCCCCTGCACGGCCGCCTCGTCACCCTCTGGCAGGCCGGCACCCCGGTGGACCGCGACGACCCCGACGCCGCCCCCTGGGAAGCCGCCGCCACCCTCCTCGCCCGCCTGCACGCCACGCCTCCCGCCCTGCTCCCGCACCCGCTCCCGGCCATGCGCGGCCCCGCGAAGGCCGCCCGAGCGATGCGGCGGATGCGGGACGCGGGCCCGCACCCCGCCGCCGCCCCCGTCGAGCGCGCCTGGACCACACTCCCCGGCTGGGCCCGCGCCGAGTCCCCCGCCCCGCAGCCGGGGCTCCTGTGCCACGGCGACCTGCACCTGGGCCAGCTGGTGCGCACCCCCGAAGGGCGCTGGCTGCTCATCGACGTCGACGACCTCGGCCTCGGCGACCCGGCCTGGGACCTGGCCCGCCCCGCGGCCTGGTTCGCCTGCGGCCTCCTCCCCGGGGATGAGTGGACCCGCTTCCTCACCGCCTACCGCGCGGCACGCGGACCCGCGGTCCCGGCCGAGGGCACCGACCCCTGGCCCGCCCTCGACGCGCCGGCCCGCGCCCTCACCGCACAGACCGCCGCCCTGGCCGTCGCCAAGTCCGTCAAGGAGAACCGGCCCCTCGACGAGATCGAGCAGGCCGTGGTCGACGCCTGTGATCGAATGGCCGCCCTCCCGCCCGAGTTGGCACCCACCCTCACGAAGTAGGGTGCAACGCACCGAAGCCGGGCAGAGATCCGGCGAAGCAGTCACGACCGGCGAGGAGTTGAGCCGACCATGCAGTGTCCCAAGTGCCATGCACCGATGCACACGTACAACCGCAATGGCGTCCAGATCGAGCAGTGCAGCGGTTGCCGCGGGATATTCCTCGACTACGGCGAGCTGGAGGCCCTGAGCCGCGTCGAGAGTCAGTGGGGCGGCCAGCAGGCCCCGCCGCCACCGCCCGCCCCGCAGGCCTACCCCGCCGCTCCCGCCCCGGCGTGGGGCGCTCCCCAGCACGGCGGCCACCACGGCGGCCACGGCGGGCACTACGGCCACAACAAGCGCCACAAGAGCTTCGGCCACATGCTCTTCTCCTCCTGACCGGAGGAACGACGAAGCCCCCGGCCGTGGAGACGGCCGGGGGCTTCATGCGGATGGTGCGCGATACTGGGATTGAACCAGTGACCTCTTCCGTGTCAGGGAAGCGCTCTCCCGCTGAGCTAATCGCGCGGGTGGACCTGCATGTGGTGCGTACTGCGTGCGCGATACTGGGATTGAACCAGTGACCTCTTCCGTGTCAGGGAAGCGCTCTCCCGCTGAGCTAATCGCGCGGGGATCCTTGCGGACCAGAACTTCAGTTGTGCTGCGTGCGCGATACTGGGATTGAACCAGTGACCTCTTCCGTGTCAGGGAAGCGCTCTCCCGCTGAGCTAATCGCGCTTGGAGGTGGAGACGGGATTTGAACCCGTGTAGACGGCTTTGCAGGCCGTTGCCTCGCCTCTCGGCCACTCCACCAGGAGTGCGGGGGGTCGGGAAGATCCCCCACTTCCTGCGAGCGGACGACCAGGTTCGAACTGGCGACCTCAACCTTGGCAAGGTTGCGCTCTACCAACTGAGCTACGTCCGCTTGTCTTTCCCGGTGCGCTTGCGCGTCCCGGCGACGTGTTGAACTCTAGCGGATTCCTGGGCCAGTACAAAAACGCGTTTGCGCAGCGTGCTGCGCTGTCGCCGGGCCGGGGCGCCACCAGGACGCCGGTCATAGACTCGCAGACGTGCACAGCGCCCCTCAGATGTCCTCCCGGCCGCCCTCTGGGGCACCCCTGCCCATGGCGCGCTTCGGCGGCCTGCTCGCGACCGGCCTCAGGGACGTGACCAGCGATCCCTCGGCTCTCGACTCCCGGGGTTTCTGGGCCGTCGCGGCGAGCTTCGAGGGCGAACTGGTCTGCGCCCGCTTCGACGACGTACGCGAGGAACCGGTGCCCGCGCCGGTGCCGGGAGCGTGGCAGGGACCGGCCGCCGGTGACTGGACGTCGTCGCTGGATCGCGCCGCGTACGTGGCCGGAGTGCGAAGCGTGCGCGAACACATCGCGGCGGGCGACGTCTATCAGGCGAACCTCTGCCGCGTGCTGTCCGCGCCGGTCGCGGAAGGCGCCGACGTCGACGCCCTGACCGCGCTCCTGGCACGCGGGAACCCCGCTCCGTACGCCGGAACGATCCGGCTGCCCGGGCACGGCGTCGAGATAGCCACCGCGTCACCCGAGCTGTTCCTGCGCCGCCAGGGGCGCGTCGTGGAGTCGGGGCCCATCAAGGGCACCGGCCGGACCGAGGCCGATCTCCTGGAGAAGGACTACGCCGAGAACGTCATGATCGTGGACCTCGTCCGCAACGACCTCGGCCGGATCTGCGTGACCGGTTCCGTGACCGTCCCCGACCTCTGCGTGGTCGAGAAGCACCCCGGTCTCGTCCATCTCGTCTCCACCGTCCGGGGCGAGCTGCGCCCCGGCGCGGGCTGGACCGACCTCTTTGCCGCCGCGTTCCCGCCCGGTTCCGTCACCGGCGCCCCCAAGTCCAGCGCCCTGCGCATCATCGACGCCCTGGAGACCGCACCGCGCGGCCCCTACTGCGGCGGCATCGGCTGGGTCGACGCGGACAGGGGCACCGGCGAGCTCGCCGTCGGCATCCGGACCTTCTGGATCGACCGCGCGGCGGGCGTCCTGCGGTTCGGCACCGGCGCAGGCATCACCTGGGGATCCGACCCCGAGGGGGAGTGGCGGGAGACCGAGCTGAAGGCGGAACGGCTGCTGGCGGTAGCGTCGGGAGCGTACGAAGTGAGTGGAGGGACCCCTTGGTGAAGATCTGGCTCAATGGCGGCCTGCAGGAAATGGAGACCGCCCGCGTCTCCGTGCTCGACCACGGCCTGACCGTCGGTGACGGCATCTTCGAGACGGTGAAGACGGTCGAGGGCCGGCCCTTCGCGCTGACCCGGCACCTGGACCGGCTCGCCCGTTCGGCGCGGGGCCTCGGCCTGCCCGAGCCGGACCTCGACGAGGTGCGCGCGGCCTGTGCCGCCGTTCTCGACGCCGATCCGATGCCGCTGGGGCGGCTGCGCATCACCTACACCGGCGGTCTCTCGCCGCTGGGCTCGGACCGCGGTGACCAGGGGCAGACGCTGATCGTCGCCCTCGGCGAGGCCGCCAGGCGCCCGGACTCCACCGCCGTGATCACGGTGCCGTGGACCCGCAACGAACGCGGCGCCCTGACCGGCCTGAAGACCACGTCGTACGCCGAGAACGTCGTCGCCCTCGCGCGCGCCCACGACCAGGGCGCTTCGGAGGCGCTGTTCGCCAACACGGTCGGGCAGCTGTGCGAAGGCACGGGATCGAACGTCTTCGTCGTCCTCGACGGCGAGATCCACACGCCGCCGGTCGCTTCCGGATGCCTGGCGGGCATCACGCGTGCGTTGGCCGTCGACTGGACGAACGCGCGCGAGACGGACCTGCCGCTCGACGTGCTCGACCGCGCCGACGAGGTGTTCCTGACCTCGACGCTCCGTGACGTCCAGGCCGTGCACCGGGTCGACGGGCGCGAACTGCCCGGCGCGCCGGGCCCGGTGACCGCCAAGGCCATGCGGATCTTCGCCGAGCGGGCGGCGGACGACCTCGACCCGTGACCGGTCGAACAAGTGGCCGCAAGTGCACGCGATCCAGATGACGCTCGAGCCGCAGGACGGGTACAACACCACTGATGACCACGACCCTGCGGCCGACCGGGCCGCTTCAGCAGAGCGCTGACGGCGCCAAGTCACGTACGTACGAAGTGCGCGTCAACAGCCGTCCCGTGGGCGGGATAGAACTCGCCACGCACCCCGTGTTCGGACCCGGCGTCGCCGAGATGCGAGAGCTGAACATCGAGGAACCGGACCGCAGGCGCGGGCGTGCCACCGTCGCCGTGCTCGCCGCCGAAGAGGTGGTGCGCGGCTGGGGCTGCAACCGGATCGAAGTGGCCGTGCCCGCCCGGGCCGCGGCGGCCCACCGCCTCGCCGTGTCCCTCGGCTATGTGGAGCGCAACCGCCACATGGCCAAGCCCCTGACCACCGAGCCGCCCGCGCTGCCCGCGGGTGTCGAGGGGCGGGAGATGACCGAGGACGAGTACGAGGTCTGGCTGGCCCGCGAGAAGGAGGACTACGCGCAGACCTGGATCGAGCGCGGGGTCCCGGAGGCGCAGGCGCGGGCCAAGTCAGACGCCGACCACGCCGACCATCTGCCGCAGGGCCTGGCCACCCCCGGCACCAGCCTCAGCGCGCTCACGCATGAGGGCACGAAGGTCGGCGTGCTCTGGCTGGCGCTGCGCGACGGCGGCGGGTTCGTCTTCGACGTCCAGGTCGACGAGGAGCACCGGGGGCGCGGTCACGGCCGCTCGCTGATGATCCTGGCGGAGACGCAGGCCCGCGCGGTCGGTCTGAGCCGCATCGGCCTCAACGTCTTCGCGGGCAACGTCCCGGCCCTGCGCCTGTACGAGTCGCTGGGCTACGAACCGGTGACGTACTACGTCTACAAGCAGCTGCTCTAGGAGGCGTCCTGCCCGGAAGCCGCCAGCAGGAGGTCGGTGATCTCCTCGACGCGCTCGAGCAGGCCGTCCTGGCTCTTGCCGCCGTCGAGGCGCTCGCCCCCGATGACGTACGTCGGTGTCCCGGTGACGCCGATCGCCTTGCCCTCGGCCTGGTCGGCGTCGACCATCAGGATGTGCCGGCCGTCGACGAGGGCGGTGTCGAACTCCTCGGCGTCCAGGCCCAGTTCACGCGCGACTTCGACGAGGAAGGGCTCGCCCTTGCGGGTCAGGTCCTCGACCCTGCCGAGCACGGCCTCGACGTACGCCCAGCCCTGCCCCTGCTCGAAGGCCTCCTCGGCGGCCTGGGCGGCGGCGAAGGCGTACTTGTGCTTCTCGAGGGGGAAGTGCCGCAGGCGCAGGTCGACGGTGTCGCCGTAGCGGGCGCGGAGCGCGCGTACGTCGTCGAGGGCGGTCCGGCAGTCCGGGCACTGCAGCTCGCACCAGATGTCGATGACGAGGGGGCTGGTGGGGGCAGCGGGGTCAGAGTCGCTCATGGGGCACAGTCTTCCAGTCCCGCGAGCGCCCTCCCAACCGGGACAGGGGCGGCGACCGGCACCCGGGGAGGAGCCGTGACCCTGATATGTCCCTGAAGTCCGCTGGGGGCGTGGCCTGTGGGTGCCCACCCGGTGCAGGATGGAGGGGAAGACGGCGCCACCGTCTACGCCCGCACGCCGCACGCCTGGAGGACCGGATGATTGCCGAGACCGTCTGTTCCGCCGTATCCGCGGCCGGCCTCGGCATTGCCGCGATCACGGCCTACCGCAAGCGCTTCCTCGCGGCGACGCGCCTCGCCGCCTACTCCCTGGTCCCGGTCGGTCTGGTGATGACCGGCGTCGTCGGATGGCTGGCAGACACCGCCTTCAGCATGAAGGCATGGGTGGGCTTCGGTGTCCTCGGCCTCGCCTGGCTGCTCTTCATGATCACCCGCGCCGTGGAGCGCAGGTCCGGCGGCACCCGCAAGGAGCGCAAGGCCGCGAAGGCGGCCCAGCGCGAGGCGGTGGCCCCCGCGGCGTCCGCGCCCTCCCTGGGGCAGGGCGCCCGCCCGGCCGCCCAGCCGGTGGAACGGCCGAAGGCCGCCGCGCCCAAGGAGGACTTCAGCGACATCGAGGCCATCCTGAAGAAGCACGGCATCTGACGGGACCGGAACGGGGCGGGGACGGCGGAGCGGGGCGGCACCGGCGTGGGGAAAGCCGTGTCAACCACCTGCGGTGTCCGAGGGGCGTGACGCTCCCTCGTTCGTGTGGACGGCGGCCGGGCGGGGGTCTGCGGGGTGCGTCGCTGGTGAGCCGGGCGCGGCAGGTGCGGGACGCCGGAGTCGCGCAGGTCACGGGATGCGGCGAACTCCCGCGATTGGCTTGCATATTGGTCAACGGCACCCCCGGGTCTGCGTCATCATCGCGACGAGATGCTGGACACCGCACCGGGCGATGCCGCCCCGCCGACCGATGAGCGAGCCGCGACCGAAGAGCCCAAGGGCTGTCTGTTCGCGCTCTCCCAGCCACCCCTGATGATTTTCCTGGCGGTGATCGGCGTTCTGCTCCTGCTGGGGTCGTTGCACGATCTGCTGGGGATGTAGCGGGGGCGCCGCGGGCTCAGCCCGCCGCTTCCTTGCGCCGGGCCCGGTAGGCGGCCACATGCAGTCGGTTGCCGCAGGTGCGGCTGTCGCAGTAGCGGCGCGAGCGGTTGCGGGAGAGGTCGACGAAGGCGCGCCGGCAGTCCGGCGCCTCGCAGCGCCGCAGCCGCTCCTGCTCGCCGGCGACCACGAAGAAGGCGAGGGCCATCCCGCAGTCCGCCGCGAGGTGGTCGGCGATGGAGGCGCCGGGCGCGAAATAGTGCACGTGCCAGTCGTAGCCGTCGTGGTCGGTGAGGCGGGGCGTGGTGCCCGCCGCCGCGATCAGTTCGTTGATCACCGCCGCCGCGGCCCGCGGCTCGGGCGCCGCGAAGACCTCGTGGAAGCGGCTGCGGATGTGCCGGACGCCCGCGAGGTCACGCTCCGAGAGCACGCCGACGTCACTTATGTCGTGGCTTCGTACGAACTCGCCCAGAGCTGCTACGTCCGGGAGCCCCTCCGTCTCGGCGCTCTCGGTGTCCGGTGCGGTGTTCACCAGATCGACCACGGCGTCGAGTGCGCACCGGGTGTCGTGGGTGATCAGCACGATTTGCTCCCTGGCCTGGGGGTAGTGGGGTTCCCCCCGGCTCGTCGAGAGCCGGGAAAGGGTGCCCGCCGATGCTGGCCGATGCTAGCGGCTTCACGACACGACAC
>NZ_JBSGSG010000165.1:0-7061 GCF_053606765.1 Streptomyces sp. NPDC055189
GCGTAGCACCCCTGGCACAGCACCACGGAAGGGCCCTCCACGCGCGCGTGGAGGGCCCTTCCGCATCCATCAGGCACTCCTCCCGTCAGGCGAACCGCTGGTTCGCCGCCCCGCCGCACTTCTGCAGCCGCAGCGGCTCCTTGGCCCCCGCCAGGGTCAGGCAGAGCCCGTTCGCGGCGGCGGGCCGCAGTGTCCCAGCCTCGCGGACGAACTTCTGGTTGCCGCCTCCGTGGCAGTTCCACAGGGTGACGGCGGCGCCTTCCTTGTAGGCGCCGTCGGGCACGTCCAGGCAGCGGTCCTGGGTCAGGCCGGTGTGCAGGGACCCCTGTGCGTCGTCGTACCACCAGGTCTGGTTGCGGTTGCCGGTGCAGTCCCAGCCCTGCACCTTGGTGCCGTTCTTGCTCTTCGACGCGTCGACGTCCACGCATGTCCCCGTGCCCGCGTTCTTCAGCGGCTTGTACGCGTCGTCCCAGGCGCCCCGGTAGAGCTTCGGACTGCCGGTGCTCGCCGGGTCCGCGCAACCGGCCTCGCCCCAGCCGGAGTTGTAGATCTGCGTAAGGCACGACGCGAAGGCCGCGTGACCGCGGGCGTTGGGGTGGAAGGACTGGCGGACCGAATTGGAGTCCGGCGGGAACGGGTTGGACAGGTCCACGTAGAGGCCGCGCGCCCAGGTGTCCTCCGAACAGACCTCATGGCCGTGGAAGAGCCGGGAGTTGTCGAGGTAGGTCGCGCCCGCCGCCTTCACCGCCTTGCGCATGCCGGTCCCGAAGGCGGGGACGGCGTAGTTGCGGCCCCACTCGGTGTCGGAGTCGTAGCCGAGACCGCCGCAGACCAGCTTGCCCGGGAACTTCGGGTTGTCCCGGAAGTCGGGTCCGATCGGGCTCGGGTAGCCCATCACGACGAGCTTGTAGTCGTCGCCCGCGTATCCCGCGTCCTTCATGACGGTCTTCAGGTCGCGGACGGACTGCTCGACCTTGGGCACGAGCGCGTCGACCCGCGCCTGCCAGCCCTCCGTGTACTTGCCCGCGCAGGCACCCTGGCTGAGCAGGAAGCGCGTCACGCAGTCGGTCATCACCGGCGCGAATTCGAGGTCGTCGTTGGCCCCGATGACCAGCATGACCGCCTTGATCCTGGTGTTGCGCGCCTTGATGGCGAGGTTGTCGCTCTGCACCAGCTCGTCGGCGTACTGCTTCTGCCCGCCGATCTTGATGTTGACGGTCTGCGCTCCCGAACAGGCGACGTTGTACGTCTCGTCCGCGGGGATGCCGGTGCGGTGGATCGCGGCGTCCGGGGAGCGGTGGCACCAGTTGTCGGGGCCGTCGGTGCCGGGTTCGTACGTTCCGACGCCCTCCCCCGAGATCTCGCTGTCCCCGAGCGAGATCAGCCCGGTCTTCCGGTCGGCCGGCGGGCGCTCGGCCGGGGCGCCGTACAGCTTGGTGGCCTCCTGCGCCCGGATCTTCTCCAGTTCGGGCGACAGGGGCGTGGCCGCGGATGCCGCGGGTGCGGCGCTCCCGCGGTCCTTGCCGTCCGCCGCCGCTGCGGGCGTGCCCGCGACGGTGCCGAGCACCGCCGCCATCGCCACGGCCGCCGCGAACGTACATCGCGGCATGCTCCGGCGGCCGTGTCTGATGCGCTTCATTGCGCCTCCCCGGTTTGGTGTTACCCACGGTTTTTACTGGTGGGTAGGAGCAATGGGAATACCTAGAACAAGACAAGTGCTCAACTTTTCAGCGGGGTTCGACGAAGGAGTAGGTTCGAAGGATGACCAGCGACGCCAGCGCAAGCGACAGCGGTGAGTACCGGATCGAGCACGACTCCATGGGCGAGGTGCGGGTCCCCGCCCACGCGAAATGGCGGGCGCAGACGCAGCGGGCGGTGGAGAACTTCCCCGTCTCCGGGCAGCGCATCGAGCGCGCGCACATCGCCGCGCTCGCCCGGATCAAGGCGGCGGCGGCGAAGGTCAACGCGGACCTCGGCGTGCTCGACAAGGACATCGCCGCGGCCATCGCGGACGCGGCGGGCGAGGTGGCCGAAGGCCGCTGGGACGAGCACTTCCCCGTGGACGTCTTCCAGACGGGGTCCGGCACGTCGTCCAACATGAACACGAACGAAGTCCTCGCGACGCTGGCCACGGAGAAGCTCGGCCGGGACGTCCACCCGAACGACCACGTGAACGCCTCCCAGTCGTCGAACGACGTCTTCCCCTCCTCTATCCACATCGCGGCCACCGGCGCCGTGACGCAGGACCTGATCCCGGCGCTCGAACACCTGGCGGCCGCGCTGACGCGCAAGTCGCAGGAGTTCGACGACGTGGTGAAGTCCGGGCGCACGCACCTGATGGACGCGACGCCGGTGACCCTCGGCCAGGAGTTCGGCGGCTACGCGGCCCAGGTGCGCCACGGCGTGGAGCGGCTCAATGCCTCGCTGCCGCGCCTGGCCGAACTGCCGCTGGGCGGCACGGCGGTGGGCACCGGGATCAACACCCCGCCCGGCTTCTCGGCTGCCGTGATCGACGAGGTGGCACGGGTCACGGGGCTCCCGCTGACCGAGGCGCGCGATCACTTCGAGGCCCAGGGCGCGCGGGACGGCATCGTCGAGACCAGCGGCCAGCTGCGGACCATCGGCGTCGGTCTCACGAAGATCGCCAATGATCTGCGCTGGATGGCTTCCGGCCCGCGGACGGGCCTCGCCGAGATCAACCTGCCCGATCTGCAGCCCGGTTCCTCGATCATGCCGGGCAAGGTGAACCCGGTGATCCCGGAGGCGGCGCTGATGGTCGCCGCGCAGGTCACCGGCAATGACGCGACGGTCGCCGCGGCCGGGGCGGCGGGCAACTTCGAGCTGAACGTGATGCTGCCGGTCATCGGCAAGAACGTCCTGGAGTCGATCCGGCTGCTGGCCAACGTGTCGCGCCTGCTCGCCGACAGGACGGTCGCCGGCATCACCGCGAACGCCGAACGCGCCCGCGAGTACGCCGAGTCCTCGCCCTCCGTCGTCACCCCGCTGAACAAATACATCGGGTACGAGGAGGCGGCGAAGGTCGCCAAGAAGTCGCTCGCCGAACGGAAGACCATCCGGGAGGTCGTGCTCGAAGGCGGTTACGTCGAGCGGGGCGAACTCACGCTGACGCAGCTGGACGAGGCGTTGGACGTACTGCGGATGACACGGCCGTAGGACGGCTGCCCCGCACCCGGACGGGCCCGGCCGGACAGGTTCCGGCGGGCCCGCGCGGGCAGGTCCGGGGAGCCCGTCAGGCCGGGTCCCGGGAGTCCGTCCGGGCGCCGACTAATATCTCTGCATGACAGACCTCACCACGCCGCCAACGACGAGCAGCGAAGCAGCACGCTGGGTTCCCGGCTCCCACGTGCTGTGGCGGTACAAGGACAACGCCGGGGACGGAATCCACATCTGCCGGCCCGTCACGGTCGTACAGGACACCGAAGAGCTGCTCGCCGTGTGGATGGCGCCCGGCACCGAATGCGTGAAGCCCGTCATCGCCGACGGGACCGCCGTGCACCGCGAGCCCCTCGCCACCCGCTACACCAAGCCCCGCGCCCTGCGCAGGGACCGCTGGTTCGGCACCGGCGTCCTGAAGCTCGCACGGCCAGCCGAGCCGTGGTCGGTGTGGCTGTTCTGGGATCCGGGATGGCAGTTCAAGAACTGGTACGTGAATCTGGAGGAGCCGCGCACCCGTTGGACCGGCGGCGTCGATTCCGAGGATCACTTTCTGGACATCTCCGTGCGGCCGGACCGGACCTGGCAGTGGCACGACGAGGACGAGTTCGCCCAGGCTCAGCGCGCCGGCCTCATGGAGGCCGCCAAAGCGCGGGAAGTCAGGGCCGCCGGGGACGCCGCCATCGATGTGATCCGTTCCTGGGGACGACCGTTTTCGGACAACTGGCAGCACTGGCGCCCGGATCCGGACTGGGATATTCCACCCCTTCCGGATGACTGGGACCGCACACCCACGCATGTGACGTCATGAGACCCTTGATGCGCCCCCAGGGTTCAAACGTAGGATCGTCCTCCGCAAGGGCGCACAGCAGCAACTCAGCAGCAACTCCCTGAGCTTGCGCGATGCCTGACAGGATGTCATCGAGGGGCGGCAGAACGTGAGCGAGGCGAGCGAGTTCGACGGCTACGGCGGGCCATCCGGCGTACTGACCGACCGGACAGGACAGGCCGAGGCCTTCGACGCCATCGGGCAGCACTACGACGACGCCTTCCCCCACAAGGACGGCCAGCTGGCCGCCGGGCGCAGGCTCGCCGACGCGCTGCCCGCCGGAGCGAGGGTTCTCGACGTGGGATGCGGCACCGGACTTCCCACCGCCGGGCAGCTCGCCGACGCCGGGCACAGCGTCCTGGGCATCGATCTCTCGTCCGGCATGCTCGACATCGCCAGGAAGAACGTTCCCGCGGACAACGCCGAATTCCGGCAGCTCGACGTGGCCGCGCTGCGGGCCGAAGGGCCCGACGGGGTAGGCCAGTTCGACGGGATCGCGGCTTTCTTCGCGCTCCTGATGCTGCCGCGCGACGAAATCCCGTACGCTCTGCGGCTGCTGCACGGACTGCTGCGCCCCGGTGGCCTGCTCGCGCTCTCCATGGTCGAGGCCGACCTGGATGACGCGGGAATTCCGTTCCTGGGGCACACAATCCGGGTATCCGGTTACCTGCGGGACGAACTGCGGCAGGTAGTACGTGACGCGGGCTTCGACATCCTCGAAGAGGACACGTACTCCTACGCCCCGGCGAGTACCGACGTACCACCCGAGCACCAGATCTTCCTGCACTGCCGACGCGGCTGACCAAAGTAGCCACCGGACACCAAGGCGCAGCCCCGGACGGACGGATTCGAAACGCGTGACGGAGCACTCCATCCCCGACGAGGGCCGACAGCCCCGAGCTGCCCGGCCCGCCGCCCCCGCGGATCCCCGCGGGGCGCATGCGCGTGCCCGCAAGGCGCGGGACACGCCGGGCGCGGCCGCTTTCCCCGCGCAGGCCCAGTCCCGTGCGGGCGAGTCCCGTGCAGGCGAATCCCGGGCGGGCGAGTCCGCCGCCGGGTCCTGCGACGAGCACTCCCAGTCGTCCGGGCACTCGGGGCAGCAGCCCGACCCGCACCGGCCGCGCCCCGCCCCCGAGGGCGCGCCCGACCGGCCGGGCCCCGACCCGACGGCGGGACGCGGCGGCGACCAGGAAACCCATGACGGCGCCCCCTCGGGCGCCCCCGGCGGTGAGGAGCGGCGCACGGGACAACCACGGCCGCCGGGCGCAGGCCCCGCGGCGATGCGACGTGACGGCGACCGGCTGCGCTTCGTGGGCGCCGCGACCCGGCGGATCGCCCGCGGCATCGACCTGGACGAGATCGTCATGGGCCTGTGCCGGGCCACGGTGCCGACGTTCTCCGACGCGATACTGGTCTACCTGCGCGATCCGCTGCCGGTCGGCGAGGAGCGGCCGAGCGGCGCCCTCATCCTGCGCCTTCGCCGCACCGACCGGCTGCGCTCGATCGAGGAAGGGACCGAGGAGCCCGACACGGAGAGCGGCAACCCGCCCGCGCTCCAGGTGCAGAACGAACTCGTGACGACCGCCGAACTGTGCGAGGTGCGCCCCGGCGGCGCCCTCGCCGAGGTCCTGCGGGGCGTGCGCCCGGTCTTCGCCGACACCCCCGCGGCCCGCGCCGCGCTGCCCGAACTCCTCGGCGACGGCCGCACCGTGCCCCTGGGCCAGCGCACCATCCTCGCCCCGCTGCGCGGCAGACGCCGGGTGATCGGCGCCGCAGTGTTCCTGCGCCGCCCCGACCGGCCCGCGTTCGAGAACGACGACCTCCTGGTCGCCGCCCAGCTGGCCACGCACAGCGCGCTCGGCATCGACAAGGCCGTGCTCTACGGCCGCGAGGCGTACATCGCCGACGAGTTGCAACGCACGATGCTGCCCGAGACCCTGCCGCGCCCGACCGGCGTCCGGCTCGCGTCCCGCTATCTCCCGGCCGCCGAGACGGCCCGCGTCGGCGGCGACTGGTACGACGCGATCCCGCTGCCCGGCAGCCGGGTCGCGCTCGTGGTGGGCGACGTCATGGGGCACTCGATGACCTCAGCGGCGATCATGGGCCAGCTGCGCACGACGGCCCAGACCCTGGCCGGGCTCGACCTGCCGCCCCAGGAGGTCCTGCACCACCTGGACGAGCAGGCCCAGCGGCTCGGCTCGGACCGCATGGCGACCTGCCTCTACGCGGTCTACGACCCGGTCGCGCACCGCATCACCATCGCCAACGCCGGCCATCCGCCGCCCGTCCTGCTGCACCTGGGCGGCCGCGCGGAGGTCCTGCGGGTGCCGCCGGGCGCCCCCATCGGCGTGGGCGGCGTCGACTTCGAGGCCGTGGAGCTGGACGCGCCCGCGGGCGCCACCCTGCTGCTCTACACCGACGGTCTGGTCGAATCCCGCCTGCGCGACGTGTGGACGGGCATAGAGCAGCTGCGCGAACGGCTCGCCGCCACCGCCCAGTTGACGGGACCGGACCATCCGCCGCCCCTCGAAGCCCTCTGCGACGACGTCCTGGACATGCTCGGCCCCGGCGACCGGGACGACGACATCGCGCTGCTCGCCGCCCGCTTCGACGGGATCGCGCCGAGCGACGTCGCGTACTGGCACCTGGAGCCCGAGGACGCCACGCCCTCGCGCGCCCGCCGCCTGGCCCGCAGCGCCCTGGAGCGCTGGGGCCTGCAGGAGCTGAACGACTCCGTGGAGCTCCTGGTCAGCGAGGTCGTCACGAACGCCGTGCGGTACGCGTCCCGTCCGGTGACCCTGCGGCTGCTGCGTACCGACGTCCTGCGCTGCGAGGTCGGCGACGACGTGCCGCAGCTGCCGCGGCTGCGCCAGGCGCGGGCCACGGACGAGGGCGGCCGCGGGCTCTACCTGGTCAACAGGCTGGCCCGGCGGTGGGGCGCGACACGTCTGAGCACCGGCAAGGTGGTCTGGTTCGAGCTGAACCACAGCTGACCGAGGAGCGGTGCCTGTCACTTATACACATCTCCTATCCCACTAGACGGCTCCAAAACTCGTAA
>NZ_JBSGSG010000166.1:0-7036 GCF_053606765.1 Streptomyces sp. NPDC055189
GCAAAAACGTCCGCTGTGACGTGCAGGTCAGAGCAGTCCTGAGATGCATTCCCTCCCCGCCTGAAGACGGGGATACCCTGCAAGATCAGGGATGGCTTCTGCAATCTTCGGCTTCGTGGGAGTCCTGATCGGCTCCCTCATCACGTCCATCTTGACGATCTACAAGGACAGACTCGCAGCCAGGCACGAGATCAAGGTCCGCGACGAGCAGTTCGAGCGAGATCGCCAAGCCGCTCGGGATGCTTTTCAAAGAGAGAGCACTCTCGCCCTGCAAACAGCAGTCTTCAACCTGTTCAAGGCCGTCTACGAGGAGCTCGACCGGATGCTCGCCGAGCTCCATGCATCAGGCTCGTGGCCTGCCCGCCAGTGGGAGACGCCAACGGCTGAAGGCTGGTCGGAGGCTGTGCTGCAGCTTCAGCTCTCGGCAGCTCGGGTCCACCATGAGGGCCTGCGTGAACTCGCCGGGGAAATCCAGCGTGTTGCCGGCGACGCGATCCGGGCGCCGGACCTCGCCATGTCGCGCCAGCACTGCGAGCGTCTCGAGCCGTTGCACGTGCGGTTCAACGACACCGCTAACAGGATCTTCGCTTCGCTCTTCTGAACCCACCCGGTACATCGAGATGCGCTTCGGCCAGGAATTGCCCCAGACCGAGATCGGCCGCGAACTAGGCCTCTCCCAGATGCACATCTCACGCCTCCTGAGCCGCTCCCTGGCCGAGCTCTGGTCCTCGCCCGCTCGTCCAGCCGGGCCAGGAGCGGGCCGATGCTCCGACCGGCCTCATACCGGCCCCGTCCCGTCTCCGCCCCGCACAGCGCAGGCTCAGGCCGGGGTGGCGGGCTGTCGGGCGGCCCGGGGCTGGGGGCGCGCACCCCGCCCGTGCGCTACAGGATCCCGTGCACCCTGACCGGCGAGAATGTGCGCTGCGACTGACCGCCGGGGGCTCGAGGTTCGGGGGAACTGTCCCACATGGGCAACGCCCTCCGGTCGTGCTAGTAACCTTTTCGGTACGGAACGTAGCCGTCCTTCACAGCGGCTGCCCCTTGGACGCGCAAGGCTTTGATGGAGCACCAGATGTCCGTGCAGCAGCTGCTCGACAGCATGGAACAGGCCGTCGATACGGGTGAGCGCCGTGTGTGGGCGGCGCGGTGCGCGTATGCGCTGGGCCTGGACGGGATCGCGGTCTCCTTCCGGTGGGGGGCGGAGCTGATGTGGTTCAGCGACGACATCAGCGCCCGGCTGGAGGATGCCCAGTTCACCCTGGGCCAGGGCCCCACCCTCGCGGCGGACTTCAGCAAAGTTCCCTGCCAGGTGCCGGATCTGGAGGCGGGCGAGCGCTGGCCGCAGTTCGCCGAGCAGGCCCGGGCCCTGGGCGTGCGGGCGGCGTTTGTCTGGCCGATCCAGTCGGGGGCGGCTCGGTTCGGCGCGCTGACGGGTTACCGCAAGTCGACGGGACCGCTGACGGCGCTGCAGGCGGCGGACGGGCTGCGGGTGGCCGATGCGCTGACCAGCCGGCTGCTGGCCTGGCGGTCGGGCGCGGTCACCGCCCCCAACGAGCCGGGCAAAGCCGGCTCGGTCGACCTGCACTGGGCCGAAGTACACCAGGCCACCGGGGTGCTCAGCTACCGCCTGGGCGTGCCGCTGGAGGAGGCGCTGATCCGGCTGCGGGCGAGGGCCTTCGCCTCGGGCCGGCCCCTGACCGAAACCGCCCGCGAAGTCCTCGAGCAGGAATTGCCCTCATGAACAACCAGCCACCCGGCGCAGGCCCTTGGAGGGCGCCGGGGCACCAAGGAGTCACCGTATGAGCCGAGAACGCAAGATCGCCGAAACCTTCGTCGAACTCGCCGATACCCTCGTCGCGGACTTTGACGTCATCGACTTTCTGCAGCAGCTGACCGTCCGCTGCCGCGACATCTTCGCCGTGGCCGACGTCGCGGTCCTGCTGGCCTACCCCGGCCCGCAGCTCTACAGCCCCGCCCCCTGCGACCCCGGCCCCGCCCTGACCCGGGTGCTGGACCTGGCCCTGCGCGAAGGCCCGGCGCTGGACGCCTACCGCACCTCCCGCACCGTCAGCCCCGGCAACCTCGCCCACGCGCCCGAAGCCTGGCTCGACTTCACCACCCTGGCCCGCGAGGCCGGCTACACCTACGCCAGCGCCGTCCCCATGCGCCTGCGGGAGGAGACCATCGGCAGCCTGCTGCTGTTGCGCGCCACCGACAGCCCACTGCCGGCCGACGACCTCGCCCTGGCCCGGGCGTTCGCCGACGCGGCCACCATCGGCTTACTGCACGCCCACTCCCTGCAGCGCACCGAAACCCTCAACGAACAGCTCCACACCGCCCTGCACAGCCGCATCACCATCGAACAGGCCAAAGGATTCCTCGCCGCCTACCGCAACATTCCCCTCGACGACGCCTTCCAGGCCATGCGCCGCCACGCCCGCCACCACCGCCTGCTGCTCACCGACGTCGCCCGCCACGTCCTCACCACCGGCGACCTGCCCGCACCCCCGACCACACCGTCACTCCGGCGCCCCCCCTGGCGCGCCCCGAGCGAGTAGCCCCAGAGACCGCCCCGCCGCCGCAGACGTGACAGCCCCGGCCCCTGCCCCTGCCCCTCCTTCACCGAGGCACTGACGCGCGGTTGGCCGCAGAGCGGCGGGACGGTGCCGCGAGGACGCGCAGGCAGATCCGCAGACCTGTGCACCGCCCTGCGCCAGGCATCCGCGGCTCCACCACCACGGCCGCCGCCCCTGCAATCGCCTGCGCCGGACGGGCAGTCCAGCAGAGAGACGCCGGCGGGCGGAGCCGGCCCCGGCAGGCCACTGCTCACGACGCCGCCCTCGTCGAGCCGGACGTGTTGCCTCCCGCCGTCGCGTAGGGGTCGGCCCGGACCATCGCCACCAGCATCCGTGATCTGGCCGCACCGACGCGCAGCCGTTTGCGCAGCGTCTCCGCCGAGATCGGCCGCTGGAATGCCGCCCAGTGGCGGGCATCCTCGCGCCGGGCCCGATCGAGCAAGTCATCCCCGCCGGCCAGCGCATCAGCGTCATCCTCCGTGCCCGGGGCCGGGAAGACACCGACCGGAGCACGGGCGGCAAATCCCTCTGGCCGGGCAGGCGCCAGCGCTGCGCCGCGGCCATCTGGCGGTGTCTGGTGCTGCATTGTGCTGAGGGTCTGCAGCATGCCGGGCCCGACCTCGGCCCAGCCGATCAGCAGCAGAGGGCCGACCGCGTCAAAGGCCGCCTTCCCGAACTGGCCCGTGACCAGCGGGTCCGCCACGTTCAGTGCCAGCGTCATCGTGCCGGAGAACATCAGCAACCGGCGGGCCGGGCGCATCTGCTCACGCCCGGCGCCGTGCAGCGCCATATGGCGGATGGCCAGCAGGAGGCCCAGTACCGACAGATCCACGGCCGGGGCGACCAGCGGCGCCACCCACGGCGGCACGCCCAGACGCAGGGCCAGCGTCCACACGTTGCCGAAGCCGAAGAGGAACGTCAGCGCGACGACGGTGCCGGCGATGCCGGTCACCGCGCGCAGCGTGACGCGCTGCTCGAGGGGCAGCGCACCGCGTGCCGCGGAAGCGGGCGAGGGGCTCTGGGCACAGGCGGAAGCAGCGGCGTGGGCAGCGGCGGGCCGGTGCGGGGCGGCGGATGGCACAGAGCGACTGTCAGAGATCATGGACGGTTTTCCTCTCATCCCGCTCACACGCACAGGGGTCGAAGCAGGGCAGACCGGCGGCTGCGGCGGGGGCGATCCCGATGGATGGGCTCCGGTCCGTGCCGGTCCGAGTCCGGACCGGCGGCAGACCGACGGGCGTCCGCCGCCCCGGTCCGGGTCGGGACCGGGATGCGCGTCCGGTGCCGTGCCGGCGCTGCCCCCTGTCTGCGGGACGACGGCCCCCGCGCACCGTGACAGTCCGGCTCAGTCCGTACGCAGACGTGACTGCCGCCTTTAGGAGCGCGCACGGCCCGCCGTAGCACTGCGCCGTCTGCGCTGTGCCCACCTGGACGCTCGCGCGGTGCTGGCAGGAGTGCCAGACGCTCTCGAGAGCAGCGCCTGCCGGCCGGTCGTGCCCGTGCGACGGGGGATGCGGCTGCGTCATCTGCGGCCCCCTTCGCTCCTGGTGTGCGGTGCCCTGCTGCCTATAGAGGCCGCGATCAGCCCCGCTTTTTGACACGGGCCGGCGAAGTCGGCCACCGGTCAGGGTCGTTGTGCACCGCGCCCGTGATCGCGGCGGCCTCCGGCACGTGCTCACAGGGTCCGGTCCGCGCTGCTACGGCATGACTAAAACGCAGGTCGCAGCGCCCTCCCCCGGCCTCAAAGCCGGCATCCCCCATCCGCAGCGGTCTTGGTGCCGTCGCGCCGGTCGACGGTCCGCGCACGTTGTGCCGTAGGCGTCCGCTGGTCGGTGCTTGTCGGCCGGGCTGCCTGCTGGAGGCGTCATCGCGTCCGTTCACGGAGGGAGGCGCACTATGGCTCGCGGGCAGCGCGGGTCCCGTGCCTGCGCAACTCAACTCGCCGCTCCACCGCTGCCGCTGGAGACCGCCGCGCAGTGCTTCGCGCTGCTGGTCGCCGGCCCCCACCCGCCGTCTGTGGACGGCCGGGAGTTCCCCGGCCTGCCCGATCGCGCCATCCCCCTCGATGAGCTGCGCACCCGGCTGATGCGCGGGCAATGCCCCCGCCGGACCAGGGATGCGGTGTGGACGCTGCTGATCCGGCGGGCGCGTGCGCAGGGCGCCACCTGGACGCTGGCGTGCGCCGGGATGGCCCTGCCCGCGCTGTCGGGGATCTGCCACTGGGCGTCGGGAAGGTTCCCCGCCGAGCCGTTCGACCTGCAGGCCGAGGTCCTGACCGGTTTTCTCGGCGCGCTGGCCACCATCGATCTGGAGCGTCCGCGGCCGCACGTGCGGCCGCGGTGGGCGGCCTACCGCCGGATGCTCGCCGTCCTGTACGAGGCGCTGGATGCACCCGTACCCGTCGCCCGCGTCTTTGTCCCGGCTCCGCCCAAGCCGCCGTGGGGCCACCCGGACTTCGTCCTGCTCGGTGCGGTCCGGGTCGGGGTCCTGACCCGGACCGAGGCCGATCTGATCGGCCGCACCCGACTGGAAGAGCAGTCCGTGCCGGACTGGGCGCAGACCCACGACAGGCCGGTGATGGCCGCCTATCAGGCCCGCCGGCGCGCCGAGCTGCGGCTGCGGGCCTACCTCACCGCGGAGCAACAGGCCCCCGACCGCCGTGTGCCGGCCTGCGGCACGCCCGTGCCGACCGCCTCCGCACCCATAGATTCCGTGGCGGATTCCGGCAGCCGTGTCAAAAACAGCCGCACAAAGCGGCCTCTTCCCTCAGGGGCGGCGCCGCACTGCTGCCCCGGTGCCCGCTTTTCCGTCTCCCGCTGGGAGGTTCCCGCGATGTGCCTGCCCCCTGTTCGTTCCCGGGCACGCCGGCCGCTGCTGGTCGCCTCGATGGTCGTGGTCCTCTTGGCCCTCTGCTCCGCCAGCGCCTTCGCCGCCGAATCCGGGGCGGTGCTCGCGCTGGCCAAGTCCGTCAACGAAGTCCTCGACAACATCCGCAACTGGATCATGGGTGTGCTGGCCGGTCTTGCCACCGTCTTTCTGACCGTGGGCGGTGTCCGCTATGTGATGGCGGGCGGCGATCCGGGCGAGGTCGAGAAGGCCAAGACCGCGTTCAAGAGCGCGGGGTGGGGCTACGGGCTGGCCGCCCTGGCTCCCCTCGTCGTGGCCATCCTCAAGGGAATTGTCGGGGCGTGAGCATCATGATTCCTTCGCTCGCCCTTCGCCGCCCCGGCCCGGGGTGCACGGCCCGGACGCCCGGCCGCCACCGGCGGCATGCGCCGGCCGGGCCGCATCCCTGCCCGGTGGCGCGCCGGGGCCGGAGCGGCCCGGGCGCGGCGGCTGGGCGCACCCCCGCCGCAGGGCCCCCGCCCGGGTGTGGCGCGGGCGGCTGCGCCTTCCCCGCGCGCCGGTTGCTTGCTTTTTCCGTCTGCGCCGCCCTGCCCGCGCGTGCTGCGCGCACGGCAGCGCTCGGCCACAGGGGGCGGGCGTGATCGACTGGATTACGCAGGGGGTCACCGCCGCCATCAACGCCTTCTTCAAGGGCTTGGTGAGTGCGGCGCTGGAGCCCGTCCTCAAGCTCCTGGGGGACACGCTGCTCACCACGCCCACGCCCGATTCGCTGCCGCGCGTCGGGGAGTTGTGGACCGACGCGTGGCACATCACGCTCGGCGTCTACTCGCTGCTGGTCATGGTGGCCGGGATCCTGCTGATGACCTACGGGTCCGTGCAGGCCCGCTATTCGCTGCGGGAACTGGGGCCGCGGATCCCGCTGGGGTTTTTGGCCGCGGGCCTCTCGCTCATCCTGGCCGGCAAGGCGGTGGATCTCGCCAACGCGCTGTCCCTGGCGGTGCTGGGCGGCGGCCTGGACAAGGACACGGCGGGCACCGCCCTGCGCGAATTCGTCCTCAGCCGCTTCGCTCCCGGCAGCAACATCTTCATCATCCTGATGTGGGGCGTGGTCGCCGCCGTCCTGGTGGCCCTTCTGATCACTTACGTGGTGCGGGCGGCCCTGACCATCTTGCTCATCGCCGGAGCTCCGCTGGCGCTGATGTGCCACGCCCTGCCCCTGACCGACGGGGTGGCCCGCTGGTGGTGGCGCACCTTCGCCGGTCTGCTGGCCATCCAGGTCGCCCAGTCGATGGCGCTGGTGGTGGGGATCCGGGTGTTCTTGACGCCGGGCAACTTCAGCCCCTTCGGCCCGACGCAGAGCGGCCTGGTCAGCGTGCTGGTCGTGCTGGCGCTGATGTACATCCTCTTCAAGATCCCGTTCTGGATCCTGAGTTCCGTACGGCTGGGCCACGGACGCTCGTTCGCCGGCCGGCTGGTGCGGGCCGTGGTGATGTACCGGGCGTTCGGGCTGCTGCGCGGCACCGCGGGGCGCAGTGGCGGCGGCCGGGCAGCGCGCACGGGCGCTGGCCCCGCCGCCTTCGGCCCGGGTCCGGCCGGCGGCCGGGGCCTGACGC
>NZ_JBSGSG010000167.1:0-7031 GCF_053606765.1 Streptomyces sp. NPDC055189
GGCTGGGAATCCAGCCCGTCCGGCGATTGAGGACATCTTGTAAGGGGGTCCAGGGGGCGGAGCCCCATGGTTTCGGGAAGGGGTGGGATTGGGGAGAGCCCCGCAGGGACCGCCCGAGCCTCAGCCCCGCACCGGGGTGACCAGAGGAGCCCCCGTCCGCGGATGCGGAAAGACCTCCACCGGCTGCCGGTAGACCTCGCTCAGGAGCTCCCCGGTGAACACCTCCCCCGGAGCCCCCTCCGCGGCAACGCCCCCGCCCCGCAACACCGCGACCCGATCCGCGTACGCCGCCGCAAGCCCCAGATCATGCAGGACCACCACCACCGCGTCCCCCGCGGCAGCCCGCTCCCGGCAGATCCGCAGGACCAACTCCTGGTGGCGGAGGTCGAGCGCCGCGGTCGGCTCGTCGAGCAGGAGCAGCGGTGCCCGCTGGGCAAGGACACGGGCCAGCGCAACCCGGGCCCGCTCGCCGCCACTCAGCGCGGAGAAGGGACGGGCGGCGAACTCGACGACCTCCGTCGCGTCCATCGCCTCCCGCACGACGCGGTCGTCGTCCTCCTCAAGGACCGTCCCGGCCCACGGAGCGCGCCCCATCCGTACGACGTCCTCCACGGCGAAGGGGAAGGACAGCGAGGCCGCCTGCGGCAACACCGCCCGGCGAAGGGCGAGTTCACGCGCGGGCCACTGTGCGACGCCCCGCCCGCAGACCCGTACGACCCCCTCGTCGGCCGCAAGGTCCGCGGCCAGCGCGGCGAGCAGCGTCGACTTCCCCGCCCCGTTCGGCCCGACCAGGGCAAGCACCTCTCCCGCACGGGCGGTGACGGACACCCCCGAGAGCACCTCACGCCCCCCGAGCCGCACCACGAGCCCCGACGCCTCGGCCAGCGCGTCACCCGGAGCGAAGGACTCCGGCACCGCGAGCCCGCGCCCCGACGCGAACAGCCGCCCGGCGATCCGCCCGATCATGCCCAACCCCCTTGCTTACGACGGGTCCTGCGCAGCAGCCAGAAGAAGAACGGGCTCCCGAAGAGCGCGGTGAGCACCCCCAGCGGCAGCTCCGCGGGCGCCGCCACCGTTCGCGCCGCGAGATCCGCCCCGACAAGCACGACCGCCCCGCCAAGGGCGCTGCCCGGCACGAGGAAGCGGTGCCCCGGCCCCGCCGCCATCCGCAGCAGATGCGGGACGAGGAGACCGACGAACGTGATGATCCCGGCGACGGCCACCGCGGCGGCGGTCAGCAGCGCCACCACCAGAACAAGGACGAGCCGCAGCCGTTCGACGTCGACCCCGAGATGCCGCGCGGGCCGCTCGCCGAGCGCGAGGAGGTCCAACTTCCGTGCGTACAGCGGCGCCACGGCCAGACCGGCCACTGCGCACGGAAGGACCGCGAGCACCTTCGGCCAGGTCGCACCGGAGAGCGAGCCGAGCTGCCAGAAGGTGATCTGGGTGATCTGCGCGTTGTCCGCGAAGAAGATGCAGAGCCCGATCAGCGCCCCCGCGAACGCGTTCACCGCGATGCCGGTGAGGATCAGCGTGACGACTTCCGTGCGGCCTCCGTTGCGCGAGAGGACGTACACGAGGAGAACGGTCGCGAGCCCGGCGACGAACGCGCAGACCGTCACGGTCCAGTTCCCGAAGAAGCTCAGGCCCAGCGCGATCGACGCCACCGCGCCGACGGCCGCGCCCGCCGAGATCCCGATGACGCCGGGCTCGGCGAGCGGATTGCCGAACACGCCCTGCATGAGCGCGCCCGCGCAGCCCAGCGACCCCCCGACGAGCAGCGCGAGCGTCACGCGCGGCAGCCGCACGTTCCACAGGACGCTCTCGCCGACCCGGTCGAGCGCGCTCCCGCCGAGCCCGATCCGGTGCTGCACGGAACTGAGCACGTCCCCGAGCGGGATGTCGTACGCGCCGATGCCTGCGGAGAGAAGGCAGAGGAGGACGAGGGCGGCCGTGAGCCCGGCGGTCAGGGAAGCGGTCGCGCCCCGGCGGCGGGCCCGCGGCGCCGCCGGCTCCCCGGTGGCGGACCCGGAGTCCGCCTGCTTGGTCAGCACGGTCACTTCCCGCTCCCGTACAACTGCTCCACGAGGGACTTCAGGACCTGGTCCGTGCGCGGCCCGTAGTTCAGGAGCACTCCGTCGTCGATCGAGACGATGCGGCGGTCGAGACCGGCCGGGGTCTCCGCGACGCCTGGGATCTTCAGCAGGCCGTCAACGCCGTCCACCGATTCGAGTCCCTTGGACATCACCAGGATCGCGTCCGGCGCCGCCTTGGCGAGCGCCTCACTCGTGATCGCCGTGAAGTCCTTCTTCAGGCCCGACGCCTTGCCCGCGTCGACCGCCCCTGCCGCCTCGAGGAGCGAGCCCGCGCCGGACTCGCGCCCGCCGAGCAGATAGACGGAGGCGGAGCCGCGCAGGTAGAGGAAGGCGACGCGGGGCTTCTCGGTGCGGGCGGCGGCCGGGATGGCCTTGCGTACCTTCGCGATGCGTTCCTGCGTACGGGACTTGAGCTCGTCGCCCGACTTGGCGACCCCCAGCGTCTTTGCCACCGCGTCGATCCGGGGGCCCACGTCGTCGAGGCTCTTCGCCGGGTCGAACACGACGAGCGGGATGCCCGCGTCACGGATCTGGTCGATGGCCTCCGCGGGCCCCGTCGAGGTGTCGGCGAGGACGACCGTCGGCTTCAGGGACAGGACGCTCTCCGCCGACACGTCGTGCGCACGCGTCACCACCGGCAGCTTCGCCGCCTGCTGGAAGGTCGCGGTGATGTCGCGGGCCACGACGTTCTTGCCGAGCCCGAGGGTGAAGACGATCTCGCTGAGGCTGCCGGTGAGCGGCACGATCCGGCTCGTGTCCTCGACGGTGACCTTCTTGCCGTCGGCCGACGTGACGGTGGCGGGGAGCACGGGGCCGGGGCGGGACTCCAGCGGCTCGACCCGGTCGGGCGCGGAGGCCGCGGCCTTCGCCTTCGGGGAGGCCCCGCCGCCGTCGTCCGACGATGATCCGCAGCCCGTGAGGGCCAGGGCGAGAACGGCGGTCCACGCGCCGGCCATACGGAGTGAGCGCGGCATACGCACCGAAGTCCACCGTCCTGTCGTGCTGTTGCTGAGGGCGCTGGGGGTTCCAGCCGGAGTGATCGTAGTTTAGGTTAGCCTTACCTCATTAGCCACATCTGGAGGGGTCCCATGTCGTCGTCAAGACAGGCGCGAGCCATCGCCCGCGGCTCAGCCGTGGCCGTGCTCACCGCACTCGTCGGAGCGCTGCTCCCGGCGGGCGCCGCGCACGCCGAGGACCGCACGGTCCAGGGCGGACGGCTCGACTGGGGCATCAAATCCTCGTTCCAGAGCTACGTCACCGGGCCCATAGCCCAGGGGAGTTCGACCTTGCAGGGCGGCGCCGCCACGGTCGGCGGCAGCCAGTTCCGGTTCCATTCGGCGAAGGGTTCGTACGACCCGGACAGCGGGGCCTTCAGTGCCGGGTTCTCCGGCGGTGTGCACTTCCTCGGGCACAAGAAGGGCGGCTCGTACGAGCTCGACCTCACCATCAGCCGCCCCACCGTCAAGATCTCCGGCGGCTCCGGCACGCTCTACGCCGACATGGTCAGCAAGGAGAAGGGCACGGGCAAGGTCACGACCACGGCCCAGGTGCCGCTCGCGAACCTCGGCATGTCCGGCATCAACATGAAGGGCGGATCGGGACCGATCGCCCTCAACAACCTTCCCGCGACGCTCACTTCCCAGGGCGCGAAGGCCTTCGCCGGGTACTACACGGCGGGCACCGAGCTGGACCGGGTGAGCCTGTCGACGGACCTCGTGGCGAAGGCCGGCTCCGGCAAACCCTCGAAGGAGCCGTCGCCGAAGCCGTCGAAGTCCTCGGACTCCGGTAAGAAGGCGAAGGCGGGCCGGATCGAGGACGCGGCCGTCGACTGGGGCGTGCGCCGCACCTTCCGGGAGTACGTCACCGGCTCCATCGCCAAGGGCGAGTGGAAACTGTCGGCAGGGGCGAAGGACGGCGGCGCGCTCTTCCGCTTCCCCGAGGGCGAGGGGACGTACGACAAGAAGAAGCAGACCCTCGACGCGGACTTCGCGGGCACGGTGCGCTTCACCGGCGAACACGGCCTCGACCTCGCGCTGAGCAAGGTCGCCGTCGAGGTGAAGGACGGCAAGGGCACGCTCCTAGCGGACGTCGACAGCAAGGGCGACAAGGGCGTCACGCTGAAGAAGGCCCCGCTGATCAATTTCGCGGCCAAGGAACTGAAGCCCGAGGACGGGCTCGTCTCCCTCACCGAGGTGCCGTCGAAGCTCACCGCCGACGGCTCCAAGGCGTTCGGCGGCATGTACAAGGCGGGCTCCGACATGGACCCGCTCTCCCTCGCCGTCGCCCTCGACGCCGACGCGAAACTGCCCGCCCTGCCGGACCTCGGCTCGTCCGCGAGCCCGACGCCGAAGGCGAAGAAGGCCGCAGAGCCGAAGACCGAGAACGCCGCCGACTCGTCCGAATCCTCGTCGGCCGCCGTGCCGATCGGCATCGGCGCGGGCGTGGCGGTGCTGCTGGCCGCGGCGGTCACGTTCGGGGTCGTACGCAAGAAGCGGGCGGCGACGGCCCCTTCCGGTGCCGCATCGGATTCCTGACTTTCTCTCCCTCCCCGCTCATCCACTTTTCTTTCGTACCTCTCCAAGGAGAAGCCTGACCATGGCCGCCAACCGTCGTCCCATAACCCTCGCGGCAGCCGTCGCGACCGCCGTCACACTCGGCGCGACCGCCCTGACCCTGCCTGCGCTCGCCGCCGACAGCGATGCCGCCGCTGCGGCGCCGCCGAAGCTGGAGCTCAAGGACGGCAAGCTGGACTGGGGCCTCAAGGAGTCCTTCCGCAAGTACGTCACGGGCATCGCCGCGGGCAAGATCGAGGCCACGGACGGCGCCAAGCAGGCGGCCGACAACGGGGTGTTCACCTTCACCGACGGCAAGGGGACGTACGACACCGGGACGCACGCCACCGACACCGCCTTCAAGGGCAGCGTCCGTTTCGTCTCCACGGCCCACCGCTTCGACATCAAGGTCGGCGACGTCAAGGTCCGCACCGAGGGCACGGGCGGCGCCATCCAGGCCGACGTCACCCTCAACGGCGCCACCCAGAACGACATCGACCTCGCCAAGCTCGACCTGACCGGAATCAGGCCGGGCCAGGGCGAGGGCGGCGCGATGACCTTCAAGGACATCCCGGCGACGCTGACGGCGGACGGCGCCAAGGCCTTCAACGGCATGTACAAGGAGGGCGAGAAGCTCGACCCGGCCACGCTCACGGTGACGGCCGGCGCTCCCGTGACCGAGAAGCCC
This sequence comes from Streptomyces sp. NPDC055189, assembly GCF_053606765.1. NCBI lineage: Bacteria > Bacillati > Actinomycetota > Actinomycetes > Kitasatosporales > Streptomycetaceae > Streptomyces > Streptomyces sp. NPDC055189. The sequence continues at coordinate 5,337 of NZ_JBSGSG010000167.1, forward strand.
ACCGAGACGCCCAAGCCGACGGACAAGCCCACCAAGACCCCGAAGCCGACCGACAAGCCCACCAAGACCCCTAAGCCCACGGCCGAGCCCACCACGACGCCGAAGCCGAGCAGCACCGCCGACGCCGACAAGCCCGCGGGCGAGGTCCACGACGGCTCGCTCGCCTGGGGCGTGAAGGAGAGCTTCCGCCGCTACATCGAGTCCGGCGGCGGCGCCACGCTCTCCGGCGGCGCCGAGAAGAACGACAACGGCTACGACTTCCCGTACGCCGATGGCGAGGTGGACAGCGACGCGAAGAAGCTGACCGCGTCCTTCGGCGGCGCCGTCCGCTTCGAGTACAAGGCGCACGGCATCGACATGAAGTTCAGCGACATCAAGGTGGCGGCGAACGGCACCAAGGGCACGCTGAGCGTGGACGTCACCACGCCCAAGGGCACCAACAACGACGTGAAGTTCGCGACGCTCGACCTCTCCAAGGCGTCGTACGCGGCGAAGGACGATGTCGTCGTGCTCGACAAGGTGCCGGCGGCGTTCACCGCGGCGGGCGCGAAGCAGTTCGAGAGCGAGGACGCGCCGTCCTCTTACAAGGAGGGCGACGCGATCGACCCCGTGACGGTGGCGCTCTCGGTCGCCGAGGGCGCGGAGCTGCCGAGCGGCAGCGGCGGTTCGACGGGCGGCTCCACCGGCGGTACCGCCAACGGGGGTTCGTCCGACCTCGGCAGTGGCTCGGTCGGCGGGGGTACGGGGGGCTCGATGGCCGCCACCGGTGCTTCCGTGCCGACGGGGGCGCTGCTCGGGACCGCGGGGGCGATCATCGCCGCGGGCGCGGGTGCGGTCTTCGTGGCCCGGCGCCGCACTTCCTGAGGCTGGTTGTCCGCAGGATGCTTGAATGCCCGGGTGACGGAACTACTGGACAGCCTTGACGTCCTGCGGGTCTTCTGCGGGCCCGACGGTCGGCACGGCAACGAGTTGGGTGTCGTGCGCGACGGGGCCCGCGTGCCCGGGCGGGGCGAGCGGCAGGAGATGGCCGCGAAGCTCGGCTTCAGCGAGACGGTGTTCGTCGATGACCCCGAGCGCGGGGTCATCGACATTTACACCCCTACGCTGCGGCTGCCCTTCGCCGGGCACCCCTGCGTGGGTACGTCCTGGCTTCTGGATGTGCCTGAACTGGTCACTCCCGCGGGAGTGGTGCAGGCCCGCCAGGACGGGGAGTTCAACTGGATCGTGGCGCGGCCCGAGTGGGCTCCGGGGCGGACGCTGCGCGCTTACGGCACTCCGGCCGAGGTGGACGCCCTCGCGGTGCCCCCGCCGGGGGAGTGGGTGTACGCGTGGGCCTGGGAGGACGAGGCCGCGGGGCGGGTGCGGGCGCGGGGCTTTCCCGGACGCGACGACGGCATCCGGGAGGACGAGGCCACGGGGGCGGCGGCGTTGCTCCTGACGGAGCGGCTCGGGCGGGCGCTCAACATCACGCAGGGGCGCGGGTCGCAGATCCTCACGGCGCCGGCGCCGGGGGGATTGATCGAGGTGGGCGGCCGGGTCCGGCTGACGGGGGTCTGAGTCTCTTCCCGCCTCCGGCGGATTTGTCCCCCACCCCGCCCCTTCCCGAAAACCCGCTCGGCGCGGGGGCCTTGGTGGACGTCATCACCGGCTTCGCCGAGTTCGTCCTCAAACGCCGGACGGGCTGAACATTTCAGC
>NZ_JBSGSG010000168.1:0-6622 GCF_053606765.1 Streptomyces sp. NPDC055189
ACCACCGAGATCTAAGCGTCAGATGTGTATAAGAGACAGGGCCCGCCGCGTCTTTGCATGTCCCAGTGAGTCACGTGTCCCATTGGGACATTTCGAGGAGTAGAGTCGGATGCATGAGCGCCCGGGGGGTTAGGAAGCGCACAGAACGAGGAACGAGAAGAGGCATCCCAGATGTCAGCGCAAGAGAGCCCCGCCATGCCCGCCGAGATGAAGGCCGTCCAGTACCGCACCGTCGGCGCCGCCCCCGAGGTGGTCACCGTCCCGCGCCCGGAGCCTGGCCCCGGCCAGGTGCTCCTGAAGGTCACCGCCGCGGGCGTCTGCCACTCCGACATCGCGGTGATGAGCTGGCCCGCCGAGGCACTGGCCTTCCCGCTGCCGCTCACCCTCGGCCATGAGGGCGCGGGCACCGTCGCCGCCCTCGGCGAGGGCGTCACCGGCTTCGAGGTCGGCGACTCCGTGGCGGTCTACGGACCCTGGGGCTGCGGAGCCTGCCTGATGTGCGCGCAGGGCAAGGAGAACTACTGCACGCGCGCCGCCGAGCTGGGCATCCTCCCGCCGGGACTCGGGGCGCCCGGCGCCATCGCCGAGTACATGATCGTGGACGACCCGCGCCACCTGGTCCCGCTGGACGGACTCGACCCGGTGACCGCCGTGCCGCTCACCGACGCGGGCCTGACCCCGTACCACGCCATCAAGACCTCCCTGCCCAAGCTGACCCCCGGCAGCACCGCCGTGGTCATCGGCACCGGCGGCCTGGGACACGTCGCCATCCAGCTGCTGCGCGCGCTGACCCCGGCACGCGTGATCGCCCTGGACGTCACCGACGAGAAGCTGGGTCTGGCCCAGCAGGTCGGCGCCCACGAGACGGTCCTGTCGGACGAGCACGCGGCGCCGAAGGTCCGCGAACTGACCGGCGGCCTCGGCGCCCAGGCGGTGTTCGACTTCGTCGGCGCGGCGCCCACCGTCGCCACGGCGACCGCCTGCGCCGCGGTGGAGGCGGACGTCACGATCGTCGGCATCGGCGGGGGAGCGGCGTCCGTCGGCTTCGGCACCACGCCCTACGACGCGGCGGTCCGCGCCCCGTACTGGGGCAGCCGGGCCGAGCTGATCGAGGTCCTCGACCTGGCCCGCTCGGGCGCGATCGACGTCCACGTGGAGACGTATGCCCTGGACGACGCGCCCAAGGCGTACGAGAACCTGCACGAGGGCCGGATCAACGGCCGGGCGGTCATTCTCCCGAACGGCTGATCCGGCCCCGGTGGTGCACCGTCGCCTGTCGCTCTGTGCCTACACGCGAAGGAGTTGCTCCATGGACTCGCGGTACTGCCGCAGTGCCAGGCGCAGTTCCTCCGTGTGGGCCTCGGTGTCCTGGTCCTGCCAGCTGGTGCGCAGGGTGCGGCGTCGCTCCGCGAGGGTTTCGGTCAGATGCCTGACGGCGTCGTCGTAGAGGCTGTCGGCCTCCTCCACCGCCTGTCGCGGGCTCTCGACGAAGGTGCTGAGGGCCTGCTGGAGCCGCAGGCTGAGCTTGTCGCGTTCGTCCTGCGGGAGCAGTACGGAGCCGGTGGCGTGGGTGGTGGGAGCCCCGGGGGTCTTGGCGTGCGCGGGGCCGGAGCCGTGCGCGGGATCAGGGCCGGGGGCGGGTGCCGAAGCAGGTGCCGGGGCAGGTGCCGGGGCGCCGCTGCCGATACCCGGCTCGTGCGGTGTCTCCAGCGGTGTCCCGCGCGGGGTGAGGTGCCGGGCGTCCGTCATGAGGTGCCACTTCCCTTCGCGTGCCGTCGGGGCAGGGCCCACGTCGTGTTGCCGCGGGCGGTGGTGGCCGGCTCGGTGTGCCGGGTCGAGTCGGTCGCGTGCTCGGCGACCAGGGCATCGAAGAGGCGCCGGGCCTCGACCATGGCCGCTCGCATCTCCTCGGTGCCGCCCTGTCCGCGGACGGCCGTGTGCACGCTGCGGTAGCCGTGGACGGAGTGGGCGTGGTGGACGGAGAGCGCGGCCACCTGTTCGTCGAAGCGCTCGCCGTCGGGGAAGCCCCGGTCCCTGGCCAGGCGGGCAAGGAGCGCGTCGGCCTCGGTCACGGCCTGCTGCGGGGATTCGACGAACTGCTCCTGGACACCGGCCCATTGGGCCACGTAGCGCTCGCGCGCGCCGGGCGGCAGGGGTTCGGGCTTGACGGAGCCGTGCAGTCGTACGCGTTCGCGGAGTTCCTGTTCAGCTGCCCGTACGTCGCCGTCGTGACGGGCGACGGTGTAGTCGTACTCGGGCCCGAAGCGGGACTTCAGGCCGCGTCCGCCGCCCCGGGCTCGCCGCAGTCCGACGAAGAGGACGGCGGCTGCCGCGATGACGACCACGGCGATGATGACGGCGGTGATCATGGCTGCCTCCCTTGGTCTCGTGGTCCGTTCGGCGCTGTGGCCGGCCGATGGGCACCCACACGTGTGGGTACCGATCGGGGCGTATGTGATCAGCGGTTGAACGGCTGATTCTGGATTCGCACGGCAACCGAGTACCCCCATGTCCCGCGATCAGTCGGGTCCGTCGTGCGGGAGGAGTTCACCGGGCGGGAGGAGCCCGCGAGGGCAGGGCGCAGGGATGGGCCGACCGGCGCTCAGGAAGCGCCGAAGGTCCGCCGGTAGGCCTCGGGCGGCAGCCCCGTGACGCGGGCGAAGTGGCGCCGGAGTGTGGCGGCCGTGCCCATGCCCGTGCGGGCCGCGATCCGCTCGATGCTGTCGTCGCTCGACTCCAGCAACTCCTGTGCCTGACGCACGCGTTGACTGAGGAGCCAGCGCAACGGCGCCGTTCCGGTGACGGCATGGAAGTGCCGGGCCAGATTGCGGCTGCTCATGCCCGCCTGCCGGGCCAGCACCTCCACCGTGAGGGGCTGGTCGAGGCGCGCGAGCACCCAGGGCAGCAGCTCGGCCAGCGGATGGTCGCGTCCGTGCGCCACCGGCGCCGGGATGAACTGCGCCTGCCCGCCGTCCCGGTGGGGCGGCGTCACAAGTCGCCGGGCCAGCGCGTTGGCCACCGTCGCCCCGTGATCGGCCCGGACGATGTGCAGGCACAGGTCCATGCCCGCTGCCTTCCCCGCCGAGGTGAGCACACGGCCCTCGTCGGTGAAGAGCACCCCGGCGTCGACCGTGACGCGGGGGTGGAGCGCGGCGAGCAGGTCCGCGTGCGCCCAGTGCGTGGTGGCGCGGCGGCCGTCGAGGAGCCCCGCCGCGGCCAGCACGAAGGCACCCGTGCACAGCGAGACGATCCGGGCGCCCGCCGCGTGGGCGGCGCGAAGGGCGTCGACCAACTCGCCCGGCGGTTCCTCGCCGATGTTGCGCCAGGCAGGGACGATCACCGTCTGCGCGGCGGCCACGGACTCCAGACCGAGGGCGGGATCGGCGCGCAGCCAGTCCCCGACCCGCGTCCCCTGCGTGCCGCACACGCTGAAGGAGTACCAGGACCCCGCCAGATCGGAGTGGTCCGAGCCGAAGACCTCGAAGGCCGCGGCGGCCTCGAAAAGCATGCTGCCCTCGGGAAGTGCCATCGCCACGGTCCGCATGTCCGAAACTGTACGCCCCTCGTCATTCCGGCCGCTGGTGAGGTGTGCGCCGGGCGCGGAACATGGTGCGAGCAGGGCACACCGCCCTCTCGTACACCGGGAGTCAACCATGAGCAGCACCCCCAACACCCGCCTCACGACTGCTGGTTCGGGCTCCGGCGCCCGGTCCGGCGGGCCGACGGTCGCCGTCGTCGGCGCCTACGGCCACACCGGCCGCTTCGTCGTGGCGGAACTGTTGCGGCGCGGCGCGGCGCCGCTGCTCGTGGGGCGCGACCGGGGGAAGCTCGACGCGCTGCGCGGCCTGGCCCCCGAAGCGCCGGTGCGCGTGGCGTCCACCGATGACGCGGCGTCCCTCGACCGGGCCCTGGACGGCGCGGTGGCGGTCGTCAACTGCGCCGGACCGTTCCTCACGACCACCCTCCCCGTCGCCGACGCCGCACTGCGCGCGGGCATCCCCTACCTGGACGTCGCCGCCGAACAGGGCGTCACCGCAACGCTGTTCGACTCCTACGGCGAGCGCGCCCGGGAGGCGGGCATCGTCATCGCACCGTCCCTGGCGTTCTACGGCGGCCTGGGCGACCTGCTGGCCACCGCCGCCCTGGGGGACTGGCCGGACGCGGACGAGATCACCCTCGCGTACGGCCTGGACAGCTGGCACCCGACGCAGGGCACCCGCCTCACCGGGGAGAGCAACGCCGGGCAGCATCTCGTGTACTCAGGAGGCGCGCTGCGCCCCTTCGGCTACTCCCAAGACGTCTTCGCGTGGGACTTCCCCGAGCCGTTCGGCACCGGGGACGCCTCCGAGTTCGCGACGGCCGACCAGGTCACCCTGCCGCGCCATGTGCGCACCCCCGAGGTGCGGGCGGTGATGAACCTGGCGCCGCTGCGGGACATCCGCTCAGAGGACACCCCGGAGCCCGTCCCCGCCGACGAGGGCGGGCGCTCCGCGCAGACGTTCGTCGTCGAGGCGGTCGTCCGGCGCGGCAAGGAGACCCGCCGCGCGGTCGCGGGCGGGCGCGACATCTACGCGGTGACGGCGCCGCTCGTCGTGGAGGCACTCGAGCGCGTCCTCGGCACACGCTCCGTCGCGGCGGGCGTACTGGCGGCCGGAGAGGCGTTCGACGCGGCGGACTTCCTGCGCGCGCTCACCCCCGACCACCTCACCCGGCTCGAACTGCCCTCCGCGGCGCTGGTCCGCTAGAGATCCGCGACCCGCACCGAGAGCCCGTAGTCGAGCTCGGACCCGTCGACCAGGAGCGCCTCGACGGTGCGGGTCGCGGGGTCGATGTCGGCCTCCATTCCGTCGCCCGTGTACCGGGGGAACCCGGAGGCTCCGGTCTCGCCCGTGGCGACCACCACGGCCGAGCGCAGGGCGCCGCGGCCATCGGTCGTACTCTCGCCGTTGCCCGCGAACCCGGGCACCAGCAGGATCTCGAAACGCTGCGCGACAGTGCTCATGCACGTGACGCTAGACAGGACCGGCGCGCCACGCATGTCCACCGCGCCGCACACGCTCCTATCCGAGCGTCAGATCGACCGCCATCCGCCCCGGCAGGGCGGCTTCCGGTTGCGGTTCGACGCGGACGGTGGCCTCGGCCGTGCCGGGCGGGCCCGAGAGCGGGTCCGCCCGGCAGGTGAGCGTGTACACGCCCGCCCTGGGAGCGCTGAGGGAGAACCGTCCCCCGGCGTCCGTCATGGCAGCGATGTCCGGCAGGGGCTGGGGCCCGTCGGTGAACAGGACGTGAGCCCCCGCCACCGGGGTGCCCGAGGCGTCACGGACGACGCCGGTGATCTCCACTGCTGAACCGCTGCCGCTCATCGGGGTCCGCTCACGCCTTCCACGCCACGTAGTTGTTGTAGACCGGGGTGGTGAACCGGGTTCCCGAGTTCACCCGCGACCCGCCGTAGGCGTGGATGCCGAAGCCGTAGCGGCCCGTACTGTCGATGCGGTAGACGGAGCTGCCGCTCTGTCCGCCCGCGGTGTCGATGTCGTAGTACACCTTGCGCGCGGCGACCGAGTCGATGCCGCGTGCCGCGTACCACTGCGTCCCGGACGGCTTGTCGCCCGGATAGCCCGAAATGTTACCGGTGGTCTTGAGCAGGTCCGAGTCCGACCAGACGCCGAAGCCGAACCAGCCGGTGGTGGAGCCGATGTTGTTGGGCGTGATGATGGCGCCGTAGTCGAAGTTCTCGTCGCCATTGGTCGTCCAGCCGGTCACCGAGCGGAAGCTGGTGCAGGTGATGCTGCCGTAGGGCAGGGAGGCGCCGTTGCGGCCCGGCATGACCTGAATGCTCTTCACCCAGCCGTCGCGGCCCGCCACGCCGCTGCCCTTGATGTAGACGACATGCCCTGCCGTGGCGAGGGTGTGCGGTCCCAGGAGCCAGCCGGTGCCCTGGTAGAGGGCGTTGTCGCGGGCGGTGATCAGCAGGTAGCAGTGCACCCGCCAGGGATACACGCTGGTGTTGGTGATCTGGACGCGGTCGTCGGGACCGTGCACGGTCTCCGGAGCCAGCGGGGGCGGCCCGAAGGACGCCTCTCCGATGTCGGGCAGGGAGGCGGTCGGGGCGGTCCAGGCCTCGGGTGCGAAGTGGTCCGGGCGCTGATAGCCCTCGACGTTCTCCAGGCCCTCGCCCATCGAGTGCTGGGCCTGGCCCTGGGTCCCCTCGGAGGGCGGCTGCAGAACCGCTCCCTGCTCGGTGGCCAGGGACGGGGCCCCGTCGGCGGGCTCGTTCGTCACTGCGGTGTGTGGATCTTGCGCCATTCTGGATCACCCGGCTTTTCTGAGAGCTGCGATGTGATGCCTGTCCGGACGCCGCGGCCGCAACGTTTTGGGTCAATGCCCCTTCTACTGCCGCCGGACAAGTGCGGCAATGAGTCTTTTGCGCCGACCGTCGCGCGGTCGCGGGCTCTGCCGCCGGAGGCGCCGGGCGCGTCAACCGACCGGCTCCCGGAGCCCATCCGGCGCTCGCGGCGTCAGCTCGCCCCCGCCGCCCCATGGCGCGCGGCCCCGGCCCGGTCCCGGCAGCCCCGGCCGGGCACCCGTGCCCCGCCCGCAGCGGGCGTGGGCGGGGCACGGG
>NZ_JBSGSG010000169.1:0-6469 GCF_053606765.1 Streptomyces sp. NPDC055189
GAGTCTGGGTGTGGGCCGGCCGCCGCCGCGCGGGTGCGGCGGCGGCCGGAGGGCGCGAGAGACCGAGGCTCCCCCTCGATCGGACCTCGCGCGCGTGCCCGGCCGGCGGTGGGGCAGGACGGCGGCATCCTGCCCTGCTGTCTGTCACGCCGGATGGGCGGCGGCTGGAGCCGTGTCGTCGGCGATGCGGCTCCAGCTGGTTGGTGGCGGCGGGTCGCAGGCTCCGGGGGCAGGGAGCCTGCTGGGCGGCGGGCGCTGGCCCAGCTCGCCTGCCTTCGAGGGTAGAAGAGACGGCATTGATCGGAAGCCGGGAGATCTCCCTGCCCGGCTGCTCTCCGGCGCAACGGACCGGTGAGGGGCCGGTTGTGAGCGGGCGCAAGCGGTGTGAGCGGCCCTATGCCCCTGGGAGTGTGCGCGCTTCGCGCGTGAGGGGGCTGTGCCCGGTGCCGGCCCTGCCCATTTCGCCGGCCGACTGCATCCGGAAGCGGGTGCGGGACAGAAGCAATGGCCGGAGTCCCCCGGCCCAGGCCCCGCGCGGCGGCTCGTCCCCCGCCAGCCGCCCCGCGTGGGGCGGCTGCAGCAGGGGACCTTGCCTTGAATGCCGCCGGGCGGGCAGGCGTTCTTTATGCAGGTAGATGTGAACGTGCTGCGCACACAGCTGAAGAGCACGCGAGAGCACGCCCGCCGCCCGGGCCCGCACGCGGGCCCTTGCCCTGGCCCCGCCTGTGCGGGACGGCGGCAGCACGGAGGACGACAGCAACAGCCTGGCCTCGCAGGAGGCGCAGGTGGAGGCGTTGCGGCGGGAGAACGCGCAGCTGCGCGCGGCGCTCGAAACCCGTCCGGTGATCCACCAGGCCCGCGGTGTGCTGATGGCGGTGGGTGCCTGCGGGCCCGGGCACGCGTGGCAGGTGCTGGTGGAGACCTCGCAGCGCACCAATACCAAACTGTGGCGGGTCGCGGAGATCTAAGGCGGGTCTGCCCGGGCCGGGGAACACTTCGGCCCGCTCCCCTCCTCGGAAGCTTGAAGGGGGCGGGCCGCTGTGGTCCGAAGTCGTAAAGCCCGGTCAGCAGTTCCGCACACTGTTGATGGGGCTCCATCCGTACGTGCCATGCGAAGGCGGGACGGGAGAGGTGTAGCCACGGACGCCGGTGCCGTTAGAGCCGGTGTAAAACGTGCCATTCACGCGACCGGTCTGGTTGTTGGCCCAGGCGCCACCTCCTTCCCAGTTCTCCATGTTGTAGAGGGCACAGTTCCCGAGCGAGTACACCTTCCAGTACTTGTCGTCTCCCTTGGTCGGGTCGTGCACCCACAGGCAGAGCCTGCCGCGGTCGCAGGTGGTCGACGCCGAGTAGCGCTTGGCCCAGTCGAATTTGGCGTCGCCGTTGCCGCTGACCAACCGCAGTTTGGGCTCTGCTCCGGCCGCTGTCGCTGCCGCTGCCGGTGTCGCTCCGGCAGCTCCGACGCCGGCAAGGGCGCCCGCCGTGAGTGCCAGGGCGGTCATGCCCCTGGAGAGCTTCCTCATGATCACGAGTTCTCCTATTTGCTGGCTGTCCGATGAAGGCAGTCAGAAGCATGCGCTGGGCGGGCGCCGGACGCATGTCGTTTTGGCTCCAGCCAAAACGTGACCACACGCGTGGCGTCAGGAGCCGTCGAGGAGCCGGAGCCTCGCTGGTGCTGTGCTTCGTAAAAGCGGCTGTGCCGACGGGGCAGGCGACCTGCGAGGGCTCTGAGCTCGGCCTGCGTCTGCGCCAGGTGCAGCTGTGTCGGGCAACCGACGGAATTCGCCGACTTTGTTGGCAACGGTCTCCGGCAGTCCAGGATCCCGCGCACGGACCCTGCATTCCCGCTCCTGGGAGACGACTTCAGGGGCGCGACGCCAGTGCCGAGGTGACCTGCGCGACTACGCACTGCGTTTCGTCGCCTGCGCGGCCCTATTTCGTCGGTGAGCCCACTTGGCTCCTGGCCGAGTTCGTCCTTGCCCGGAACGTCGTGAGCAACAAGGATTTCCGCCAAGCACTCTTGGTCGCCGGGGGGAAACCATGCTGCGTATCCATTTCACTGGCACAGACATGGAGAACGTTCGATTGGCGCGCCGCCCGGACCCTTTGTGGGAAATCGTGTGCAGTCTGTGCCGCCTCCAGACGCGTGAGGGTTCCCTCGCCTTCGATCCGTGGCGGCGCACGGTCGGCGGCCTGGTCCGCCAGGGCGAGGCGGCCCGAGTGGCGGCGTCGGCGCTGCGCACGCTGGTGCCGCGTGCCGCCTACTTCCCGGACTTTCTCACCCCGCCCGTCGAGGACGGTCCCAGTGACCTTTGCTCAGGTATCGACAGGGTCCTCTCGACGCCCCGCCGCCGACTGCGTCACGAACTGTCCCTGCTCTCGGCAAGCGGTGGACGGCCGTGGGCGAGCTCGGAGCTGGCACGTGGTGACGTCACGGCGCTCAATGCCCTGGGCAGGAATCTGAGCACCTATCACCGGCAGTTCATTGCACCGGTGTGGAACCGTATCGGTGCGGCCACCGCGGCTGACGCGGCCCTGAGGACTCGTGCCTTGGCAGAGGGTGGGATGCGTGCGCTGTGGAACAGTCTGCGGCCGATGGCGGTTTGGGAGCCGCCCGTACTGACGGTCGACTATCCGGTCGAGCAGGAACTGCACCTGCATGGGCGGGGCTTGCTGCTGGTCCCCTCGTACTTCTGCTGGCGCCGCCCGATTACCCTCGCCGACGGCCAACTGCGACCGGTACTGATCTATCCGGTCGACAAGACCCCCGCGCCACCAGCCCCTACCCTGGCGTCGCTGTCCCGTCTGCTGGGCCCCACCCGCGCCGCGCTCCTGTCCGAGGCCGCCGCGCTCACCTGCGCCACCACTTCCGAACTCGCCTACGCAACAAGCGTGTCCCTGCCGAGCGTCAGCCAGCAATTGGCCGTACTGCGAGAGGGCGGGCTCGTCGTGAGCCGACGCGATGGCAAGCACGTCCTGCACACCGCAACTCCACTGGGCCGCCAGCTCCTTGACGGCTTCTGAATCCATGGGTGTGGTAGTCGTCCAGGCTGCACTCCTGCTTCGAGGTCTGGACGCATTCTTCGACCGCCCAGCGACTGCCCGCGACCTGAATCAGTTCGTCCAGCGTCGTGTCGGCCGGGCAGTAGGCGATGTAGTAGAGATCTCCTCAGGTCCGCTGACACTTCGGCGGGCCAGGACCCAGTGCCGGCGTCCTCGCGGTGCCAGGGCCGCACCTCGATGCGGGCCCAGTCATAGATACGTTGGCCGTGGGCGCCCCTTCCGCAGGAGCGGGGTGTGCACTTCTGTCGCTATTCAGGCCTGGTGGGAGTTGGGGTGTGGGGTGGGGCTGGCCTGGTGGTGTTGCAGGTTGAGTGAGAACTTGTCGAGGCGGTGTCGGGTGGGGTGGTAGCGGTCGGGCCTGCTGTTGTGTCAACTTCGTCGGGAATTGGGGGTGTTGTCGCAGATGGGTGTCTGCGTCTCATGGCATGTTCTGGTTTTTGCTGGTCAGGGGTGTTTGGACTGGTCAGAGCGGCTGGTTCAGCGGCCTCGTGGGGTGTGCTGGGTTTCGGCCTGGTGGTCGAGACGAATGGTGTCCAGACAGGTTTTGGTGATGCGTTCGGTGCCGTCGAGGATGCTCGTGATCGCGGCTTGGCGGATCAGCCGGGTCAGGCTCCCGATCCTGCCCGCGGTCCGCTGGTGGAGGTAGGCGGCGTGGCGGGGGAGTGTGCCCCTCGGGTGTGCCCGTAGATCGAGTGCTGCTTCCACCCCGGCGATCAGTTCACGGAACGGTTCGCGTTTTCCCGGGCGTGCGGGGAAGGGCCCGGCCCCGGTCTCGGTGACGGCGTTGGTGTCGTTGCCGGCCGCCGAGTGTTGTGTGGAGCCGCTGTGTGTGGATGGGGTGATTGGCCTCCGCGGTGCCGGCGGGTAGGGCACACTGTCAGCAGCTTTTGCGGGACGGGACGGGGGTGGGGGCCGTGGGCCGTTCGGTGTGGCGGACGGGGGTGCTGATGGTGCTGGTGTGTGCCCTTCTGACCGCCGCCTGTCTTGTGGCCTTGCGGTTGTTTTCCCGCGGTGAGACGCAAGCCGATCCGATGGACCTGCGTGCGGTGGACTGGCGGAGCGCGGAGATTCCGGGAACGTTGTGCAGGTCCCCAAAGGCGATCCGCCTGCAGGGCGGAGCGGCTGTCAATGTGCCTTCGGATTTCGACGGGCCGGAGCCGGACATGCCGCAGGACGTTGCCGCGGGCACGGATGAGATTTTCTACGGCGACATCACGGGCGACGACCGCGACGAGGCCGCGTTGCCCGTGCTGTGCGCTAATCACAACTCCACCGCAGCTGGGCAGAGGGCGATGGGAGTTCTTGTTTTCGACGGCGGCGCTCAAGAATTGAGGCTATTGGGGACTCTGACGAGCCGTAAGCCGCGGCTCGGTGAACCACCGAACCTCCTGAAGGTCGAACGGATGGAACCCGGCGTGATCACGGTCAGGGACAGTTTCTATCGTGCGGATGACGCCAACTGCTGCCCTTCCGGAAAGGCCATGGAGACCTGGGTCCACCGGAAGGGTCACCTCGTGGCCCGCTGATTGGGTGCCGCGTGTCAGAAGAGGTTGAATTCCCGCAGCACGTGCAGAGTGCCCGTACTGACGGCCGCAAAGGCGCCGCAGGAACTCAGCGTCGCGGTCAGGGTATTCGCGCCGAGGTGCGGCAGGACGATGAAGGCGACCAGGGTGGCGACCAGGGCGCTCAGTGCCGCGATGGCAAGGGCCATGACCCGGACTGCGGGGCTCGGCGTAGGCATGGGAGTCCGTCCTTCGTAGTTGTCGTGCGGAGTGCTCCACACCGTGCGACGGGCCGCCCGGACACCTCCAGTACAAGGTCATGTCAATTGCGGACACCGGTGTTTACGCAGGCAGACGAGCCGAAGTGACCGCAACTGCACCGGATATGCGCGAGCGTCTCCACCGGGCCGGAGGTTCCGGGATACTGCTGCACCACGCAACAGGGGGGCGGGACATGGCCGAGCAGACACCGACGTGGCAGGAACTTCTGGGCACCGTCGCCGAAGAGCGGACGCCGTCGGCGTTCCGCGCGGCACTGAACGCTCTGCGCGGCGACGGGCCTTCGTACAACCGTCTGGTGGTCATCGCCAACGAGATCGTCAAAAGCAAGAATTTTCCCGGCTTCAAGGGCTTGGAGCAGGGCCCATCCAAGGGCACGTGGCTCAACGCCCTGGAGACAAAGGGCCGTAAAGCGGGCCGGCTGCCCGACTGGAAGTACGTGGAACTCCTGGTCGTGGCGTACTGCAAACACCACGACCTGGGTGAGGAGACGCGGGAGGCCTTGGTCGTCCGCTGGGCGGACGGCTACACCGTTTGCGGCGGCCGGCCGCGGCCGGTGTACCGACGTCCGCCCGCGACTTCGGCTGGAGCGAGCCCTGCCGGGGCGGCTCGGGCGGTGCGGCGCAGGCGTGTCCCGTACGCCTTGAGTGCGGCAGCCGCGGTAGTGGTGCTGGCGGCGGGTTCGGCGTACGTCTTCTGGGAACCGGACCCCGAACCGCCCCTGTCTGTCGACGACGTGTCCTTTCTCGGACTGAGCACGGGCGACTACGTCTTCCCGTCCACCATGAAGTTGTCGTCCTCGCAGGTGGAGAAACTGAAGAACGAGGATTACGGGAAGGGTATGGAATTCGGCGATTGGTTCCACCGGAACGGCGGGGTGCCGTCCAGTTTCAGAACCATTGCCCTCACCATCAGCGGACGCAGCGACAAACAGCTCCGTATCACGAACATCGACCTGATCAAGGAGAACTGCACCCCTCCGCTCACGGGCACGCTTTTCCTCAACGGCGGTACCAACGGAGGTGAAACAAAGACGAAGTCCTTGTTCTTCAACCTGGACGACCGGCTGCCCGAGCCCACCGACGAACAAGGCGAACCCTTCTTCGCGCGGAAGAGCGTCACCTTGAAGAACGGGGAGAGCGAGACGATCGCTGCTTTCGTCAGGGCCAACGAGCGTACCTGCGGCTTCACCTTCCGCTTCACCGTCGTCGTCCCAGGCCGTGATCCGGTGAAACAGGAGATCAGCGACACCGGAAAGCCGTTCCGGCTGACCGCCCCCGCCGATGGCGAGGAAGAACACCCGTACAACCGTTACCGGGCCATGTACGTGGGAGGCGTAGCGGCCCCGGCCGGCGCCGGGATCGTCCCAGCCGACCCCTCCACCTACACCGGGGACCCCCAGACTCTCCCCGATCCCTGAGCGAGGCCGGTCGGCGCCGGTACAACCCGCTCCGCTCGGGCCATGAAGTCTGCAGGGACCGCCTCGCGACGCAGTCTCATCTGGGTGAGGCGGCCAGTGTGCGGGGATGCTGTGGCCGGTCGGTGGATTTGTTCAGGAGTAGTGGCTGTGGGCTGGGGTTTCTCGGTTTGACTGGGTGATCTTCCGGTTGGGGCGAGGGTTTCAA
>NZ_JBSGSG010000170.1:0-6455 GCF_053606765.1 Streptomyces sp. NPDC055189
CGTCCGTGCTGATGTCCACGCGGGTGATCGCGCCCGCGGCCGACCACGAGCGGCCCGTGAGGTGGTGGGTCGTGGCCGCCCGCTGCAGGTATGGATCAGGTCGCGGCGCCGGCGAACACCTTCACGGCTCCGGTCTGGTCGACCAGCAGGCCGTCCGAGCGGATGATCGCCCGGAAGGTCACCAGGTCGGAGTTGAACGCGTAGTCGTCGGACCGCTCGAACCGCACCCCGCCCGCCATGCGCACGAAGTACTGGGAGAAGTCACCGAACGCGACGGACTTCGCGGTCGTGCCGACAGCGGCCACGTTCGGGTCGGTGTGGACCGGCTTGCCCAGCAGCGTGTCCGGGACGCCGACCTGGATGGACGGCTGCCACAGGTACTGGTCCTGCTTGTCCTTCAGCTTCCGGGCGGTGCCGAGGGTGGCGTCCCGCATCAGCCAGCCGCACGAGGCGCTGTTCCGGTACGGGGCGATGACGCTGTAGTACAGGTCGATCAGGTCGTCCGCGGTGAACGCGCCGCCAGCGCCGGTGCCGCCGGTCTTGCCGGTCGACGCGGAGGTGATGATGCCGGTCGGCTTGGAGGAGCCGTCGCCGGTGATGGCGTGGGTGCCGAACGCGTTGCCCAGCGCGCGGCCGGCCTGCATGGCGAGGTAGCTCTCCAGGTCGACACCGGTGTCGGTGAGCAGCTCGGTGGACGCCTGGAGCAGGACGCCGTACTTGTAGGCGCCCAGGGTGCGCTTGGCGAACGCCGGGTCGGACTTGGGCAGGTTGGCGGCCTCGGCGGTGAGCGCGGCAGTCGAGTGGGCCGTGGTCACCGGGATCTCGATGGTCTCGCCGGAGGCGGTGTTCAGGACCGTGGGCCCGGCCATCATCAGACCGGACACCTCGATGAGGTGGGCCATCAGGCGGCCGTAGAACGTGGTGGGCACGGTGTTGCCGCCCGCGGTCGCGGTGCCCTTGGTCAGGTCACGGAAGCTGACCCCGTCGGGCTTGGCGATGTCGATGCCGCGCATCTCGCCGCGCGCCCACCGGCGCAGCTCCGAGTCCTGCTCCTGCGGCTGCTGCCGCTGGTCGGCCGGCTTGGCGAGGAGCTTGGCGAACGCGTCCTCGGCGTCCTTGGTGCGCTGCTCCGCCTCGAGGAGGTCCTTCGCCCGGGCGTCGATCTTGTCGAGGTCGGTGTTCAGCGCCTGGTACTGCGCCTCTTCCTCCGCCGACAGGTCCCGCTTTTCCTTCTCGGCGGTGTCGAGCAGCGCCTTGGCCTGCTCCCAGATGTTCGCCCGGCGCTCCTGCAGCGCCTTGATGTGGCTGGACATGTGCCCTCCTGGGCATGACGACGACACCCGCGACCGTGCGCCGGGGTGCCAGTGGATGGGTGGGTGAGGTGGGTGTCGCCCTGCCTCAGAAGGTGCGGCGCTTCACCAGCTCGGCGCGCCGCTGCCGTACCGCCACGAGCGGGTGGGTGTCGCCCTGCCCGCCCGGCGGGATGATCGTGGGGGCCGGGGCCCCGAGGAACCGCTTCAGCTCACCGGCCTCGGCCGCCGCCCGCACCTCGGCCAGCTCCGCGCCAGCCTTCTCAGCGAGGGACCGCAGGCCTGTGGACGTGTCCAGGTACGCCGGATCGTTGACCGGGGCCACGTCGACCAGCTGCCCGGACAGCAGCGTCCGCACCGGGAACCCGTCGTCCGTCATCGCCCAGTCGTCCTCGAACGTGTAGAACGCGAAGCTGGATTCGGTGACGTCGCCGCGCTGCACCAGCTCGAACACGTCCGCCCGGGCGGCCGGCACGTCGACGCTGTAGTCCAGGCCCGTGCCGTCCGTCTGCAGCCGCAGCGTGCTCGCCCGCGTCGTGCCGAGCAGCATGTTGTTGTCGTGGTTGTAGCGGGCCATCACGCGCGGCCAGCCGTCACCCTCGGACTTCGCGAAGAACCCCGGGTCGATCCGCTCGACGAACCCGCCCAGGTTGCGTGACAGGGTGTTGAACTTCGCGGCGTACCCGCCGATCGTCCTGCTGTCGCCGGCCGCCCGGACCTCGACGAGGCCGCGCGTGAACCGACGCTCACTGTCGCCGTTCACTTCTTCTCGCTTCCGTCCGGGGCCACATTGCCCAGTGGCGTGTAGTCCTGCCCGAGCCCGCCGGGCAGCGGCGGCTCATCCTCGTGACGCCGCAGCTCGTCGATGTTGTTCAGCCCGATCGAGCGAGCGATACGGTGCGCCTGATAGCGGGTCAGCGTGTCGGTGCGCAGCATCGCGCTCGCGTTGAATCGGGCCTCCTCGGTGGGTGGCCGCAGCCAGGAGAACGCTTCCTCCAGGCGGGCCAGCCACGGGCGCAGCGTCCACGTCAGCAGGTCGATACTGTTCTGCTCGACCGTGGCGTAGGTGAGGCTGCCACCCGTCTCACCACCGACCTTCTCCGGCGGCACCCCGTAGATCGCGGCGACCTGGTTCGCCGTCGCCTTGATGGTCTCCAGGAACTGCGACTCGTTCGCCGGCACCGAGATCGCCCGGTACTTCACGCCGTTGCCCAGCGCGACCACGTCCCGGCCTTGGGCGGCCTCCTTGAACCGTGCCTTCAGCACGGTCGCGGCGCCCTGGTCCACGGCCATGTCCGTCTCCAGGACTGCGCTTGGCGTGGACCCGTTGGCGAACCAGTCCCGGCCGAACTGGTTGGCCAGCAGCCCGGCCTCCGTCGTCGTCGCGAAGTACGCGATCGGCGACAGCCCCAGGATCTGCCCGGGCACCGTGTAGGCGGGGATGTGGAACATCTGCCCGTCCTCGAGGCGCCGGCCCTTGTAGCACCAGACCGGGACGGCGGCGAGGTTGTCCTGGATGCTCACGTCGTCCGGGTGCAGCCACTCGATCTGGCTGGGCCAGCCGTCCGGGCCCCAGGCGACGATCAGCCCGTAGGCGTTGCCGCGCAGCGTCAGCGACGTCATGCACCGGTGCAGCCAGTCATACCGGAAGCCAGCCGCGGCCGGGCGCCGGAACAGCGGGGGCAATGGCAGCCGCTGCCGGTCCTCTCCGTCCGCCCGGTAAAACTTCAGAGGCAGGGAGGCCACGGAGTCCGCGAGCAGCCGTGTGGCCGCGTAGACGGGCCCCAGCCGCAGTGCCCGTTCCTGGCTGGTGCCGCGCAGCACGGCCGGGTCCGAGCCCGACCCCCACACGTCCTGGTACGAGATCGCCCGCTTCAGCGCCGTCCGGCGGAAGGGCCACCACTTCACGACTGCCCCCTCACCACACGTTGTTCAGGATGTCGCCCGGCGGTTCTTCTACCTCGGCGGTCAGGCCCCACTTGGCGAGGGTCCCGGCCACCAGCGGGCTGATGTCTACGGACGGGATACGGCGGGCCCACGCCCACGCGTCGCCCAGCGTCCGCTTCTGCGCGCCGGCCAGAGCCGACGCCAGCGGCGCATCGTCGAAGTGCGTCAGGGTCTGCGTCGTTACGGCGTCGTAGAACTGGGCGCACGCCGCGGCCATCTCCCGCGCCTTCGGCTGCACGACTGTCACTCCGAGCCCGGTCTCCTTGTCCTCCAGGTCGCCGATCAGCGACCCGGCCGGCCCCGCCCCGTCGATCACCCAGCACCGCGGGTTCCATTTCCCGTGCAGTTCCTTGGCGCGCTCCAGGATCCAGCCCGTACCGGGCCGGTGGTCGATGACCGTCACGTGCACGCCGCCCAGGTACCGGAACGCTGCGCTGATGGCCGCGTGCGACCGCTCCGGGGTCATGTCGATGGACAGCGCCACCGGCCCGGCCTGCCGCGCCTCAGCGACCGCCGAGACGTCCCCGACGGCCAGGGCCCGCCACGCCTCCTCGGCGATGACCTGCCACGTGTCGGCCTCGTCGGACGGGTAGTCGCCTACACCGAGCCGCTCACGCTCGAAGATGCCGCTGGACCCCAGCGAGGCCCGCTCGTTCCGGACGAACTCCGGGGTGATCAGGAGGCCCAGCGACGGGTTCGCCTTCGCCCACGACGCCGGATCGTCCGAGCTGTCGTGCTCCGTGCAGCCGGGCGGGCATTCGTCCAGGTGCGGGTCCACCGACCACTCGAAGTAGGCCAGGGACGGGTCCGGCTTCCCGGCCTCCAGCGCGGCCAGGGCTCGGCGCCGCAGACGGGCCAGCTGCACCGAGGGGGCGCCGATTCCGGCGCTGCCCAGGTACCAGAGCTGCGGGTTCTCGACGGCGGACATCGTCGGCATCAGCGCGCCCATCGCGTCGTCGCCGAGGATCATCGCCTCGTCCAGGATGTTGCAGTCGCCGGTCCAGCCACGGCCGGAGCCGCCGGAGCGGGCGATGAACTGCAGGGACTGCCCCGTCGTCAGCGTGATCGACGTCTCCGTCGTGTTGTTCAACATCCGCTTGACGCGTTTCCGCAGGTCAGGGCACCCGAGGATCAGGGACTGGATCCGCTGGAACGCGACTCGGCTCGTCTTGAACTCATGCGCGCTGTGAATGATCAGGCGCTCGCCCAGCAGGAACAGCCCCGCCAGCTCCCTGGCCTCGATCACCCCGCCCTTCCCGTTCTGCCTGGGCACGTTCACGGCGCACTCGAACGCCGCCCACTGGCCGTCCTCCCGTTCCCGCAGCCCGACGTCCAGGACGTGCTGCTGCCACGGCATCAGGTCCAGGCCGGCGTGCGCGGCCAGCTCGACCGCCTCCCGGCCAGCCGAGGACAGGAACGTCGGCGGCGCGGTGAACAGGCGGGGCCGCTGGGCACCGCGCAGCAGTTCAGGCTCGGCGAGCACGGAGCCTCCCGTCCTGCCGCTTCCTGGCCAGCTCGTCCACCCGGTCGGTCTCTTCGGCGACCGGCGCGAGCTTGTGCAGGGCCTCGAGCGCGGCCCGTAGTTCGCGAGCGGCGTTCGCCTTCGCCGTCGCCCCGTCCTTCCCGTCCATCACCTGGGCGAGGGTGAGGGCGAGTTGCGCCAGGCCAGGGGCGATATCGCCGACCCGGAGCCGTGCAATTTCGGCGGCGGTCCCTTCGACGTTGGTAGCCATGATCACCCCCGACCTGTCACTGAGAGTCACGTCACGGAGGGTGACCGCCTGCTAAATCGCTGGCGTTCGCCTCGGCGGATTAGCGAGTACAGGCCCCGTGTAAAAAATCGGGCGACAAGGGCGTTTGGGTCGCCCGGTCTTGCGCTCAAAAAGTAGTCGGGGCCTTGATCACCATTCGAGCGTCGCGCCCGTCGTCTCGGTCTTCGTCGCCGATCGTGACCGGTACCAGCGGGTGGCCACCCTGCGCATCTCGGGGTCTCGCATGGCCTCGATGCGGGCCATCACGATGCTGCGCCCGGGGTCGACGGCGATGATCTGTGCGTCCATGCGCCGGTAGCGGGCGAGCCACTTCGAGGTGGGCATGGTGTGGATCAGGTAGACGTCGACCTTGTCGCGGTGCTCGAACGCCTCGAACATCGCGGCGTAGCGGGCCTTGTGGGCGACGCGGAGCAGGAGCGGGTCCTGGTTCCAGTTGGGGGCGCCTGGCCCGGCGAGGGCGCGGGTGATGCGGTCGAGGTCGATGACGATGTCGCTGGGCTTGGCCCTGCTCTCGATCCAGCTCGTCTTGCCTGCGGCCGGCGGTCCGGTCACGATGTACAGCACGGACCGTCACCACCTCAGCTGGGGTCGCCGGGGGCTGGGCTTCGGTGACGCTGTGCGGTTGCCGCGGCTGCTGTTGCAGCGACGGTGCGCGGGCCGGGCGTTGGCCTTGTCGAGGAGCGAGCCGCCTCGCGAGAGCGGCTGTTCGTGGTCGAGGGTGAAGGACAACGGGTGCCGGGCGTCCAGCTCGTAGCCGATGTTGTGGCCGCACCACCAGCAGGGGAGTCGCTGGGCTCGGAGCCAGTCGACGAGGCGGCGGTAGGGGCGCCCGTTGCGCGGGTTGCCGGCCACGGGCGCCACCTCCCACCAATCTACGGCGCGGGGGCCTCCGTGCACGTCGGGTCGTCGAGGCAGTCCTGCAGCTCGTCGCGGTTGGCCCGGTTGAGCTGCTGCAGGCCTTCCATGTAGCGGTCGATCCGGTCGCCCTCGGGCAGGCCTTGGCAGGGGCTCGGCTCCTCGTCCATGCCTGCGTCGGGGCTGTCCTTGATGAGGTCTGCCCAGGCGGTGACGCATGCCTTGCGTGCGGCGGCCTGGTCGACGGTCTTGGTGGCGGTGACGGTGGGCTGCGGCTTGTCGTCGCTGCTGCCGCTGCTGCAGCCGGTGGTGAGGGCTGCGAGGGCGAGCAGGGCGGCGCAGGCGGCTCCGCGGGCGGTCATGGTTCCCCCCATGGGTGTTCGGATGCTGAACGGGCATCATCCGCTGCGTGTTGGTCGCTTGGGGGGTCTGTGGCTGTGTTGTGACGCGTTGGTGTCCGCCGCCGGGCGCCCCGCATCCCGCGGGTGCCCGTGATCCCCGCGTGGGGCCGCCCACCGCATCGCGCTGCTCGCCCAGTCACCGCAGGCCCCCGAGGCGGTCACCGTCGCCG
>NZ_JBSGSG010000171.1:0-6137 GCF_053606765.1 Streptomyces sp. NPDC055189
ACACCACCCCCTGCAAGGGGACGATCCCCACCGCCCCGCACCCACCCCGCCCCCCGCCACCGTTCTTCCGCTGCCGGGCGCCGATGACGTGAAAAAGCCGCTCAGCCCTCCTCGGGCGCCAGCGTCAGCGAGATCGAGTTGATGCAGTACCGCTGGTCCGTCGGCGTCGCATAGCCCTCGCCCTCGAAGACGTGGCCGAGGTGCGAACCGCAGCGGGCGCAGCGGACCTCCGTGCGGACCATGCCGTGCGAGGAGTCCTGGAGCAGCTCGACCGCGTCCGTGTCCTTGGGGTCGAAGAAGCTCGGCCAGCCGCAGTGCGACTCGAACTTCTCCTGCGAGGTGAACAGCTCCGCGCCGCACGCGCGACAGGAGTAGACGCCCTTGGTCTTGGTGTCCGTGTACTCACCGACGAACGCGGGCTCCGTGCCCGCCTGGCGCAGAACCGCGTACTCCGAGGGGCTCAGCTCCGCGCGCCACTGCTCGTCCGGCTTCTCGACGTCGTACGACATGAGACTGAACCCCTTACTGCTTCGATGTGCTGCTTCGCATTACTGCTTCGACAGCTCGGCCAGGATCTGCGGGCCGAGGTCCGTGACGTCGCCCGCTCCCATGGTGAGAACGAGATCACCGGGCCTCGTCATTCCCGCGACGGCCGCCACGGACTCGGTCTTGTCGTGCGCGGCCCGTACCTCGGCGCCCGCCGCCACGGCCGCGTCGATGATCAGGGCGCTGGTGATGCCGGGGATCGGGTCCTCACGGGCGGGATAGATGTCCAGGACCACGGAGGCGTCCGCGAGGGCAAGGGACTGGCCCATCTCCTTGCCCAGCTCCTGGGTGCGCGAGAAGAGGTGGGGCTGGAAGAGGACCAGGATGCGCGCGTCGCCCGCGGCGGAGCGCATCGCCTCCAGGTCGGCCGTCATCTCCGTGGGGTGGTGCGCGTACGAGTCGATGACCTGGACGCCGGCCGCCTCGCCCTTGAGCTGGAGGCGGCGCTTGACGCCGGTGTACGAGCCGATGGCCGACGCGAGGTTGTGCGCGGGGATGCCGAGGGCGATGCCCGCGGCCAGGGCGGCCACGGCGTTGTGGGCGTAGTGGCGGCCGGGGACCGAGACCGTGAACGTCAGGAACTTGCCGTTCAGGATCACCGTGACCTCGCTGGTCAGGCCGCGTGCGGTGATCTTGTGGATGCGGAGGTCGGAGCCCTCCGACTCGCCGTACGTGACGACCTTCAGGTCGCCCGCGTCGCGCACGCGCTTCGTCAGCTCGGCCGCGCCCGACTGGTCCGCCGCGATCACCAGCGTGCCGCCGGGGACGATCTTGCCCGCGAAGGTCTCGAAGGACTCGTAGATCTCGTCCATCGACGCGTAGTTGGCGTGGTGGTCGAGCTCCACGTTCAGGACGATGGCGACCTCGGGCGCGTACTTGTGGAAGCTGCGGTCGCTCTCGTCCGCCTCGGCCACGAAGATGTCGCCCTCGCCGTGCAGCGCGTTCGAGCCCGGCGCGTCCAGGTCGCCGCCGATCGCGTACGAGGGGTCTAGGCCGAGGGTGGAGAGGGTGACCGCGAGCATCGACGTCGTCGTGGTCTTGCCGTGCGTGCCGGCCACCGCGATCGGCCGCAGGCCCTCCATGAGGGAGGCCAGGGCGTCCGAGCGGTGGACGACCGGAATGCCGAGCTCCGTGGCGCGGGCCAGCTCGGGGTTGTCGGCGCGGATGGCGGAGGAGACGACCACGCAGGTCGCGTCGGACGCGAGGTGCGCGGCGTCGTGGCCGATGTGGACCGTGGCGCCCAGGGTCCGCAGGGCCTCGGCCGTGGCCGACTCCCGCGCGTCGCTGCCCGCGACCTTGGCGCCGCGCTGGGCCAGGATCTTGGCGATACCCGACATTCCGGCGCCGCCGATGCCGATGAAGTGCGGTCGGTCCATGGCGGTGGGCAGGCCGGGTGCCATACGTGTGTCTCCCCAAGAGTCCAGAATTTACGGCAGATGAGCAGGGCAAGACTACCTGCGCCCCGTAGGGGCGCGGGGAACTGCGCGACCAGCCCCCACCGGGCCCGCAGCTTGATCACAGCACCCGGAGCAGCGCTCAGTCCTCCGCGTGAGAGAACAGCTTCAGAACCGGTACGCCCACCTTGTGCCGCGCACGAGACGCCCAGTCCCGGTGGAAAAACTCCTCCACGTAGTGGGGATCGGTAAGGACGATGACCTCATCGGCACCCGCCTCATCCACCAGCTGCTTCAACGCATCGAGCGGATGATCCTCGATCAGCTGCCCAAGCGCCTCACAGCCCGCCGCGCGCAACGCGGCCAGCGAGACTTCCAGGGCCTTCTGCGCGGGGGCCGCCGCCTCCTGCCCCTCGGGGACGTCCCCTTCCCTCGCCGCCTCGTCGATCTCCCCCAGAGCCACGTCGTCGATGGCCCGCAGCAGGCGGTCCGCCTGGTCGCCGCGGGGCTGGAGCAGCACCCGGAAGGTGACCGTCTCCTCGCCGTGCAAGGTGGTGACGAACTCAACGTCGGCGGAGGTCAGGGCCTTCTCGATCATCAATACGCTTGTGAACACGACAGGCGCCCTTCTCATCCGTGGGCTGCCGAGAGTCTGTCTCGACAGCCCCTGCGGAAACCATCCTGCCCCGTGGCCGCACGGGGTCTGCGACTTTTAGTGTGCCCAGCGGAAGCGAAACGGAACGGCTGATTCCGCTGATTGTCAGGTTTGACGGTATCGGGTGAAGAGGAACCCGGCCTCCTCCAGTACGGAAGCCAGGGTGAATCGTTCCGGCACCGCCACCGAGGACCCCCAGGCGATGCGCTGCGCGTCCCCCGCGGTGAGCATCGGGGACACCGTCAGACAGAGCTCGTCCAGGGCCTCCGCGGCCACGAACTGGCCGAGCAGCCGGGGTCCGCCCTCGGTGAGCAGCCGGGTCAGGCCGCGCTCCGCCAGGGCGGGCGCGATCCGCTCGGGCTCGACCACGGCGCCCTCCCCCGCGATCACCACCACGGCACCCGCCTTCTCGGCCGCGGCGATCCGGTCGGCCGGCGCCTCGGCGCCGGTCACCACGAGCGTGGGCACCAGCGGCTCGGTGAAAAGCGGAAGGGTGAAATCCAGGTTGAGGCTCGCGCTGACGACGGCGATCGCGGGCACCACCGTCTGCCCGGCCCCGGCCCTGCGCCCGGCGAAGTCCGCACGTTCCCGTGCCGGCCGGTAACCCTCCTGGCGGACCGTCTCGGCGCCGACGATCACGACGTCGGCCAGTGCGCGCAGGGTGCCGAAGATCCGCATGTCCGCGGCGTTCGAGATGGGGTGGGAGCGGCCGTCGTGCTGGGCCGCGCCGTCCAGCGTGGACACCATGTTGGCGCGCAGCCAGGGGGTGTCGCCCGGGGGGTAGGCGTACGCGTCTGCCAGCTCCCCCAGCTCCCACTCTCGTACTGCTGTTTCGTCTGTCTGGTCGGTCACAGGGAACAGGCGTCGCATGTCCAGCAGTCTTGCACGGCGCTTAGAGTTAGGAACCGTGTCGTCCTCTACCGCCGCCCCCGGGCAGAGCCCCATAGCCGAAGCGGCTCCTCTGTCGCTGTGCGCCCGCGAGCCCCATGTCCCCGCCGACCGCCTGGTCGCCGAGATGGTGCCGCCGCCGCGCTTCGACTCCGTCCGCTTCGATACGTACATACCGGACCCCGATCAGCCCAGCCAGACCGAGGCCGTGCGGGTCCTCGGTGACTTCGCGGCCGGGCTCGGCGGGGCGCACGCGTCCGGCGCCGGGAAGCGGAAGTGGTTCGCGCGCTCGAAGCCCGCGGCCCCCTCCGGCCCCCGCGGCGTCTACCTCGACGGCGGCTACGGAGTGGGCAAGACCCACCTCCTCGCCTCCCTCTGGCACGCGACGCCCGCGGCGCCCGAGCAGAAGGCGTTCGGCACCTTCGTCGAGCTGACGAACCTCGTCGGGGCGCTCGGCTTCCAGCAGACCGTGCGCACCCTCAGCGGGCACCGGCTGCTCTGCATCGACGAATTCGAGCTCGACGACCCGGGCGACACGGTGCTCGTGTCCTCGCTCCTCTCGCGGCTCGTCGACGAGGGCGTGGCGCTCGCCGCGACCTCGAACACGCTGCCGGGCAAGCTCGGCGAGGGCCGGTTCGCCTCCGCCGACTTCCTGCGCGAGATCCAGGGCCTGGCGACCCACTTCAAGTCGCTGCGCATCGACGGCGATGACTACCGCCACCGGGGGCTTCCGGAGGCGCCGGCTCCGTACTCGGAGGAGCAGGTCACCAAGACCGCGTACGCGACCGAGGGCGCGAGCCTGGACGACTTCCCGCATCTGCTGGACCACCTCGCGCGCGTCCACCCCAGCCGGTACGGAGCGCTCACCGACGACCTGAAGGCCGTCTGCCTCACCGAGGTGACGCCCGTGCCCGACCAGTCGACCGCGCTCCGCCTCGTCGTGCTCGCCGACCGTCTGTACGACCGCGAGGTCCCCGTGCTCGCCTCGGGCGTCCCCTTCGACCAGCTGTTCAGCGAGGAGATGCTGAACGGCGGCTACAGGAAGAAGTACTTCCGGGCGATATCGCGGCTCACCGCGCTCGCGAGGGACGCGAAGAGCCTCGTAAAGGCGTAACGGGCCTCGTAAAGGTGTAACGCGCCTCGTAAAAGCGAAACGACTCACCGCTACGCGCGTGGTTCCCGCACGCCTAGGCGCGTGGTACACACATCCGGTCATGTTCCTGTCCGCCAGCAGGAGGTCGACCTTTTATGTCCACGACACGACGTCAGGTGCTAGCCCGTACCGGTGCGGTGGGTGCGGGAATCGCCTTCACCGGCGCGCTCTCGGAACTCTTCGCGGGAAGCGCCGCCGCGCAGGGCAAGGCAGGCTACGGGCCGCTTGTGCCCGACCCCGCGGGCCTGCTCGATCTGCCGAAAGGTTTCCGCTACCAGGTCCTCTCGCGGGAGGGCGGCGATCTGCCGTCCGGTGAGGGCAAGGTGCCGAGCAACTTCGACGGCATGGCCACCTTCCGCGGCAAGAAGGGCGGAACCAACCTCGTCCGCAACCACGAGAACCGCCACAACGGAAGAATCGGCGTGCCCACGGTCAAGGGCCTCACCTACGACCCGATGGGCAAGGGCGGCTGTACGGCGCTCGCACTCGACCGCCACAACAACGTCATCGGCGAGCGTGTCGCGATCGCCGGGACCGCGGTCAACTGCGCGGGCGGGCCCACCCCGTGGGGCACCTGGCTGACCTGCGAGGAGACCGAGGACAAGGCCGGCACGAACGGCTACACCAAGGACCACGGCTTCATCTTCGAGGTCGACCCCGTCGACCCTCACCGCACCGGCGCCGTGCCGCTCACCGCGATGGGCCGCTTCCAGCACGAGGCGATCGCCGTCGATCCACGGCGCGGCGTCGTCTACGAGACCGAGGACGCCTTCCTCAAGCCCTTCGGCCTCTTCTACCGCTTCCTGCCCAAGAAGCCCGAGGGCGGCCGCGGCTCGCTCCGGGCGGGCGGAAAGCTGCAGGCCATGCGGGTGCCGGGCGTGCCCGACCTGTCCGCGATCCAGGAGACGGGGGCCAGCTTCAAGGGCATCGAATGGGTCGACGTGCCGGACCCGCTGGCCGCCCAGACCCCCATCAGGAACCAGGACTTCGGCCCCAAGGGCATCACCCACGCGCAGAAGCTGGAAGGCTGCTACTGGGGCGGCACGTCCGTCTACTTCGTCTCGTCGTTCGCCCACAGCGCGGAGGGCTCGGCGGGCGACCACTTCGGGCAGATCTGGCGCTACGACCCCTCCGAGCGCCGTCTCACCCTCGTGATCGTCTTCGGCCCGAGCACCGACATCCAGCTGCCGGGCGAGTCCCCCGACAACATCTGCCTCGCGCCGAGCGGCGGCCTGATGGTGGCCGAGGACGGCGGCGGCGCGCAGCACGTCTACGGCGTGACGCGGCGGGGCGAGGTCTACGCGATGGCCAGGGGCGCGCAGAACATCGGCACTCCCGAGGAGCCCGAGTGGGGTGAGTTCGCGGGCGTCTGCTTCTCGCCGGACCACGACACGATGTACGTCAACTGCTACACCCCCGGCACGACGTTCGCCGTGACGGGGCCCTGGCACCGGACCTGATCCGACCCGTGGGCCGGGTGCGCGGCGTCCTGCCGCGCACC
>NZ_JBSGSG010000172.1:0-5835 GCF_053606765.1 Streptomyces sp. NPDC055189
CGGCTGGACTTTCCAGCCGACCGCCGCCCCTTCGGGGGCGCGGGGAACTGCGCGACAAGCCCCCACCGGACCCGGACCCGCAGTCACAAACCCAGCGCCTTCGCCTCCACCTCCGGGGCCAGGCCCACCGTCGGGCGGTCGGGGCGTTGCGGGGCCTGGCCGCCGATCGACTGGAGCCAGGTCCACGTGTCCGCGACCGTGTCCGCCACCGGACGTGCCCGCAGGCCCGCGGACACGGCCTTCTCCGTGGAGGTGCGGTGCATGGAGTCGTGCATCTCGCCCGGCGGCGCCCACACCGGGAGCTGCGTCCACGGTTCGATGCCGTGCTCGGCGATCACCGAGGGGTCGGTCCACCGCAGCTCCACGTCGTCCGCGCCCGCCACGGCCACGCACGCCTCCAGGAACTCCTCCGTCGTGGTGTGCGCGATGGGGGAGACGACGTTGTACGGACCGTGCAGGCCCGCGAAAGCCGCGTCCAAAACCCACTGGGCGAGGTCGCGCGCGTCGATGTACTGGAGGTCCAACTCCCTTGGCCCCGGGGCCAGTACGGGACCACCGCGGGCGATCCGGTTCAGCCACCACGGCAGCCGCCCGATGTTCTCGTACGGACCGAGGATCAGCCCCGCACGGGCGAGCACCGTGCGCTCCGCCCCGAACTCCGCGAGGGCCGCGAGCTCCCCGCCCCGCTTGTCCTCGGCGTACGCCACCGCGTCCGCGTCAGGATCTCCCCCGACGAGAGAGTGGCTCTCGTCCGAACCCGCCGCGATCGGCCACTGGTACACGGAGACGCTCGACACGTAGACGTACCGCCCCGCCCGCCCGGCGAGCAGCCGCGCCGCCTCGCGCACGGCGCGCGGTGCTCCCGACCAGGTGTCGACGACGACGTCCCATTCGGCGTCGGCGGCGGCGAGCGCGTCCAGGCCGCCGTCCGCCGTGCGGTCACCCAGCAGTGACACCGCACCGGCGGGTGCCTCGTGGCGCCCGCGATGGAAGACCGTCACCTCCCAGCCACGCGCGAGCGCCGCCTCGGTGACCGCCCGCCCCACGAACTCCGTACCGCCCAGCATCAGAAGTCTCATGCCGACGACTCTGCACGCCGCGTCCCGTCGGCGGAACCGGGTTCTGCTAGCGGCAGAGCCCGGCCCGACCAGGGAACCCGCGGGTCAGCGGGATGTCGGCGGCGCGTACTTGTAGCCCACCCGGCGCACCGTCTGGATCGTCTGACGGTGCTCGGCGCCCAGCTTGCGCCGCAGCCGCGCGATGTGGACGTCGACGGTGCGCCCGTCGCCCACGTGTCCGTACCCCCACACCGTGGTGACCAGCTGGTCGCGCGTGTGTACCCGGTGGGGGTGGGCGACGAGATGTGCGAGGAGCTCGAATTCCAGATAGGTGAGGTCGAGCTGCTGCCCGTCGACCTGCGCGGCCCGCTGGACGGTGTCGATCCACACGGGCCCGGCGGACGCCTGCTCCTTGCCGTGGCCGTGGCCGTGGCCGTGGCCCGGCGCGGCTGCCGGCTGCAGCGGCTCGGGCCCGGCGGTGACGGGCTCCTGCCCGGCCGGTACGAGGACCAGGTAGCCGATCATCGGCGGCTGGCCCGGCAGGGTGGGCAGCGTGTGCTGGGGGGCGGGCAGCCAGGTCGCGCCCGGCGGCAGGAAGTCGGTGATCTGCACCACCTCGTCCGGGGCGACGGCTCGCAGCCGCCCCCGGCCGGGGCTGGTCAGCGGCGTGGCGGTGGCGGTCGCGGTGGCGGTGGAGGCGGAGAAGGTACGGGAGTTCGCCATGGAAGTCAGCTCTTTCGCGCGGAGGAGTCGTCAGTCAACGAGGACGTACGTACGTCGTGCGCGTCAGGCGAAAGCCGGGTGAACGGCGTTAGAGGGCCTGCGCGTTCGTCGCGCGGCAACACACCCGGTCGAAGTCATGGTGCTGACGGGAAGGCCAGAACGGTTCGAGGTCGTGGTCACGACCCGTCGCGATGTTCCCGTAGCTGCCCATGGCCCCATTGAAGCAGATGGGAGGGGCGGCGGTCGTTCCCTCTCGCACGCTGATACGGGTCCTTGGCCAACCCTTGGCGTGAATTCGCCCCTCAGGACCGTCCTGAGGACCGCCATGCCGCAGGGGGCGGGCATGCCGCAGGGGGCGCCCACCGATTCGGCGGGCGCCCCCTGCGGAAACATACGAACCCATGGGGTCAGACCTGGCCGGCCTTCTCCAGGGCGGTGCAGCAGGTGTCGACGAGCAGCCGCGTCACGACGTACGGGTCGACGTTCGCGTTCGGGCGGCGGTCCTCGATGTAGCCCTTCTGCTCCACCTCGACCTGCCACGGGATGCGGACCGAGGCGCCGCGGTCGGAGACGCCGTACTTGTACTCGTCCCACGGGGCGGTCTCGTGCAGGCCGGTCAGACGGTCGTCGATGCCCGCGCCGTAGTTCTTGACGTGGTCGAGCGGCTTGGAGCCCTCGCCGAGGGACTCGCAGGCGGTGATGATCGGCGCATAGCCCTCGCGCATCGCCCGAGTCGAGAAGTTCGTGTGCGCGCCCGCGCCGTTCCAGTCGCCCTTCACCGGCTTGGGGTCGAGCGTGGCCGACACCTTGAAGTCCTCGGCGGTGCGGTAGAGCAGCCAGCGGGCGATCCACAGCTGGTCGGAGACCTCGAGCGGCGCGAGCGGGCCGACCTGGAACTCCCACTGGCCCGGCATGACCTCGGCGTTGATGCCGGAGATGCCGAGGCCGGCCTTGAGGCAGTTCTCCAGGTGCGCCTCGACGACGTCACGGCCGAAGATCTCGTCCGCGCCGACGCCGCAGTAGTAGCCGCCCTGCGCGGCCGGGAAGCCGCCGACGGGGAAGCCGAGCGGGCGGTCGCCCTCGAAGAACGTGTACTCCTGCTCGATGCCGAAGATCGGCTCCTGCGAGCCGAAGCGCTCCTCGATCTCGGCGAGCGCGGCACGGGTGTTGGACTCGTGCGGCGTCATGTCCGTGTTGAGGACCTCGCACAGTACGAGTACGTCGTCGCCGCCGCGGATCGGGTCGGGGCAGGTGAAGACCGGCTTGAGCACGCGGTCGGATGCGTGACCCTTGGCCTGGTTGGTGCTGGATCCGTCGAAGCCCCAGGTGGGGAGCTCGGCGCCGTCCGTCATGATCTTTGTCTTCGAACGGAGCTTGGCGGTCGGCGCGGTGCCGTCGATCCAGATGTACTCAGCCTTGAAGGTCACGGGGCCATCCTTTAAATGCTCGGTACGGCGCAGAACGTGCGGGTGCTGCGGTGCCGTGGTGATGCCGCGCAGCCTGCCAACGCGCGATTTCCCGTCCATTGCTCGAATGTGAACCCCGTGTTACCTGCGGTGGTTGTGGCTCACTTCACGTCCCGCCGCTTCTCTCGCGTCACTTGATGACGGCGTTGGCGGCCGCGATGAGCAGCCCGATCGTCGCGTCGGCCATGCCGAGGAGTACTGCCGAACGCCGCCGGTAACCCGCACGGAGC
Organism: Streptomyces sp. NPDC055189; assembly: GCF_053606765.1. NCBI lineage: Bacteria > Bacillati > Actinomycetota > Actinomycetes > Kitasatosporales > Streptomycetaceae > Streptomyces > Streptomyces sp. NPDC055189. The sequence goes on from NZ_JBSGSG010000172.1 coordinate 3,478, forward strand.
GCGCCGAAAGTGCCCCAGGTGAGCAGGAGGGCCGCGTTCAGGAGGAGCACGGAACAGGTGACGGGCTCCTCCGGCCAGTCGAAGGTGCCGGCGAGCACGAGCAGTGCCACGGTGGGCCAGCAGGCGACGATCACCGGCCACTCGTCAAGGAGCTCCCGGACCAACTGCCGCCACCGCTGCAGGCCCGTTCCCGGCCGGTGCGTGGACATGTGGTGCGCGTATCCGTGCGCGAGTGCGGCGGTGCCCGCGGTCACCATGATCCAGGCCGCGTCGTAGCGGGGCGTGTAGACCTGCTGTTTCGAGTGCAGCGCCGCGACCAGCGCGCTCGCGAGGATGGTTCCGTATACGCCCCCGGATTTCAGGCTCTGCACGGGCGCGCTCCTCTCCGTTCCCGGAACCGTCGTCCGGCCTGCGGCGTATGGAGTGCTCAACGCTATGGAGGTGTATGTAACGGTTCGCCGGATGTGCGTCATCGGTCCGCCGTCACCTCCGACCCCTGTCATGTCCGTGCCGGTGCGGGAGAGACTCGGGACCCGACCGACGGAGGGGGAATCCGATGGCGACCGAGGCGTTCTTCATCGCGTACGACAAGGTCCTTGCGAAGTGGCCCGCGGGGACGGAGCACCGCACGGTCTCCACGCCCTTCGGCGACACGTACGTCGCGGTGTGCGGCCCGGCCGGTGCCCCGCCCCTCGTGCTCCTGCCGGGCGGGGGCGCCACCGCCGGAAGCTGGTTCGCGAACGTCGGCAAATGGGCCCGCAAGCGGCGGGTGTACGCGGTCGACCTGATCGGCGAGGCGGGGCGCAGCGTGCCGGACGCGGGTCGGCCGATCCGGTCCGTGGCCGATCTGACGGGGTGGCTGGACGCGCTCCTCGACGGGCTCGGGACGGGAGGGCCCGGGACGGAAGGGCTCGGAACCGGCGGGGCGGTCGATCTGGGCGGACACTCGTACGGCGCCTGGATCGCCCTCCATTACGCCCTGCACGCACCCCACCGCGTCCGGCGTCTCGTCCTCGTCGACCCGACCCAGTGCTTCGCCGGATTCCGCCCCGGCTATCTGCTGCACGCGCTGCCGATGCTGCTCCGCCCCTCCGCCCGGCGCACACGCGCGTTCCTCGCCTGGGAGACCGGCGGCATCGCGCTGGACGCCGACTGGCTGCGCCTCCAGGAGCTCGCGGCCGGCTTCCCCACGGCGAAGCCGGTCACCGGACCGCGTCCGGCGCCGGACGCCCTGCGCGCCCTGCGGCTCCCCGTGCTCGTCCTGCTCGCCGGGAGCGGCCGCGCGCACAACGCGGGGAAGGTGGCCGCCCGCGCCGCGGAGCTGCTGCCCGACGTGCGGACGGCCGTGCTGCCGGGCGTCGGCCACCATGCGCTGCCGCACAGCCGGACCGCCGAACTCAACGGCCGGGTGGCCGAGTTCCTCGGCTGAGGCCAGGACCTGCGCGGCTGCGGGGCGGCTACCGGGACAGCGCGTCCCGAACCGCCTCCTCCGTGCGCCCCACCACCGCCGTGCCGTCGTCGGCGGTGATGATGGGGCGCTGGATGAGCTTGGGGTGCTCGGCGAGCGCCTTGATCCAGCGGTCGCGGCCCGACGCGTCGCGCGGCCAGGCCTCGCGGTCCTTGAGGTTCAGCTCCTTGGCGGCGTCCTCCTGGGTGCGCGTGATGTCCCACGGCTCCAGGCCGAGCCGTTCGAGGACGGCGCGGATCTCGTCCTCGGAGGGGACGTCGTCGAGGTAGCGGCGGACGGTGTAGTCGGCGCCCTCCGCGTCGAGCAGCGTGAGCGCGCTGCGGCACTTCGAACAGGCGGGATTGATCCAGATCTCCATGCCGCACACGCTACCCGCGACCCACCCGTCACAGCGCCCGTCGCGCCGCCCGAAAACCCGTCTGGCCAGCGGCGATTGTCAGTGCCCGGCGGTAGAATTGAAGCAATGTTCGAGGGTTCCCGACGGGGGTTCCTGACGCGACAGGAGGATGCCTGTGCCCGCTGCCGCACTCACATCGAAGTCGAAGCGCAACGCTTCCCGATCCGTGATCATCGACCCGACGTACGCACCACTGGAGAAGCGACCGCTCCCGGCAGGACGGCCGCGCGAGTGGTACATCACGCACAACCGGCGCCTGAAGGCCATGCGTCTGGCGATAGCCCTCCTCGACTCGGGCGTCTATCTGGCGAACCAAGCGAGCAACACCCGCATCCGGAGCATGGCTCAGGACGTGGGAATCCACCCGCCGTCGGACATCACCTGCCACATGGTGCGCGCCCTCATGCGCTACAGCCGCTGAGCGGTCACCACGGCGCGGGGGGGGGGGGGGGCGGCGCGCCCCCCCCCCCCCCCCGGGGGCAAGGAAGCACCA
>NZ_JBSGSG010000173.1:0-5693 GCF_053606765.1 Streptomyces sp. NPDC055189
GGCGTCCTCGGTCGCCGCCGCCATCTGCGACAGGGCGTCCCGGTTTGCGCGGCCCTTGTCCGTGCCGACGTCGAGGGTCTTGCCGTTGGCCTTCAGCGACTTGGTGACGTTGTCGATCGCCGCTTCGAACTTCGTCTCGGCGTCGAACGCGTTCCGGGACGTCTCCGACAGCGCCTGGATCGACTGGCGCAGCCCGTCCGCACTCATCTTCTGCGCGTTCAGCTTCTGCTGCACGGCCTGCGCCTGCGCGCCGAACAGGCCCATGCTGTCGGCGGCGAGCTGCTGCTCGAACTTGGCGTCAGCCAGAGCCTGCTTGTAGGCGTCCAGCCGCGAGGTGAACTCACGGGTGTCCCGGCCGCCCTTGCCGTAGGCGTCGCTCATCCGCTTCAGCGCGGCCTCGGCCAAGCTGGCGTTGCCGCCCTTGACGAGGTTGGCGAGCGCCTGGTCGATACCGTCCAGGTCCTCCTTGGCCACCTTCATGGAGTTGCTGTCCGCCATGCCCAGAGTGAAGATCCGGTTCATGACGTCGTTGAACGAGTCCATGCCGCCGCTGTGGCCAGCGACACGCTCGACAGCGGAGGCCAGGCCCTCCATGTCCTTGCCCATCACCCGCGCGGCCTCGCCCGTGACCCGCCCGGTGCGGCCCAGCGTGCCCAGCGACGTGGTCAGCTTGTCGACGTCCGGAGGCACCGACTTGCCCCGCTGCTGCAGCTCGGCGAGCGCGACCAGCAGCAGACCGATACCCGTGCCAGCCAGCGCCACCTTCGCGCTGCGGGACAGGGCGCCGATCGCCGCGCCGACCGCGCGCAGCCGCCCAGGCGTGCCCGCGGCCGCGTTCCCCATCGCGATGAGCTGCGTCATGAACGCAGCCACGGCCGTGCGCGCCGCGGCCAGACCGAACGCGGCCGCCTTAGTCACCTTCATCGCGAACGCCAGCTGCAGGAGGGCGGCGATGGTGCCAGGCGGGACCGCCGAGACGAGCTTGGCGAGGACGTTGATGACCTGCAGCATGCCCACGCCGACGTCGCTGCCCGCCCGCAGCACGTTCATCAGCGTGGTGCCAATGTTGCGCAGGACGCTGGAGACCAACGGCCCCTGGGCTCTGGCGTAGTCCATGAACTCTGCCAGGTTGCTGCCGACCTTGCCGTCGCTGGTGCGCAGCAGGTGCACCAATCCGTCGTTCAGGTTGCGCAACGTGCGCTGTGTGAACGTGGTGAACTTGTCGTTGAGGCGGTCGAAGCCAGGAGAGGCCATCGAGCCGCCGATGATCGTCAGGAAGCGGTCGGTCTCCGACGAGGCGGCACGGACTAGGCCGGACGTCTTCGGCAACAGGGCGTTGGCGATGCCGATGCTCTTGATGACTGGGGCCATCGTGTCGCCGGCCAGCTCGTCGGACCAGTCCGCGAACTCGTCCTTGAGCACGCTGAACGCGGCCGCCGCCTGACGTGTGGCGGGCGGCAGTTCGGCCACGGTCTTGGCGTAGGCAGCCTGCGCCTGCGCTGCTTCCGCCGAGGTGGCGCCACTCTTGGCGACCGCGTCCTGCCACTTCGTCTCCGCCTCAGCCGCGTCGCCCAGAGCAGAGATTTGCGGGACCAGGGCGGCACCCATCGCTGCGATCGCGACGGCGACCGTGCCCGCCCCGGCTGCGATCGGCGCCAGCGTTGCGGCGACCGGGATCGCGGCCGGAGCCAGCAGCAGCGCGGCGCCCGCCAGCTTCTCCAGCGCCTTCCCGCCGGCCTCGCTGTCCTGCTGCATCTGGGACAGGCGTCGGGACGTGTTACTGGTGAAGCGGCTCATTGCGACATTGCCGCGAGTGGTCGCATCGTCGATGCGCCGGTGAAGCCGCTGCGCGCGGTCCCCAATCCGGTCGAAGACGTGGCTCAACCGGTCCTGGCCGGTGAGGAGGAAGTTCATCGACGGCACGGCTCAACCACCTTCCGCCTGGAGGGCTGCCTGGTGCTGGTCGATCCAGGCGGTCAGGTTGTAGAAGTCGTCGATGGTCAGCTCGTCGACGGCTGCAGGGGGGATGTGGAGGACGTGGGCGAAGAGTCCGAGGTAGAGGCCTCGGGCTCGTTCGATGTCGGGCTCGGGCTCGTAGCCTCGCCCGGTGTCTCCTCCGGCAGCGGCTCGTCGGCCGCCGCTTTTGGGCTGGTGGCCCGGGCGTCGATCAGGGCGCGCGCGTGCTCAGGATCGGCGGCCACACTCGGCAGCCGCTCGAGGAGGATGCCGGCCACCGTCTCCGGGGTCAGCTCGCTGTCGTCCTGCGTGGTCGCGAACGCGTTGTCGACGTAGGCCTCGACTTCCCGCCGGTCCATGCGGGAGACCATCTCGTCCACGCCCGGGTCGAACTCCCCGAACCGCAGGCTGGGCTGGGAGCGCTTCTTGATGACCCAGACGATGCCGCGCATCGCGTCCAGGTCGTCGCTCTCCAACCCCTCCTTGATCTCCTGCCACTTCATGTCGACGGTGCGCTGCACGATCGCGGCCTCGGACACGCGCAGGCTGGACGCGTCGTACTGCTCGGGCTCGCCGCCCGCAGGGGTGTAGACAACGATCACGGGTGTTGCTCCTATTCGAGGTGCCGGCGCACGTCATCGACGACGCGGCCGACTTCACGGGTGATGCGGTCGTGGTGAGAGCGCACGGTCCGGTCCCACCACAGAGGCGTGGCGTTCTGCTGCGCCCACCGGCGCTTGTTGCCGAACACGGGGTGCCGGAGGCGGCCTTCGTTGAGCCGGTTCACGACGCCCATGGGGATGTCTGGCGGCAGGAGTCCCTTGTCGAGCCAGACGCGGGCGCCCGGATTGCCGGTGTTGCGGACCGAGATGCGGATGGCTGCGGCGATCGACCGGCGCAGGGGGCGCGTGGTCGGCGACCGCCCGCCACGCTTGCCGAACCCCCGGCCCTGCGAGCGGATGTCCAGGCGGCGGATGGCGTCCTGCAGGTCGTCGCGCAGGGGTTCCGCCGCCCGCCGGATGCGCCGGTGGAAGCTGGAGCGGATGTTCTCGTGACCGGCCCGGCGCAGCCGCGCCGACAACTCCAGCAGCTGGCCGGTACCGATCACGCGAATGTTCTGAACCACGCCGGGCTCACAGAGTCGCTTCGGTCGAGATGATCTCGATCTTCGGCTGGTTCGTGCCGTCGTACAGGCCGGTGAAGTTGAACGTCGGCTTGACGACGCCGAAGCCATCCACGGTGGGCGGGCCCTCGTCCAGGCGGACGGCCGGGAGCGTGACCCGGAACGTGTCGGCGTAGGTCGTCTCGATCAGGGCGCCGGTGAACTCCCACACCAGGGAGAACGCTGCGTCCGAGGTGTGGAGGTCGTCCAGGGTGGTGGCGGCGTAGTCCGTCTCCAGCGACCCGGTGATCTTCACCTGGTCGTTGGCGATCGGCTCCTTCTTCAGCGACGCCTGGTTCGCGTAGAACCGCTCCACATCCTGCGGCCGCTCCACCTTCACCGACACCTTGCGGATGCCGTCCAGCGCCGTCTCCGACCCGAACGCGCCCGTCTTCAGGGTCATCTGCCCGAAGTGGAACGGGGACGAGTTGCCATACGACGCGACCGCCAGGGGCTGCGCCTCGTCGCAGTCCTTGCCGTCGAACTCGAACGACCCGGTGAGCATGCCGCCGACCTCGCACGCGAACTCCGCCGAGGTGACCTTGCAGCCCACGAAAGACTTAGCCGTGACCGTGCCAGTCGTCAGCGGCACGCCCTTCTGGATCGTCAGGGACTTGCCCCGGGTGTCCGCCAGGAGGTGCGTCTGCATGTACGCCGTGGTGGTCGACTGCTTCACCGGCGTCACCGACGTGCCCATGAGCGCCTGGACCAGGGCGCCCATGCCCTTGTTGGCGACCTCGATGTCCAGGCTGCCCTCCACCTCGCGGCGGGTGAGCACGCGCCGCGACGACAGCGCCAGCAGACGGCCGGCCGCGATCCCCGCCGACTGCGCCGTGGTCTTCTTCAGCGCCAGCGATTCCTGCGTGAACTCGATGAACTTCGACGGCGCCACGTAGGTGCCGTAGGTCGTCTCGGCTGCGATGCCGAGCTGGGCACCGAGCCCGGATCCGATCGCCATGGATCAGCCCTCCTTCTGCGGCTTGACCGCGGTCTTCTTCGAGGCCTTCGCCCCGGGCTCTTCGACGGACTCCCAGTTCGCGGGCTGGCACACGTAGCCGTCGAACCTTTCGTCCGAGACTTCGACGACCTCGTCCGGGTGGACAGTCCGGCCGAGTTCGGGCACGGTCACCGGCTCCGGCCCCAGAAAGCGCACACGCGCCATCACTTGCTCCCTTGTGGTGGTGGATCAGATACGGGCCTGGCAGGTCACCGTGAACGCCAGCCCGGCGGTGCTGCCCTCGCTCTGGATCTGGGTGAGGTCGCCCGCGGTCAGGTGCGCCCACAGCACCGCCCCGCCCAGCGTGGGCGCGTCCGGCGCGTCGGTCGTGGCGCGCAGCGCCGTCTCGATCTCCCCGAGGATCGCGAACACTGCAGCCCGGCGGGCCTGCATGTCCTTGTCGCCGGTGCGGGCCTCGATGTACCCGGCGATCTGGAACGTCTCGTCGCGGGTCCTGGCGCCAGCGCCGTTGAACGTCTGGGCGAGAGACACCGCCGACTCGCCCCCAGGCTGCCAGCCCACGAAGAGCAGGCGCCGCGGGGTCAGGTTGACCGCTGGCGGCCCGTCGACGACCGTCACGTCCGCCAGGCCGGGTGCCGCCCGCAGCACCGCCAGCAGCCCGTCCACAGCGGCCGGGACACGAGAGGTCAGCATCAGGCCACCCCCGGCGGGACCTTGTACGGCTCCAGCAGCTGCAGGACCCTGTTCGGGATCGCGTAGCCCCAGCCGGGCACCGGCTCGGTCACGGAGAAGTCGTCGCCGCCGCCGATGCTGCCCAGCCCCCGGGATGCCCCGTACTGGGTACGCCACAGGTGCTGAAGCAGGATCCGCGCGGCCAGGTTGATGGTGGGCGGCACCTCGCCGCGGCCGGCCGTGTACGTGACCCGCCACAGCGTCCCCGTGAACGAGCCGCCCCGGTAGCGGACGATGCCCGTGGCGCCGTCCAGGACGAGCGCGTCCAGGTCGAGAGCGTCGCCCGCGTCCACGGCCGGGACGACCGACACCAGGGCGACGGCCGGAATGTGGGACAGGCACAGGGAGCTGCTGCGGCCCTCGATCGTCTCGGCGAACTCCCGGGTTTCCACCGGCCCGACGTGCCGTTCGATCGCTGCGGTCAGTGCCTCGATGTACACCTGCAGCTCGAGGTCGTCGGTGTCCGTGTCGTTGTCGAGCTGGGCTTTCGCCTCGGCGAGGGTGAGCAGCGCCATGGAAGCCTCCCGGGCTACTTCTCGACGGCCGACTTCGTCGTGGGCTTGCGGCGGCCGGTGGCCTTCTCCGGCTCGCCCGGGTTGGCGGTGTTCTCCTCGGGCGGCTGGCCGTCCTCGCCGTCGTCGCTGTCGTCGTGCGGCTCGGCCAGGCCTGCCGCGACCATCTGCTTGGCCTCGCCGTCGGGCAGGTCCACGCTCTGTCCGCGCTCGGGCCAGGGCTGGCCGTCGCGGGTGCCGGAGATCGTGACCTTCATGCGGACGCGCATCGCTGGTTCCTCTCTTGAAGCGGGGCGGGCGGCGGCGCAGGGTGTCTGCACGGCGCTCGACCCCAACATCCGGGCGGGTCTGATCCCGGACGCGGACGCCTACC
>NZ_JBSGSG010000174.1:0-4801 GCF_053606765.1 Streptomyces sp. NPDC055189
CTCAGGCCGGGCCCACCCCTGTTCACATCCTCATTTCAGCTTCCGCACAACGCCCGTAGGACATTCAGGTGGTCATCACCAGCGGTACCAGCGGCCCTTGCGACCGCCGCTCGCAGCGGGACGGATCACGAAGCCGAGCAGCCACACCACCAGTACGACGACCGCGATCCACCACAGCGCCTTCAGCGCGAAACCCGCACCGAAGAGAAGCAGAGCCAGAAGAAGAACTACAAGCAGGGGAACCATTGTTATTACCTCCTGGCCACCGTGTGCTCTTAACCCCTGCCTACAAACACACAAAAGATGCGTTTTCTTCGCGCGGGGCGGGGCATTCGACCGCGCCCTTAAGTGCCCCCTTCCCCGCCGTCCATGCAGCCGGCGACAGCATGACCCGCCTGGCCCGACCGCACTCACCCATCTCCTGACCAAGCCCCGTGCCGCCGTCAACCGGCCTTCACGGGTGCCTCGTTCGCGGCGGTGACCGCACCGGGACCAGTGGGAGGTTGCGGCGCCGCGGAGCCTTCCGCGGGCTTGGACCTCGCCAGCCACAGGCCGGTGAACGCGGCGGTGGCCAAAGTGACGGCTCCGGCAGTGAGGAAGGCGCTGTTGAGGCCGGTCTCGAAGGAGGCGCCGCCGGATTGCCGGGAGCGGACGACGGCTCCGAGCACCGCCACGCCGAGCACCGCGCCGATCTGCCGGGTGGTACTGCTGATGCCCGATGCGAGGCCGCCTTCTTGCGCGCTGACTGCCTGGATGGCGGCTCCCGTCAGTGGGGACAGGGTCAGGGCGAAGCCGATGCCGACGACTCCCATCCGCCACCACACGTTCCCGTAGCCGGTGTCGGCGTGCACCATGCCGAGCGCGAGGAGTCCCAGGCCCGCCAGGGCCAGACCGGCGGTGACCACGATCCGGAAGCCGTACCGGGCGGCGAGCCGGCCCGCGTACGGGCTGACGACCACCATGGCGAGGGAGAGCGGCAGGGTCTGCAGGCCGGCGCTCAGGATCGAGCTGCCCTGGACGTACACGAAGAACTGGGAGAAGAAGAACGACGAGCCCGTGAGCGCGAACCCCACCACGACCATGGCGGTATTGGACACGGTGAACAGGCGCTGCCGGAAGAGCCGCAGCGGCAGCATCGGAGCGGAGCGGCGCGCTTCGACGGCGACGAAGGCGGCGAGGAGGAGCACCGCGGCGGTGAAGCTGCCCAGGATCACCGGCGACGTCCAGCCACGGGCACCACCTTCGATCAGCCCGTAGGTCATCGCCCCCACCGCCAGGACGGACAGCGCCGTCCCCGGGACATCGATCGCGGGGGCGTTCGGATTGCGAGTCTCTTCAAGGCTGCGCAGACCGACCACCAGCAGGACCACACCGATGGGCAGATTGACCAGGAAGATGGCGGGCCAGCCGAAGGCCTCCGTCAGCACGCCGCCCGCCACCGGGCCCGCGGCCAGACCGATTCCGCTGAGTCCGGCCCACAGCCCGATCGCCTTCATCCGTTCTTGCGGTACGGGATAGGCGGCGGCGAGCAGGGCGAGCGAGGCGGGGCTCAGCGCCGCGGCCCCGATGCCCTGCAGCACGCGGCCGGCGGCCAGCCAGCCGACGGAGGGCGCGAGGCTGCACAGCACCGACGCGACGGTGAACACCGCTACGCCGGTCAGGTACACCCGCTTGCGGCCGAACCGGTCGGCGAAGACACCGCCGGACAGCAGCAGCATGGCGACCAGCAGTACGTACGCGTCGACGATCCACTGCAGGCCGGTCAGCTCAGTGTGCAGCCGGTGCTGCATATCGGGCAGCGCCGCTCCGACGATCGTGTTGTCGAGCAGGACCATGAACTGGCCCAGGCAGGTCACCGTGAGCAGCACGGTCCGGCTCGGTCGACTGCCTACGGCCGCAGGCGATGCAGTCAAGGGGATTCCTCTCAGTTGTCAGTTGCGCCTCTCCATGGCCGACACGGTCAGCCCCGGGCGCACTAACGCAGTCTGCGACTGCGTTAGAGGACTGTAAGGCGGACCGCCCCACAAACGCAAGCACCAACTGCGTTAAGGTGGGGGCATGGACGAGCGACAGCGAACCCGGCGGCCCGGCGGGCGCAGCGCCCGCGTCGGCGCGGAGGTACACCAGGCCGTCACCGACCTGATCGGTGAGCGCGGCTACGGCAATTTCACCGTCGGCGAGGTCGCGGCCCGCGCGGGCGTGGCCGACAGCAGCATCTACCGCAGGTGGGGCAACCTGGAAACCCTGCTCACCGACGTGCTGCTCGCCCGCCTCAACGCGCTGTCACCGATGCCCGACACTGGGAGCCTGGCGGGCGACCTGCGCACTTACGCGGCCCAAGTGGCCCGCGAGATCACCGGACCCGACGGTCTGGCGGTGGTCCGCCTGGCCGTCGTCCTGTCGAGCAACGGCCGGCAGGGCCTGCAGGCGCGTGATGGCATCCTCGCCGAACGCACCCGGCAACTGCAGTCCATGCTCGATCGCGCCCGCGAACGGGGCGAGCGCGCACCCGACGCGCTCGGCGTGCTGGACCACATCATGGCCCCGATGTATATCCGCGTCCTGTTCGGCATGGAGCTCACCCCGGACTACGTGGACGGGCTGGTCGACCGGTTGCTGTGACCTCAACCGTCCCAACAGGAAGTGCCGGAGCGGGGGCAGTACGGAAAGGACGGGCAGTACAGGATCAGCCCTGCGCCGCGTCCACTGCTGAGGCGACGAAGTCCGCGACCAGCCGCCGCCGGTCCTCCTGCGCCCAGGCGAGGACCAGCGCACTGCGCGGCGCGTCGGCCACCGGAACATAGACCAGCCCCGGATGCTGCGGCCGGGCCAGCGAACGCGGCAGCACCGCGATCGCCCGGCCCAGCAGGACCATATGCGTCAGCTCGGCACCGTCGGCGATCTCGGGACCGGACCCGGCGACGGGCTCGAGACCGGGCACACCGTTCCCGCGCACGCCCTTCCAGCGCGGCAACGTCTCGCGGGCCAGGTCGGCGAGGGTCACCTCGCTCTGGCCGGCGAGCCGGTGGTCCGGCGGCAGAATCGCCACCCGGCCCTCGACCAGCAGGACTTCGTGATCCAATCCGGTCAGGTCGTCGAAGGGCACGTACAACAGCGCCACGTCCGCCCGGCCGTCGCGCACATGATCGGCGCGGTCGGTGGACCCGCCGAACACGATGTCCACCTGGCGAGCGTCGGGCCGGCGAGAGTAGGCGGCCAGGATCCCGGACAGCAGGTCCGCATCCCCGCCAGGCTTGATCACCAGACGCAGCCGGGTCTCCCGCTCGCCTGCCCGACGGGCCCTCTCGACCGCCGCCCCGACAGCGAGCAACGCATGGCGACCGTGGAACTGCAGCGCCTCCCCGGCGGAGGTGAGGGCCACATGCCGACTGGAGCGCTCCACCAGCGCCACCCCGAGCCGGTCCTCCAGCCGCCGCACCGCCTTGGACAAGGCGGGCTGCGCGATCCCCAGCCGCTGCGCCGCCCGGCCGAAATGCAGCTCCTCGGCAAGAGCGGCGAAGTACTCCAGTTCGCGGGTCTCCAGCTCGGCCATGCCACCAGATTACTTGCCCCAGCCATTCCCTGAAGGAATGGATTCAGAATCTGCAGATCTTGGACTTCGATACGAAGCACCACTTCAATTGCAGCATGATTCACCACACGATGATCGTCGCCTTCGACGAACCGATTCCCTCTGACGAGCTCGACGAGTACCTGAAGGGGCTCGAGGAACTGACCATGGGCACTGGCATCTTCCAGTCCTTCCACGCCCGCCACCACCTGCCGGTCCCCGGTGACGACCATGCCCCGGTGGCCGTCGCATCCGCCGTCGTTCGGCTCGGCCTGGCCGATCTCGACGCCCTTGACGCCGCCTTCGCCCTGCCCGGCCTCGGCGAGTTCATTGCCGGCTGGCAGGCCCGCCGCCCGTACAAGGCGATCTGGGTCAACCACGAGCCCCTCGCCTGACGGCGGCGGTGCCGATACCGGATCCGGCGGCGAGTTGAGCATCGCTGTGCCGTTGGGCAGATGAGTGAGGTCGGGCATTTCGTGGTCGTCGAAGACCCGCCGACCAGCGGTTTCATCTGCCTGTCAGGCCAACTGCCGCATCGAGCCGGGCAGGTTGGAGAGCTGACGGAATGTGCGGCCCGTGCCGAACCGATGGGCCGGTCAACTGCGCCCGAGGCCGGTGGGTTCCCTGCTGTCTGCGGACGAAGAATCGAACACGCGGAGTTTCACATGGCGTTGCACGGCAACACGGACCGCATGGCTCAAGAGAGAAGACCCTCTGACGACAGCGCCGGAAGCACCCGGCGCAGCACGAAGCAAACAGCCGCCCAAGGGCGGTCCGCTGCGAAGACGGGAGCGCACAAGGTGAACAGCAACGCCACGGCACAGAAGGCGAAGCAGGAATCGGCGCAGGCGGCCGAGAAGGCGAAGGGTTCCGCCGAGGAGGCGGCCGACGCCGCCGGTACCGGTGCGCATTCGCTCGGCCTCGCGACCCAGCGCGCCAAGCAGGCGGCAGCCGCGGGGATCGAAAGCGGCAGCAAGACGGTGGTGTCGGCCACCGGCAAGGTTGCTTCAACGGCAGCCGCCGGCTGGACCCTGGTGAAGAACCGCAAGGCCATAGCCGCCGGGGCGGCCGCCGGTGTGGTCAGCGTGGCCGGTGTGGCTTTCACCGCCGGACGCCGGACAGCGAAGGTCCAGGGCGGACCGCTGACCCGGCTGACCCATGGCCGCATCTGACGCCATCCCCACACCCCCCACTCCAGACGTCAGGGCGGAGAGAAGGCTGAGCCTTCTC
>NZ_JBSGSG010000175.1:0-4642 GCF_053606765.1 Streptomyces sp. NPDC055189
AAACTCTACTGGTGTTACGGAATGTTTTTTTTTGGGCGGGGGGCCCACCGGGCGGGCCCCCCCCCCGCGTTTGGGGGGGCCCCCGCCCGAAAGCGGAACGGCTGAGGTCAGCCGAGACGCTGCACCAGGGCGCGGTACTCGTCCCACAGCTCCTTGGGCGTGTGGTCGCCGAAGGTGTTCAGGTGCTCGGGGACCAGCGAGGCCTCGTCGCGCCAGACCTCCTTGTCGACCGTGAGCAGGAACTCCAGGTCGGACTTGTCCAGGTCGAGGCCCTCGGTGTCGAGCGAGTCGACCGTCGGCAGGATGCCGATGGGGGTCTCGACGCCCTCGGCCTTGCCGTCGAGCCGGTCCACGATCCACTTCAGGACGCGGCTGTTCTCACCGAAGCCGGGCCACACGAACTTGCCCTCGGTGTTCTTCCGGAACCAGTTCACGTAGTAGATCTTCGGCAGCTTGGACTGGTCCTTGTCCGCGCCGACCTTGACCCAGTGGGCCATGTAGTCGCCCATGTTGTAGCCGCAGAACGGCAGCATGGCGAACGGGTCGCGGCGCAGCTCGCCGACCTTGCCCTCGGCCGCGGCGGTCTTCTCGCTCGCCACATTGGCGCCGAGGAAGACGCCGTGCTGCCAGTTGAAGGACTCCGTCACCAGCGGCACCGCGCTGGCGCGACGGCCGCCGAAGAGGATCGCCGAGATCGGCACACCCTTGGGGTCCTCCCACTCGGGCGCGATGATCGGGCACTGCGAGGCGGGCGTGGTGAAGCGGGCGTTCGGGTGCGCGGCCGGGACGCCCGACTCCGGGGTCCAGTCGTTGCCCTTCCAGTCGGTGAGGTGGGCGGGAGTCTCCTCCGTCATGCCCTCCCACCAGACGTCGTTGTCGTCGGTGAGCGCGACGTTCGTGAAGACCGAGTTGCCCCACAGGGTCTTCATGGCGTTGGCGTTGGTGTGCTCGCCGGTGCCGGGCGCGACGCCGAAGAAGCCGGCCTCGGGGTTGATCGCGTAGAGCCGCCCGTCCTCGCCGAACCGCATCCAGGCGATGTCGTCACCGATGGTCTCGACGGTCCAGCCGCGAGTCGTCGGCTCCAGCATGGCGAGGTTGGTCTTGCCGCAGGCACTCGGGAACGCCGCCGCGACGTACTTCGACTCTCCCTGCGGCGGGGTGAGCTTGAGGATCAGCATGTGCTCGGCGAGCCAGCCCTCGTCGCGGGCCATGACGGAGGCGATGCGCAGGGCGTAGCACTTCTTGCCGAGCAGGGCGTTGCCGCCGTAGCCCGAGCCGAACGACCAGATCTCGCGGTCCTCGGGGAAGTGCGAGATGTACTTGGTGGAGTTGCAGGGCCACGGGACGTCCGCCTGGCCCTCTTCGAGCGGGGCGCCGAGCGTGTGGACGGCCTTCACGAAGAAGCCGTCGTCGCCGAGCTCGTCCAGGACCGCCTGGCCCATGCGGGTCATGGTGCGCATGGAGACGGCGACGTACGCGGAGTCGGTGATCTCGACACCGATCGCGGAGAGCGGCGAGCCGACCGGGCCCATGCAGAAGGGGACGACGTACATGGTGCGTCCGCGCATGGAGCCGCGGAACACGCCCTCGTCCCCCTGGAAGATCTCCCGCATCTCGGCGGGGGCCTTCCAGTGGTTGGTCGGACCCGCGTCCTTCTCGTTCTCGGAGCAGATGAAGGTGCGGTCCTCGACGCGCGCGACGTCGGTCGGGTCGGAGGCCGCGTAGTACGAATTGGGGCGCTTGATCGGGTCGAGCTTCTTGAAGGTGCCCTTGGCCACGAGCTCCTCGCACAGGCGCTCGTACTCGGCCTCGGATCCGTCGCACCAGACCACGCTGTCCGGCTGTGTCAGTTCGGCGATCTCGTTCACCCAGGAGACGAGCTCCCGGTGGTCGGTGGGAACGGTGCCCATTGAAGCTGCGAGAAGGGGAGCCGCGATATCGCGCGCCACGATTGCTCCTATTACGAGGGGTTTTGGTTTGTGTTGCCCCGTGGGGGCTCCGACCCGGACGCTTCACGTATTGACCCTCTGGCGCTCATCCGGTGCCGATCGCACTCATTTGATCATCCGATGCTTCTGCGCATATGTCCAGAGGGCCGCACACGTGAGCGGCGTGAGCATCGCCACTCGCCCGGATGGCCTCCCACCCGCGCATCCACCCGCGAATCCGTCACTTGTACGCTCGGGTATCACCGTGAGGATCGCCACTTGTGCGCCTCGGTTCCCATTCGCCTGATGCCTAACTTACGGTTGCGTAGGTACGATGCCGATATGACCGCTCCCGTCCCCGATGCGGACACGAACTCCACGGCCAAGAGCCCCGATTCGTCCCCGCTCGCCGCCCTGCCGCTCCCGGAGATCCCGGATCTCGCGGAAGTGAAGCCGAAGATGCGCGGCTGGCTGCACGCGGGCATGTTCCCCGCGGTGCTGGTCTCCGGCATCGTGCTCACGGCGCTCGCGGGCTCCACGCGCGCGCGGATCGCCTGCGGCATCTATGTCCTGACGGCGTGCCTGCTCTTCGGAGTGAGCGCGATCTACCACCGGGGCACCTGGAGCCCACGCGCGGACGGCGTCCTTCGCAGGCTCGACCACGCCAACATCTTCCTGATCATCGCGGGCACGTACACCCCGCTGACGATGCTGCTGCTGCCCGAGTCCAAGGGCCAGTGGCTGCTCTGGGGCGTATGGGGCGCGGCGGTGGCCGGCATCCTCTTCCGCGTCTTCTGGGTCGGCGCGCCACGCTGGCTCTACACCCCCTGTTACATCGCGATGGGCTGGGCGGCGGTCTTCTACCTGCCGGACTTCATGCGCACGGGCGGCATCGCCGTCCTCGTCCTCGTGGTCGTGGGCGGCCTGCTCTACAGCGCGGGCGGCGTGATCTACGGCATCAAGCGCCCCAACCCCTCCCCCCGCTTCTTCGGCTTCCACGAGGTCTTCCACTCCCTGACACTGGCCGCGTTCGCGGTGCACTACGTGGGCATCTCGCTGGTGGCGTACCAGCACGGGTAGCAGCCACCCGGTAGCGGGGCGGCAGCCCCAGACCCCTTCCCCTCTTTATGGCCGCGGCTTTCGAGCCGCGGCCATTTGCGTGCACGGAGACACCCGGACGGGGCACGGCGGATGCCCGACAATGAGGGCATGACGGCCGCACGCACCACCGCTTCCCCGCACGGCTCCCACCTGGGGCTTCGCGAACGGAAGAAGCTGAAGACCCGCATCGCGATCCGTGAGGCCACCTACCGGCTGATCGAGGAGCAGGGGTACGACGCCACGACGGTCGAGCAGATCGCCGAGGCGGCGGAGGTGTCGGCGTCGACCGTCTTTCGCTACTTCCCGGCCAAGGAGGACATCGTCCTCACCGACGAGTACGACCCGCTGCTCGAACAGGAGCTGCGGGCGCGCCCGGCGGACGAGCCGATCGTGGAATCCCTGCGGCAGGTGCTGCGCCGGGCGCTGAGCCTCGGGTTCACCGAGGACCCGGAGGTCTCGCGCCTGCGCACCCGTCTGATGGTCGAGATCCCCGCCGTGCGCTCCCGGATGCTGGAGAGCATGTCGGTCACCGGCCGGATGCTGTGCCGCGTCATCGCCGATCGCACCGGCCGTGACGCGGAGGATCTGGAGGTACGGGTGTTCTCGATGGGCCTGATCGGCGCGCTGACGGAGGCGACGGCGTACTGGGCGGAGCACGGCCACGAGGACGACCTCGGCGATCTGGTGGACCGCACCCTGACCATGCTGGCGGCGGGCTTCGCCCCCGGACGCGGGACGCCGTAAATCCCCGGCTCTCCGTGCGTCCCCCATGCCATCCTGACCGCATGAACGGTCCGGAGATCCTCATCCAATTCGCCCCCGAGCTGGGCCTTTTCGTCCCGCACGAGCGCAGGAACGGCCCCGCCAAGGCCGTTACTGACGGCGTGTCCACGCTCGGGCACGTCGTCGAATCGCTCGGGGTTCCGCTGACGGAGGTCGGCGCGCTCGTGGTGGACGGCGCGGAGGTTGCGGCCTCGCACATCCCGGCGTCGGGCGAGTCGGTGGAGGTCCGCACCGTCCCCCGCCCCCAGCCCGTCCCCGGCGCCCCTCTCCGCTTCCTCCTGGACGTCCACCTGGGCACGCTGGCCCGCCGCCTGCGCCTCCTGGGCGTGGACGCGGCGTACGAGAGCACGGACATCGGCGACCCCGCCCTCGCCAAGCGCTCGGCCGCCGAGCGGCGGGTGCTGCTGAGCCGGGACCGGGGGTTGTTGCGGCGGCGGGAGCTGTGGGCGGGCGCGTACGTCTACAGCGACGCGCCGGACGAACAACTCCGGGATGTGCTTGGCCGGTTCGCTCCTGCGCTGCGGCCGTGGTCGCGCTGCACTGCGTGCAATGGCTCGCTGCGGGCGGCGAGCAAGGAGGACGTGGCTGACCGCCTTGAGGGCGGTACGCGGGGGACGTATGACGTGTTCGCGGAGTGTGGGGAGTGCGGGCGGGTGTATTGGCGGGGCGCGCACCATGATCGGCTGGAGGGGATCGTGGCAGCGGCGGTACAGGAATTCTCCCCAACCCCGCCCCTTCCCGAAAACCGTGCCTGAGCCCCGGACCTACCTGGGGCTCCGCCCCAGACCCCGACAAGATGGCCTCAAACGCCGGCCGGGCTGGATCCATCC
>NZ_JBSGSG010000176.1:0-4320 GCF_053606765.1 Streptomyces sp. NPDC055189
CTCCCGGAGGGGTGGCCGCCTTCCTGCGTGTCGCTGCGCCGCCGTCACTGGGCGCCGGGGCGCACCAGACCGCTCTCGTACGCGTACACCGCGGCCTGCACACGGTCGCGGAGTCCGAGCTTGGTGAGCACATGGCCCACGTGCGTCTTGACGGTCGTCTCGCTCACGAACAGGTCCGCCGCGATCTCCGCGTTCGACAGGCCGCGCGCCACCAGCTTGAGGACCTCGACCTCCCGCTCGGTGAGCGTGTGCAAGGTGTCGGGCACCGGCTCGTCGCCCGACGGGAGATGACCGGCGTACTTGTCGAGGAGCCTGCGCGTGATGCTCGGCGCGAGCATCGCCTCACCCGACGCGACCACACGGATCGCCTGCACCAGTTCGTTCGCGGGAGCGTCCTTGAGCAGGAAGCCGCTGGCCCCCGCGCGCAGCGCCTCCACCACGTACTCGTCGAGGTCGAAGGTGGTCAGGACCAGGACCTTCGCCGGTCCGTCCCGGCCGGGCCCGGTGATCTGCCGGGTCGCCTCGACGCCGTCCATCCTCGGCATGCGGATGTCCATCAGGACCACGTCGGGCTGAAGCGCCCGCACCTGGTCGAGAGCCTGCAAGCCGTCCCCGGCCTCCCCGACGACCGCGACGTCCTGCTCGGCCTCCAGGATCATGCGGAATCCTGTGCGCAGCAGTGGCTGGTCATCGACCAGTAGGACACGGATCGCCACGTAACTCTCCTTCGCTAGCCCGGGCCCATTCTGCCCTGCGCGCCCTCTTCGGACTCGGGCACCCTCACCGCAAGGGGGTACGGCGGGGGAGTCCCGCCGAATTCCGGACATACGGCCTGGTGGTCGCACCAGCCGCAGAGTTTCGTCGGCCGCGGCCGCCAGTCGCCCGTCTCGGTGGCGAGCGTGATCGCCTCCCACAGCGCGTGCAGCTTCCGCTCGACCTGCTCCAGGTCCTCGGTCCGCGGGTCGTACGTGATGACGTCGCCGCTGCCCAGATAGACGAGCTGGAGGCGGCGCGGGACCACACCCTTCAGGCGCCACACCACCAGGGCGTAGAACTTCATCTGGAAGAGCGCGCCCTCGGAATACTCGGGTCGGGGGGCCTTGCCCGTCTTGTAGTCGACGATCCGCACCTCGCCGGTGGGCGCCACGTCCACGCGGTCGATGATGCCGCGCAGCTTCAGGCCCGATTCCAGCTCCGCCTGCACGAACAGCTCACGCTCCGCGGGCTCCAGGCGGGTGGGGTCCTCCAGCGTGAACCACCGCTCGACCAGCTTCTCCGCGTCCGCGAGCCAGCGCGCGAGCCGCTCCCCCTGCTCGTCGCCCGCGAACAGCTCCGTCAGCTCGGGCCTCGCCTCGCGCAGGCGGTCCCACTGACCCGGGATCAGGTCCTTGGCGCGCGGCGCGGTCCGCTCGACCGCGGGCGCGTCGAAGAGCCGCTCCAGGACGGCGTGCACCAGCGTGCCGCGGGTCGCCGCCTCGCTCGGCTTCTCGGGCAGCTTGTCGATCACCCGGAACCGGTAGAGCAGCGGACACTGCATGAAGTCACTGGCGCGCGAGGGCGACAGGGACGCCGGACGCACGGCCGTCACGGCACCGTCGGTGCTGGTTTCCATGAGGTAAGACCCTACGACCCGCCACTGACAACGGCCGCATACCATCGACGACAGACCCTCTCGCCCTGCATGATCGTGCGTGTACCGCGCCGGACAGGGGCGAGGGACGCTTCGAACAAGGGGACATCGTGGACGAGAGCGCCGGGAGCGGCAGGCCGCAGCCCGACGGGACGGACGGTCGGCGGCCGGAAGCCCCAGACGGCTCCGACCACCCGGAATCACCACGTCCGGTGGACACGGCCGACTCCGGGAGCGGTGCGGCCGCCGGCAGTACCGCCGGCGGCGACGGTTCCGCGGGGCCGCAGGCTCCGCAAGAGGCGCCGCGCCCCGCGGACGAGCCCCTGCCGGCCGCCGACCGCCTCACGAAGACCCCGCAGGACACGCCCGACGGGGCGTCGCGGGAAACTCCCGGCGAGACCCCGGGGGCCGCGCCGGGAAAGCCCCCGCACGACACCCACCCCGAGTACGCGCACGCCACCCACGGCCCCGCCCCCAAGGCGACCCCGCCCAACGGGAAGAAGGGGCCCGGGGGAGGGCTGCTCATGGGGCGCCCCTTCGGCGTGCCCGTGTACGTGGCGCCCAGCTGGTTCCTCGTCGCCGCCCTCATCACCTGGGTCTTCGGCGGTCAGCTCGACCGCGTCCTGCCCGAACTCGGCGCGGCGCGCTATCTCGTCTCCCTCTTCTTCGCCGTCGCCTTCTACGCCTCCGTGCTCATCCACGAACTGGCGCACACCGTCGTCGCCCTGCGCTACAAGCTGCCGGTGCGCCGCATCCAGCTGCAGTTCTTCGGCGGCGTCTCGGAGATCGAGAAGGAGTCCGAGACGCCGGGCCGCGAGTTCGTCCTCGCGTTCGTCGGCCCGCTGCTCTCCCTGGTCCTCGCGGGCGTCTTCTACGGGGCCATGCGCCTGGTGGAGCCCGGCACCGTGCCCGGCGTCCTGCTCGCGGGCCTGATGATCTCGAACCTCATCGTCGCCGTCTTCAACCTCCTGCCCGGCCTGCCCCTGGACGGCGGCCGCATGCTCCGCGCCGTCGTCTGGAAGATCACCGGCAAGCCCATGAGCGGCACCGTCGCCGCCGCCTGGGTCGGCCGCGCGCTCGCCATCTCCGTCCTGATCGGCCTGCCCCTGCTCAACCAGTCCGGCGCGCTCGGCGGCGAGACGCAGGAGATCGGCGGCATGGACACCGTCACCGACGCCCTGCTCGCCGCGATCCTCGCCGCGATCATCTGGACCGGCGCCGGAAACAGCCTCCGCATGGCCCGCCTGCGCGAACACCTGCCCGAGCTGCGCGCCCGCGCCCTGACCCGCCGCGCCGTCCCCGTCGAGTCCGCCACCCCGCTCTCCGAAGCGCTGCGCCGCGCCAACGACGCCGGGGCCCGCGCCCTCGTCGTCGTCGATGCCGACGGCGACCCGATGTCCGTGGTCCGCGAGGCGGCCATCGTCGGCGTGCCCGAACACCGCCGCCCCTGGGTCACCGTCAGCGGCCTGGCCCAGGACATCACCGAGGGCATGCGGATCTCCGCCGAGCTCGCCGGCGAGGAGCTCCTCGACACCCTCCGGGCGACCCCCGCCACGGAGTACCTCGTGGTCGAGGCCTCCGGCGAGATCTACGGGGTGCTGTCCGCCGCCGACGTGGAGCGCGCCTTCGTCAAGGCGATGGCCCGCCCCAGCTGACGGCCGCACCCTGGTCTCCGGCCCCCGGCCGGGCCGGTAGGCTGGTCACATGTCCGAACCGACCGGTGCCGCCCGCCGACGCGGGCCCTTCAAGGTCGGGGACCAGGTACAGCTGACCGACCCCAAGGGCCGCCACTACACGTTCACGCTCGAGGCCGGGAAGAACTTCCACACCCACAAGGGTTCCTTCCCCCACGACGAGCTGATCGGTGCTCCCGAGGGCAGCGTTGTCCGCACCACGGGAAACGTCGCCTACCTCGCGCTGCGCCCCCTGCTCCCCGACTATGTCCTGTCCATGCCCCGCGGCGCCGCCGTGGTCTACCCCAAGGACGCGGGGCAGATCCTGGCCTTCGCCGACATCTTCCCCGGCGCACGCGTCGTCGAGGCGGGGGTGGGCTCGGGCTCGCTCAGCAGCTTCCTCCTGCGCGCCATCGGCGACGAGGGGATGCTGCACTCGTACGAGCGCCGCGAGGACTTCGCCGAGATCGCCCAGCAGAACGTGGAGCGCTACTTCGGCGCCCCGCACCCTGCCTGGCAGCTCACCGTCGGCGACCTCCAGGACAACCTGAGCGACAGCGACGTCGACCGCGTCATCCTCGACATGCTCGCTCCCTGGGAGTGCCTGGACGTCGTCTCCAAGGCGCTCGTCCCCGGCGGCATCCTCTGCTGCTACGTCGCGACCACCACCCAGCTCGCGCGGACCGTCGAGTCCATCCGCGAGATCGGCGGCTTCAACGAGCCGACCGCCTGGGAATCGATGATCCGCAACTGGCACGTCGAGGGTCTCGCCGTCCGCCCCGACCACCGCATGATCGGCCACACCGGCTTCCTGCTCACCGCCCGCCGCCTCGCGGACGGCGTCGAGCCGCCCATGCGCCGCCGCCGCCCCTCCAAGGGCGCCTACGGCGACGACTACACGGGCCCGAACGCCGACGGCGGCACGCCCCGCGCGGAGCGCTGACAGCGCCGCGGGTGCCGGTATCCGCGTACAACCGCTGAACGTACGGGCGCCGCCGCCGAGTTCCCCCCTTCGAC
>NZ_JBSGSG010000177.1:0-3980 GCF_053606765.1 Streptomyces sp. NPDC055189
GCCTTGCGGAACGGGTGGGCACAGCAAGAGCGACCTCGGCGTGTTCCGTGGGCATCGGAACCCCCGGCGTACCCGACAAGCGGTGCAAGGCGTCCAGGAGGCGTTCCAGGCGGGCCGCGTACGCGTGTTCGCGGGCCAATGTGCCGGACAGCCACGCCAGTTCGGGCCGCAGTCCCGCCGCCCACTCCTGGTCGAGCAGCGGGCGGAACGTGTGCAGGGTGCCGCCGATGCGGCGGGCCGCGCACCGCAGGGCCCTTGCCGCCTCCAGGGACTCCTCCGCGCCCTGCGCGTCGGTCGTCGACTCGCGGTGCAGCCTCAGCGAGCGCAGGAACTCCGTGGCCTGGCCCTGCAGATAGGCCGACAGGACATCGCCTGTCGTCGTCTCATGGTTTAGCTGTGCCACGCCGGCGCCTCCGGGCGTCTATGAGCGTCTCCTGTACGTTCCGCAGGGGCTGGCCCTCCGGATCAAGGGCGTGCCGGGTCCAGTTGCCGTCCGCGCCCAGGTGCCAGGAGGCGGTGGTGTCCGACATGCCGGTCTCCAGGAGCCGGTTCAGCGTCGCCCGGTGCGCCGGGTCGGTGACCCTGACCAGTGCCTCGATACGTCGGTCGAGGTTGCGGTGCATCATGTCGGCGCTGCCGATCCACACCTCGGGCTCGCCCGCGTTGCCGAAGGCGAAGACGCGGGAGTGCTCCAGGAAGCGGCCGAGGACGGAACGGACCCGGATCGTCTCCGAGAGCCCCGCGACACCGGGCCGCACCGCACAGATCCCGCGCACCCACACGTCCACCGGCACGCCCGCCTGGGACGCGCGGTAGAGCGAGTCCACGACGGCCTCGTCGACCATCGAGTTGCACTTGATGCGCACGTAGGCCGGGCGGCCCGCGCGGTGGTGCTGGATCTCCTTCTCGATGCGGGAGATCAGGCCGTCACGCAGGGACTTGGGGGCGACGAGGAGCCGGCGGTAGGTCTCGCGGCGCGAGTAGCCGGAGAGCCGGTTGAAGAGGTCGGACAGGTCGGCGCCCACCTCCTGCTTGGCGGTGAGCAGCCCCAGGTCCTCGTAGAGCCGGGCCGTCTTGGGGTGGTAGTTGCCCGTGCCCACGTGCGAGTAGCGGACCAGGGTGTCGCCCTCCTGGCGTACCACCAGCGACAGCTTGCAGTGCGTCTTCAGACCGACGAGGCCGTAGACGACATGGCAGCCCGCCTCCTCAAGCTTCCGCGCCCACTTGATGTTCGCCTGCTCGTCGAAGCGCGCCTTGATCTCGACCAGTACGAGCACCTGCTTGCCCGACTCGGCGGCGTCGATCAGCGCGTCGACTATCGGGGAGTCGCCCGATGTCCGGTACAGCGTCTGCTTGATCGCGAGGACGTTCGGGTCGGCGGCGGCCTGCTCAAGGAAGGCCTGCACGGACGTGGAGAACGAGTCGTACGGGTGGTGGAGAAGTACGTCGCGTTCGCGAAGGGCGGCGAAGATGTCGGGGGCCGAAGCGGACTCCACCTCGGCGAGGTCGCGGTGCGTGCCCGCGATGAACTTCGGGTACTTCAGCTCGGGCCTGTCGAGGGCCGCGATGCCGAAGAGCCCCGTCAGGTCGAGCGGGCCCGGCAGCGGATAGACCTCCGCCTCGCTTATCTTCAGCTCGCGCACGAGCAGGTCCAGGACGTTCCGGTCGATGGACTCCTCGACCTCAAGGCGGACTGGCGGCCCGAAACGGCGCCGCATGAGCTCCTTCTCCAGGGCCTGGAGAAGATTCTCGGCGTCGTCCTCCTCCACCTCCAGGTCTTCGTTCCGGGTCAGCCGGAACATGTGGTGCTCCTGGATCTCCATGCCCGGGAACAGCTCCGCGAGGTGCGCGGGAGCGGCGATGACGTCCTCGATGGGGACGTACCGCTGGGGGGAGGCCTCAAGGAAGCGGGAGAGCAGCGGCGGAACCTTCACACGCGCGAAGTGGGTGTGCCCGGACACAGGGTTCCGCACGACCACGGCGAGGTTGAGCGAGAGCCCGGAGATGTACGGGAAGGGGTGCGCCGGGTCGACCGCGAGGGGGGTCAGGACGGGGAAGATCTGCTGCCGGAAGAGCGTGAAGAGGCGGGACTGCTCCTTCTCGGTCAGCTCGTTCCAGCGGACCAGGTGGATGCCCTCGTCGGCGAGGCCGGGGGCGACGTCTTCCTGGTAGCAGGCGGCGTGCCGCGCCATGAGCTCGCGGGAGCGGTTCCAGATCAGCTCCAGGACCTCGCGGGGCTGCAGACCCGAGGCCGAACGGGTGGCGACGCCGGTCGCGATGCGCCGCTTCAGACCCGCCACCCGGACCATGAAGAACTCGTCCAGGTTCGAGGCGAAGATCGCCAGGAAATTAGCCCGTTCGAGGAGCGGGGTGTTCGGGTCCTCGGCAAGCTCCAGAACGCGCTCGTTGAAGGCCAGCCAGCTGCGCTCCCGGTCCAGGAACCGGCCCTGGGGCAGTTCCTGCCCGTCGTGCCCGACCTGGCCGTCCTCGTCGTACGCGTCCAGGTCGGCATCGATGTCGGGGTCGAGATCGGAGACCGCGGCGGACAGCGTGTGCGGGCGGTGAGCGGCGATGGAGCCTACGGAGGGCTGGGCGTGTCTGATAGTGCCGTGGCCCGAAGGGTCTCCGCCAAGGGCGGTGGTGGGAGACGGGTGGGCCTGACCTTGCGTGCTGGGCTGGCTCATGGCCCCATTCTTCCGCGCGGGGACGCCGATAGGCGCGTCGGAGGATGCCGGGGTGAGACGGAGCTTCCCGTTCATGGGGAGAGGGTCGGGCACGGCGGGCTGCATTGAGCGAGGATCGCAAGGCAGTCTGAATCACTGGTTACGGCGACATGACGTGCGGGACATGTGCCGTGGTCCCCCGGACGTCTACAGCTCCGGGGGACTGTCGCTGGCGGGTTCGCCGATCAGGCCGTACGGCGCTTGAGCACGCGGAATGCGGCGTAGGCGGCTGCGGCGGCGAGGGCGAGAACGATGGCGGTCTCAATCAACTGGACGTACCAGAAGTGGGAGTAGGGGTGGTAGTCGACGTACCAGCCGGTGATCTTGGTGTCTGTGGGGCAGGGGTAGTGGGCCCTCTGGCTAGGGGAGCACTGCGCGGCGACGAAGCGCTCACCGGCGGCGTTGTGCACCCCCATGTCCATGATCAGGGATTCCAAGGGGAGCCCGTGCATCGTGTAGCCGGTGGTCGTGCCCGACGCGCGCCCCGAGATCGTGTCCGTGGGGAACAGCTGCCAGCGCAGATTGCCCAGGCCGAGCAGGACGCCACCGGTGACCAGGCCCCCGGCGACCAGCGCCACCAGCGTGCGACGCACAAGGAGCCCGACGAGGGCGCCGACCGTGACGCCGAGCAGGCAGTAAGCGATGAGGGCCGGGCCGAGGGACTCGTAGACGCCGCGGTCGGCCCAGAGCAGATCCGCAAAACCCGCATGGCCGGCCCGCCCGATCCAGAAGATCGCCATGAGGGTGAGCCCGCCGGCCACGCTCAGCACGGCGAACACCGTCAGCTTCGAGATCAGCCAGCGCGCGGGCGACTGTGACTGGGTCCAAGCGAGCCGGTGAGTCCCCGACTCCATCTCGCGGCCGATGACCGGGCCCGCGACGAAGGTGCCTATCAGGACGGGGATCGCGAGCATTCCCGTGGAGTAGCTCTGGAGGAACTCGTAGAGCAGCGTCCGGGCGCTGGCGAAGCCTAGGAACGTGTCGCAGGAGCCGTCCGACGTGCAGGGGCCGGTGGGCTCCGGATAGGCGTAGGCCGCCCAGCGGAGATAGCCGGTCACCACGGCCGCGAGTACGACGAGGCCGAGCCCCGTCCACAGCGCGCCACGGTGCAGCCGGACGTCCGCCCAGCGGGAACCGCGCAGGAGAGGGGCGCTCATGCCGTCCTACCTTCTTGAGTGCGTCCCGTGAGTTCGCGACTCTGGGTCTGCGCGGGTGGGGCAGGGATGGTTTTCATGCTGGCTGCCCTCCATGGCTTCG
>NZ_JBSGSG010000178.1:0-3497 GCF_053606765.1 Streptomyces sp. NPDC055189
AGCGCGGTGAAACAGGAACCCATCCGAAGGCCTCCTCTCTTGCAGCGGCGGGTCAGGCGGGAATCCCCCTCCCTTAGGTGGGGGAGGAAGTCAACGAGGGACGAGCTAGTCGTTCGAGCGGTTCGGCGGCGCTTGGCACCGCTCCCGGCACTCGGAGCGGAGTACGCCCCATCCTCAAGTGACCGCCGAGCCCCGTCGACCTACCCGCTGCTGGCCGCCCCCGGCGTCCCGGCCCTGCGGGACAAGAAGTTTCCCGGTAAGTACAGTCCGGGCAACGCCACCGCCCCTGGCCTGCACCGCATCACCGCGAAACTGCACAAGAACGCCTACAACGAGAACCTGTACCACAAGAACGGGGCGTGCTTTAAGACCGGCCGCTACAAGGACCTCTATTAGGACACCGCTCTGCCCGGCGGGACGAAACAAGGCCAACGACCGACGGCCGAGTGGGCGGCTGCCGAATCACTACGGGCTGCCCTGATGCCCCTAGCTTGCCGCAGTGGGACGAGAGCCTTCGCCGCCCTCCCGTGGCATTTCGGTGGCATGGGGTAGGCGGTCGTGGTGAGGTTCGGCCAGTCGAGGAGAGGAACGTCTTTCATGCGTGCTCGGAACATAGGTGCGTCAGCCGCCACAGCGTTGGCGCTGGTGGCCGCCCGCGACCTTGTGCAGAAGAAGCACGCACTGCTGAGGAACTTCCCCGTGGTGGGGCACGCCAGGTACTTGCTGGAGAAGATCGGCCCCGAGCTGCGGCAGTATGTCGTGACGTCCAACGACGAGGAACGGCCCTTCAGCCGTGACCAGCGCAGCTGGATCTACGCGTCGGCGAAGGAGGAGAACAACTACTTCGGGTTCGGCACCGACAACGACGTCGAGCACGTGCAGGGTCACGCGTACGTGAAGCAGCGCACGTTCGCCGGCCGGCTGCCCGATCTGCGCGACGCGCAGGCGCCGTTGCCCTCGGCCAAGGTGCTCGGCGGACCACGAGGCCGCGCGAAGGCATTCCGTCCGGCGAGTGTCGTCAATATCTCGGCGATGAGCTTCGGCTCGCTGTCCGGCGCGGCCGTCACGGCGCTCAACAAGGGCGCGGAGCTGGCCGGGACGATGCACAACACCGGCGAGGGCGGCCTGTCGCCTTACCACCTCAACGGTGGGGAACTCGTCCTCCAGATCGGTACGTCGTACTTCGGCTGCCGCAACGAGGACGGGACGTTCAACCTCGACAAGCTCAAGTCCGTGGTCGCGAGCGGGCCCGTCAAGGCGATCGAGATCAAGCTCTCGCAGGGTGCGAAGCCGGGGCTCGGCGGCATGCTGCCGGGTGCGAAGGTGACCGACGAGATCGCCGGGATCCGCGACATCCCCGCGGGCAAGGACTGCGCGTCGCCGTCGCGGCACACCGCGTTCCACGACGTGGACTCGATGCTCGACTTCGTGGAACTGCTCGCCACGGAGACCGGATTGCCCGTCGGGATCAAGAGCGCCATCGGGGAAATGGGCTTCTGGGAGGAACTCGCCACCCTGATGGAGCGAGGTGATCGAGGGGTCGACTTCGTGACCATCGACGGAGGCGAGGGCGGCACCGGGGCTGCTCCCCTGATCTTCGCCGACTCGGTGTCCCTGCCGTTCCGCATGGGCTTCTCCCGCGTCTACAGAGTGTTCGCCGAGCGCGGGCTGACCGACGACATCACCTTCATCGGCTCCGGCAAGCTCGGCCTGCCCGAGAACGCCGTCGTCGCGTTCGCCCTCGGCGTCGACATGGTCAACGTGGGCCGTGAGGCGATGCTGTCCATCGGCTGTATCCAGGCGCAGAAGTGCCACACCGACGCATGTCCCACCGGCATCGCCACCCAGGCCCCGTGGCTGACGCGCGGCATCGACGCACCCTCGAAGGCCATCCGGGCCGCGATGTACCTGCGCACCCTGCGCAGGGAGTTGCTGAGGGTTTCGGGCGCCGTCGGCGTCGCCCACCCCTCGCTCATCACCCCCACCGACATCGACATCCTCAACGGCGACTACGACGCCCGCCCCCTGGCGAGCGTCTACGGCTACAAGGACGGCTGGGGCTCGCTCGGCCCCAAGCTCGCCGATGAGATCGCCGAGCTGCTCACTGCCTGAGCACGTCCTTGCCCCCTC
This sequence comes from Streptomyces sp. NPDC055189, assembly GCF_053606765.1. NCBI lineage: Bacteria > Bacillati > Actinomycetota > Actinomycetes > Kitasatosporales > Streptomycetaceae > Streptomyces > Streptomyces sp. NPDC055189. The sequence continues at coordinate 2,131 of NZ_JBSGSG010000178.1, forward strand.
GTCGGGTATTCGGAGATACGACTACGGCCTGATCAGCACGCGACGTCACGAGTTCGTGCAGTCCTGTCCGGGGCGGCTCGTGTCGGGAGCCACTCGTCCTGCGTGGTGGGGCGTGACCGCCTCAGGGATCTTTGTCAGCATCAAGCGCCGGCCACGGGGCTGGGGTGGTCTCTGCGCTTCGGGCGCGGCGCCTTGCGGCATGCTTTCCCCACGGGTGCGTCCCGCAAGGCGCCTCTTCCCCTGTCGGCGACGCCTGAGTTGTGGACCAGTTCCGACGGGTGAAAGATGACCCCCGGTCCGTCAGCGGATGTTGTTCATTCCCTGGTGTTGGCTGCGGGAACCCGTCCGAGGTCGCGGCCGCGCATGCGGTAGGAGTCGCCCTTGAGGGAGATCACTTCGGCGTGGTGGACGAGGCGGTCGATCATCGCGGCGGCGACGGTGTCGTCGCCGAAGACCTCACCCCAGCGTCCGAAGGGCTTGTTGCTCGTGACGATCACGGACGCGTGTTCGTAGCGGCCCGAGATGAACTGGAAGAACAGGTCGCGGCCTCAGGCTCGAAGGGGATGTATCCGATCTCGTCCACGACGATCAGCGGGATCCGGCTGAGCCCGGTGAGTTCGTCGGCCAGGCGGCCGTTGGCATGAGCGTCGGTGAGGCGGGCGACCCACTGGGCGGCGGTGGCGAACGCAAAGCGATGACCGGCCTGGCAGGCCCTGATCCGTCCCTCAGCGCCAACGGCGGTCGCGGCCGACCTGGTGATCAACAAGCGGCTGGGCTGGAGCCCGCCCGTCATCGAGTTCAAGCGCGCCTATCTCCACGCGCTCAACCCGGCCGGTTTCGGTGCCGTGCTGGTCGCCTCGGCGGTCCCGATCACCGCGTTCCTCGGGGCGTTCGGGCCCTACGCGCAGGCGTTCTCGACGTTCCTGGCGTGCGGGCTGGCACTGGTGCTGTGCCCGCTGATCGCCTGGCTGACCAAGGGCCGCTTCTACCTGGCTCGGACGAACACCGTCAACGGGCCCGGGGTGGACGTGCCCGACGTCACCGTCACCCACGAGTGCGTGGTGTGCCGCACCCACTACGCGCTGCCCGACATCGCGGACTGCCCGGCCCACGACAATCCGATCTGCTCGCTGTGCTGCTCGCTGGACAACCAGTGCGGGGACGTGTGCCGCAAGGAGCCCACTGCCGGGCCCGTCCTGCTGCCGGTGCCCCAGCTGCCGCCCTCCTCGGGGCGGGACGCTGCGCACGAGGCGTGACAGCGGCCCGAGCGGAGCGGCCCGTACGGGGTCGGGCCGCGCTGCGGGCGGGTCAGAGCGCCGAGTCGAGGTGCCCGAGGTGCTCGATGAGGTTCATGTTCTCGGCGTAGT
>NZ_JBSGSG010000179.1:0-3316 GCF_053606765.1 Streptomyces sp. NPDC055189
CCATGTGCCTTGTGCGTACCGTCATCACCGGCTTCGCCGAGTTCGTCCTCAAACGCCGGACGGGCTGTGTATCCAGCCCGTCCGGCGTTTGAGGACATCTTGGACAGGGTCTGGGGCAGAGCCCCAGGTGAGTAGGCCCCCGCGCCGAGCGGGTTTTCGGGAAGGGGCGGGGTTGGGGAGAAAGAATCCCGCCACGCCACCCGCACCCACACACACAAACGGAGAGCACCATGCACGACGACCGCACCCTTATAGAAGCCCGCCTGAAGCGCGTCCTAGACGAGCGCATCCGCCCCGCCGTCTACCCCGAGTCCGTCCCCCTGGACGTAGCCGTATGGACCGCTCCGGGTGAGCCCGTGCCCGTAGAAGAGGGGCTCGCGGCGCACCCCGAGCCGACGAAGGTCGGGGCCGCCTGGGGTGCCCCCTGGGCCACCAGCTGGTTCCGAGTGACCGGCACCGTGCCCGCGGAATGGGCGGGGAAGACCGTCGAGGCCGTCCTCGACCTCGGCTTCGACGAGAACATGCCCGGCTTCCAGTGCGAGGGCCTGGTCTACCGCCCCGACGGCACCCCGGTGAAGGGACTCAACCCCCGCAACCAGTGGGTGCGGATAGCGGCCCCGGCGACCGGCGGCGAGGACGTCCACCTGCACATCGAGGCCGCGTCCAACCCCGTCATCCTCGACTACCACCCCTTCCTGCCCACCCAGCTCGGCGACAAGGAGACGGCCGGCAGCGAGCCCCAGTACAAGCTCGCCCGCATGGACCTCGCCGTCTTCGACGAGACCGTGTGGCAGCTGGTCATCGACCTCGAAGTGCTCGGCGAGCTCATGCAGGAGCTGCCCGAGGACTCCGGGCGCCGTTACGCGATCGTGCGCGCCATCGGCCGCGCCCTGGACGCCGTGGACCTCCAGGACGTGAACGGCTCCGCGCCGGCTGCCCGCGCCGAGCTCGAAGGCGTCCTCACCACCCCCGCCGAGCCCTCGGCCCACCGCATCAGCGCCGTCGGCCACGCGCACATCGACTCCGCGTGGCTGTGGCCGCTGCGCGAGACGGTGCGCAAGGTCGCGCGTACGACGTCGAACATGACCGCGCTCATCGAGGACGAGCCGGACTTCGTCTTCGCGATGTCGCAGGCGCAGCAGTGGGCGTGGGTCAAGGAGCACCGGCCCGAGGTGTGGGCGAAGGTCAAGAAGGCGGTCGCCGACGGGCGGTTCGTGCCCGCGGGCGGCATGTGGGTCGAGTCGGACACGAACATGCCGGGCTCCGAGGCGATGGCCCGGCAGTTCGTGCACGGCAAGCGGTTCTTCCTGGACGAGTTCGGCGTCGAGAACGACGAGGCGTGGCTGCCCGACACCTTCGGGTTCGCGGCGGGGCTTCCGCAGATCATCAAGGCGGCCGGTTCGAAGTGGCTGCTCACGCAGAAGATCTCCTGGTCGCAGACCAACCGCTTCCCGCACCACACCTTCAACTGGGAGGGCATCGACGGCACGCGCATCTTCACGCACTTCCCGCCCGTCGACACCTACAACTGCTCGATGAAGGGCAGCGAGATCGCCCACGCGGCGAAGAACTTCAAGGACAAGGGAGTCGCCCGGCACTCCCTGGCGCCGACCGGCTGGGGCGACGGCGGTGGCGGTACGACCCGCGAGATGATCGCGAAGGCGGGACGCCTGCGTGACCTGGAGGGCTCGGCGACCGTCGAGTGGGAGACCCCCGCCGCCTTCTTCGAGAAGGCCGAGGCGGAGTACCCGAACGCCCCCGTCTGGGTGGGCGAGCTGTACCTGGAGCTGCACCGCGCCACGCTCACCAGCCAGGCAGGCACCAAGCAGGGCAACCGCCGCAGCGAGCATCTGTTGCGGGAGGCCGAGCTGTGGGCGGCCACCGCTGCCGTGCGGGCGCCTGCATTCTCGTACCCCTACGAGGAGTTGGACCGCATCTGGAAGACGGTCCTGCTCCACCAGTTCCACGACATCCTGCCCGGTTCGTCCATCGCCTGGGTGCACAGGGAGGCGCGCGCGACGTACGCGAAGGTCGCCGATGAGCTGAACGGCATCATCGACGCGGCTCAGCGCGCACTCGCGGGGGAGGGCGAAGGCACCGGCGCTCTCGTCTTCAACTCCACCCCGCACACCCGCGACGGCGTCCCGGCGGGCGGTGCGCGCCCCGCCGCGATCGACGGCCAGTCGGCGATCGCCTCGCGCGCCGACGGCGGTTACGTCCTCGACAACGGCCTGCTGCGGGTGGAGATCGACGCGCGTGGTCTTGTCGTCTCGGCATACGACGTCGTGGCCGACCGGGAGACCGTCGCCCCCGGCCAGGCGGCGAACCTGCCGCAGATCCACGCCGACTTCCCGAACATGTGGGACGCGTGGGACGTCGACGAGTTCTACCGGAACACGGTCACCGACCTCACGGAGGCGGACGAGGTCGAGCCGGGCGAGGACGGTACCTCGGTCCGTGTCGTACGGAGCTTCGGCGCCTCGCGCCTGACGCAGGTGCTGTCCCTGGCGCCGGGCTCCACGCGTCTGGACATCGACACCGAGGTGGACTGGCACGAGACGGAGAAGTTCCTGAAGCTGGCGTTCCCGCTGGACATCCACGCGGAGCGGTACGCCTCGGAGACGCAGTTCGGCCACTTCTACCGGGCCACGCACACCAACACGAGCTGGGAGGCCGCCAAGTTCGAGGCGTGCAACCACCGCTTCGTGCACATGGAGGAGCCGGGCTGGGGCGTCGCCCTGGTCAACGACTCGACGTACGGCCATGACGTGACGCGTACGGTGCGCGCCTCGGACGCCGGTACGACCACGACGGTCCGCGCCTCGCTCCTTCGCGCCCCGCGCTTCCCCGACCCCGAGACGGACCAGGGCGTCCACCGCTTCCGGCACGCGCTGGTGCCCGGCGCCGGGATCGGCGACGCGGTGCGCGAGGGCTACCGGATCAACCTTCCGGAGCGGCGGATCACGGGCGGTGCCGAGGTGGCTCCGCTGGTGAGCCTGGACAACGACGCCGTCGTCGTCACCGCCGTCAAGCTCGCCGATGACGGCAGTGGCGACGTGGTGGTCCGCTTCCACGAATCCCGCGGCGGCCGGGCGAAGGCAACCCTGACGGCGGGTTTCCCGGTCGGCTCCGTCGAGGTGACGGACCTGCTGGAGCGGCCGCTCGCCGACGCCACGGCGCCGGAGCGCTCGGGCGACGGTCTCGCGCTGACCTTGCGTCCGTTCGAGCTGGTGACGCTGCGGCTTACGCGGGCGTGACCTCTGGGTGAGGACCAGGGAGCAGGCAGCCGGGCGGGCAAGCGGAACCGCGCCGGTTT
>NZ_JBSGSG010000180.1:0-3254 GCF_053606765.1 Streptomyces sp. NPDC055189
TCCTTTGTACTCACCCTCTCGGGCTTTCCTCCGGGCGCTTCCCTTCGGTGTTTCTTTTGTCTTGCTGTTCTCGCTGTCTTGCGTTTCCGACTCTACCAGATCCGTTTTCCGTTCCGTTTCCGGTTCGGATTTCATTTCCGGTGGCCGTTGGAGGGCCTTTGCCTTTCGGCGTGTTCACTACGTTAGCGGATTCCCTCTGCAACTCATAATCGAGTTCCGCGAGTTTGAATTCCGGCATGCGAGCACGCCAAATTCGCCCCCGCTGAGGGGAAGTTGTAGGTAGTGGTTGGCCGCTTCCAGCTACTGGCAGATTGCCGTCACCGGGTCAAGCGGCTCGGGCTACATTACGGTCCGCCCAAGGCCGCGTCAAGTTCGGCGGCGACGGGGCGCATGCGCCCGATAGGGGCTGACCGTCGGGTCGTTGAGGGTCCAGAAGCGCCAGGGGTGGACGGCGCCTTCGCCGCCGACTCCCGTACGGGGGCCGTTGCTGACCTGGTCGGGGTCGACGGGCGTTCCCGTAAGGAGGGTGAGGGGTGCGTCCCCTCCTGTACAGAGGTCGATGCCGTTCTGGCTGCGGTCCACGTCAAGGGCCGTGGCCAGGCGCGCGGGGCCTTTGGCCAGTTCCCTGTCGTTGCGGGCCGAGAGTCGACGCTTGCGGGCGATCTCGGCACCGGTCGTGATCTCCCCTGCCCTGAGCAGGACACCGCTCGCCATGCCTTCCGGGCCGCACACCACGTTGAGGCAGTGCCACATGCCGTAGGTGAAGTAGACGTACGCGTGTCCGGGCGGACCGAACATCACGCTGTTGCGGGCCGTCGGGCCGCGATACGCGTGTGAACCGGGGTCGGCCTCGCCCGCGTACGCCTCCACCTCTGTCAGGCGCAGCTCGATCGGCCCCTCCGGTGAGCTGCGCACCAGGACACGGCCCAGGAGATCGGGTGCCACGTCGAGGACAGGGCGCTCGAAGAAGTCGTGTGTGAGGGGCGTACGGTCAGGGGCCTTGATCATGCCGTCCGAGCCTACTGGAGCGGGTCCGGCCGGGCGGGTGGCCATGGGCCGGGCGGGTTGCCAGGGTGATGGCGCGGAACCGGACGTAGGTTCATCGCGTTTGTATGGATCAAGGATTCAAGTCGAGTCGAACCACAGGCGGGGCCTGGGGGAGGAGAGTCATGGGGTTCAAGAAGCTGCTTGCGAGCCTGGGTGCCGGCGGTGCCTCGGTGGAGACGGTGCTGACCGAGGTCAATGTCGTACCCGGTGGTGTCGTGCAGGGTGAGGTGCGGATCCAGGGCGGATCCGTGGACCAGGAGATCGAGGGTCTGTCCGTCGGTCTGCAGGCGCGGGTCGAGGTCGAGGGCCAGGACCAGGAGACGAAGCAGGACATCGAGTTCACCAAGCTGCGCCTCGGTGGGGCCTTCACGCTCCAGGCGGGCCAGGTGCACGCGGTGCCGTTCGGGCTCGAGATTCCCTGGGAGACGCCGGTCACGTCCATCGACGGGCAGCAGCTGCGCGGGATGAACATCGGTGTGACCACCGAGCTCGAGATCGCCCGTGCCGTGGACTCCGGTGACCTGGACCCGATCAACGTGCACCCGCTGCCTGCGCAGCAGGCCATCCTGGACGCCTTCATCCAGCTGGGCTTCCGCTTCAAGAGCGCCGACATGGAGCGCGGTCACATCCGCGGCACGCGGCAGAAGCTGCCGTTCTACCAGGAGATCGAGTTCTTCCCGCCGCAGCAGTACCGCGGCCTGAACCAGGTCGAGTTGAGCTTCGTGGCCGACGACCGCGAGATGGACGTCATCCTGGAGATGGACAAGAAGCCGGGTCTCTTCAGCGAGGGCAGCGACTCGTTCCGGTCGTTCAAGGTCGGTCTCAACGACTTCCAGGGCACGGACTGGGCGGCGTACCTCAACGAATGGCTGTCCCAGGTCGGCAGCAAGCGCAACTGGTTCTAGGCTCGTAACGGAAGAGCTGCAGAGCTACCGCCGATCAGGAACCAATCAGGAGGTGCCGACGTGACCGAGCTCAAGAGGCCGCCGCTTCCCCATGACTTCCATCCGCCCGTGCCGTCGTTCACGGTCGTGAGCGAGGACTTCGAGCCGGGGGCGGTCCTTAAGGACGCTCAGGTCCATGCGGCCGGGAACACCTCGCCGCACCTGCGGTGGGAAGGCTTCCCGCCGGAGACCAAGAGCTTCGCCGTGACGTGCTTCGACCCGGACGCTCCTACGGGCAGCGGGTTCTGGCACTGGTCCGTCATCGACATCCCGGTGTCGGTCACGGAACTGCCCACCGGTGCGGGCAGCGGCAAGTTCGAGGGGCTGCCCGAGGGCGCCGTGCAGGTGCGGAACGACTACGGGACCAAGGAGTTCGGTGGCGCCGCGCCGCCGCCCGGTGACCCGGCGCACCGCTATGTGTTCACCGTGTACGCGGTGGATCAGGAGAAGCTCGGCCCGGACTCCGACACTCCGCCCGCCGCCATCGGGTTCAATCTCCGGTTCCACACGCTCGGGCGCGCGCAATTGCTCGCCGAGTACGCGGCTCCCGCCGGTAGCTGAGCGTTCACTGAACGTTTGCCCGCCCCTGGTCATGGAAGTGATCAGGGGCGGGCATTTTTTATTGCGTTGTCCATCTCGGCGTGCCCGGCCAGAGTTGATCCCAGCCCGCCAGGGGGTGGGTCGGTGTGCATACGGGAGGTGGGCGAAATGCGGGACACGCTGGTGCTGAACGCGAGCTTCGAGCCGCTGTCGACGGTGACGCTGAACCGTGCCGTCGTACTGGTCCTCAGCGACAAGGCAGTCGTCGAGCATGCCCACCCCGGACTCCGTGTGCGCGCGGCGGCGGTCGAGATACCGGTGCCCCGGGTGATCAGGCTCTGCAGGTACGTACGGGTGCCTTTCCGAAGACGGGCTCCGTGGTCGCGGCGCGGTGTTCTCGTACGGGACCAGCACAGGTGCGCGTACTGCGGGAGGCGGGCGACGACCGTGGACCACGTGGTGCCGCGGGCGCAGGGCGGCAGGGACACCTGGTTGAACACGGTCGCTTCGTGCGCGATGGACAATCACCGCAAAGCGGACCGAACGCCGGAGGAGGCGGGTATGCCGTTGTTGCGGCAGCCCTTTGAGCCGACTCCTGCGGACGCGATGCTCCTTGCGCTTGGCCGGGACGAGTTGGCTTCCCTGCCGGACTGGCTGGCTCAGCCGGCGGCATAAGGCTTTGGCCCAAGACGGCCTGCGGCCGGACACAGGATGGTGTCCGGC
>NZ_JBSGSG010000181.1:0-3081 GCF_053606765.1 Streptomyces sp. NPDC055189
GGGTGGAGCTTGCGGAGCCCCCCCAGGTTCCGTGGCAGGGTGCGGAGGGCTGTCCGACCGGAGGGACCCCCCCGCGACCCCTGCCGACCCACCCACGGACCCGCAGTGGCGTACGGCGCCCCCTCCCCCTCTGGGAGCGGTGGCCCGGGGGTGCAGGGGGCGGAGCGCCCCTGCGTAGTGACCCGCGCGATCTCTCCGGCCTCCCCCGCACCCCTCCCCGCGTCCCTGTGTGGCCCGCTGACGGCCGATGAGGGGCGCCGTGCCCTCTGGGTCCGGTATCCGGCTGACAGGGCCGCAGAGGGGCGCCTAGGGTCGCCGCGTGATCACCGGGGGGCAATGATGACTCAGACTGAGACGCTTGCAAAAGGCGGATCGATGTGTCAGAGTCAGTCGCATGACGCAGACACCGGCCCAACTGAGGGCCCAAGCCGAAGCAGCACTCAAGCCTTTGGGAGCGAAGAGGATCAGGCTCCTGGCTCAGCTGGAGCAGCTCGACGCGGAGATCCGTCCGGTGATCGTGGAGGCGGTCCGGATGGAGGTCCCCTACCGCAGGATTCGGGACCTGACAGGGGTCTCCCCGAACACCTCGGCCGCGTGGCGGAAGGCGGCCGAGGCGGAGTGATCTGAGGGGCTCCTCGCGCGCGTATATGCGCGCGTGCGTAGGGCCCCCCTCCCCTCCCCCGACCGCAACCCGCAACCTTGCAGGTCAGAGGCGGTTGCACCCCGCAACCCGACCGCAACCTGCAACCAGAGGCGCAACCAGCAAACGAAGACGGGCCGGACCGCCGCAGCGAACGGCGATCCGACCCTCATCCACGCACCTGAAGGAGAACCGTGGACGTGAAGGAAGTTTGGCGGAAGGCGACCGATTCGACCAAGTCCGCCTGGCGGGCATCGGCCACCGAGGTGACCAACGTGGTCGATGCCCTGTCCCCCATGTGCGCCCCTGTGGCGGCTCGGTGGGACGCGGCGGCGGACCGGCGCCAGGCGCTCCGGACGCCGGAAAATCTCAAGAAGCTCATGGCCGCTCAGCGTGAGAACACGTCGGCGAGGGCGACGGCCGCGACCGCGAAGGGGCAGCGGACGGCGGCACGGCAGGCGAGCAAGAACCCGTGGAACGGCGCCCGGCGGGCGGCGAAGACGGCGGACAGGGCGGCGCGGTCGCACCGGATCGCCGCGCGGGCCGCGTTGAAGGAGGCGCGGGCGAACTACCCGGCGACGATGGCGCAGGTAGCCCGGCGGTGGCACGCCGTGCATGTCGTCCCGGCGGCGGTCGGCACGTACGCGTGGTCGACGCCTGCGGACTGGGAGACGTGGCCTTTGGCCACCTCGGTCGCGGTCATCGCGGCCAACGCCTCGGCGCTGTGGCTCGGTCGCCGGTCGGTCTCCGTGCAGGTCGAGGATGGGGTCACGGCGGAGGAACGCCGCTTGCTGGAGCGCCTGGACCCGTCGTACTGGGTGCAGCACGCCGACTCGCGCGGCCTGTCCGGCACGCTGACCGAGCGGCCCGAAGTGACGGCGGCCGGGATCGTGTGCGGCGTCCGGCTGGACGGCAAGGGCTGGTCGGCGAAGAAGCTCGCGGCCGAGTCCGCGGCGGTCCGCGCCCTGCTCGGGATGCGGACCGAGACGCGGATGCAGATCAGCGATGGCAGCCATGGCGACCGCGCGCTGATCGTGATCCGCACCCGGTCCGCGTCGGACGGCATCTCGATGACCTGGACGCCGGAGCACACCGGCATCGGCGTGGACGAGGTGACCGGCGAGATCGTGGACGTGCCGATGGCGGGCACGCACAAGCTGATCGCGGGCGTCACGAACATGGGCAAGAGCGTCTCGTGGCGGCCGTGGATGATGCAGGCCGTGGCCGACCCGCTGTGGGCGGGCATCCTCCTCGACCCGAAGCGGCTGGAAGCCCGGCTGTGGCAGGGGAAGGTCCGGACGGAGGGTCACCAGCGCGGCTCGAACGAGGAGATCCGGCAGGCGATCTACGACGCGATCTGCGAGCTGGTCGCGGAGATGCAGCACCGGCAGGAGATCGCGGACGTCACGCAGTGGGTGCCGACGCCGGAGCACCCGAGCCTCTTGGTCGTCATCGAGGAGGGACGGCAAATCCTCCAGATGGCCAAGGACAACCGGTGGAAGGACGTCCTCGACCTGATCGACGACCTGTACACCCTGGCCCGCGCGACGGGGATCTGGATCATCTGGGCGACCCAGTACCCGTCCCGCACGAACGGCGGCGTCACGGCGATGGTCAGCGAGAACAGCCTCACGGTCATGTCGCTGACGGTGGACTCGCCGGTGTCCGACCGCGTGGTCTACGGCGAGAACGCGGCGACGACGGGCTGGGAGCCGTCGACGCTCGGCGGCATCCCTGGCCGGGCCCTGATCAAGCACAAGGACCGCAAACCCAGCCCGGTGCGGATCTGGCACGTCCTGGATGAGGCGGTGGAGGCGCTCCCGAAGGTGACCCCGTGGCAGCACGTCGCCACCTTGGCGCCGGAGCCCGCCGACCCGGGCGGCGGGCCGCGCCTGACCCTGGTGAAGGAGGCACCCGAAGCGGCGGCCGAGGAAGCGCCGGCGCCCCGCGCTGAGGAATCCGCGGCGACCCCGGCCGGTACCCCGACCAACCGGAATCGGGTCCTGGACACGGTCCGGTCGGCGTCCGGCCCGCTCGCCCAGAAGGACATCGTGGCGGCGACCGGCATCGACAAGGGCGGCGTCTCCCGCGCCGTCGCGGCGCTCGTCAAGTCCGGCGACGTGGCCAAGACCCCGGCAGGGATCGTCATCGCGGGCAAGGAGGTGTCGGCATGAGCAAGCAGACGATGGAGAGGGCCGCGCTGATCGCGGCCGGGCTCGTGATCGTGACCCTGACCGCCCTTGCCTTCTGGCTCAGTTACGCACACCTCGCCGAGGTGGCCGGCCAGCACGGCCTGGCAGGCTCCCCGATCCGCCAGTGGGCATGGCCCGCGACCCTCGACGCCTTCATCGTCGGCGGCGAGCTGCTCATGCTGCGGGCCGGGCTCCAGGGCCGCACCGACTGGTGGGCGATCACCGCCACGGCGGTCGGGTCGATCGGCT
>NZ_JBSGSG010000182.1:0-3010 GCF_053606765.1 Streptomyces sp. NPDC055189
GACACCGAGGTGTCCACAGTGGACGCCCCGGTGTCCCCCACCCCCCTGCCGGAGCCTGTGCCGGCCACCGCATCGCCGCAGGTCATCTGCGGGGCACACCTCGAAATCCCGCCTGTCCCCCCCCGCCCGAAGCTGAGCACCGAGGAAGCCCGCGCCGCGATCGAGCAGGCATGGCGGGACGGCCTGAGCGTCCGTGAGGCGGCCCGGGTGTCCACCCGCGCCCCCTCGCAGGTGCAGCGGGTGTACGCACGCCTCGACACCGAGAACGCCCCCGTCCACCCGCGACACGACGACGACCACATCGAGGGTCAGACCGAGATTGAGGTCCCGGCCGCCGCGTGACCGAGAGAGGGTCAGGGGACACCTCCCCTGACCCTCTTGCGCAGGCTGACACATTGTGTCAGACTGACTCACGTCCGCCTGATCCACCCTCACCCGGCGGGGCGCCGCCACCACCAGGAGGAACCATGCACGAGACCCAGCTTGACGATGTGCCCGCCCGTATCACCGCGTCCGCCGCGCGGCTCGGCGGACCGGCCGCCACCCCGGCCGAGAAGGCAGACGCAGCCGCTCTCCTGCGGGACCTGCTGGAGGCCGCTCGCAGCCACGGCGTCACCCTCGCGCACTTCGACGCCGTGGCCGACCTCCCGCAGGCGGCCCTGATGGTCATCCGCTCGGCCCGCGAGGAGGCGTGATGGCGACCCCGGCCGACATGTCTCACGCGATGCTGATCGCGATCCTCATGCACCACGGCGGCTCGCTCGACCTGCCCGCCGGCGCTTTCCAGAAGGACGCGCTCGGCGGCCTGGACGGCGCGTTCCACGCCGTGGCGATGGAGCCCCGCCTCGATGGCACGGTCCGCATCAGCGTCCAGCCCCGCCCCGCCGGGGACGAGGGAGGAATCACCACGATCTGACCGACACGACGATGCCCCGCCGGTGATCCGGCGGGGCGTCTCGCTCGTAAGGGATGATCACCCCTCAGAAATGGCAACGGCCCGGGCATCTCACCTCCCGGGCCGCCCGCCTCCGCAGGTGCCAAACCACCGAACGGAAACGTTGCTGTGACCAGAGTACGGAGCGAAGCGCCTCCTTCGCCACAGCGGCCCGCCCGCCGCACATGCCGCCGTAGCGGCTGCTCGAAGAAGTTCACCCCAAACCCCCGCACACCGGGCCAAACGTACTGCTCCCCGAACTGCCGGAAGCGCGCTTCCGAGGCGGACGCGGTTCGACCCCCGAAAACGGGGTCTGACCTGCAGAAAGACACCTCCCGAGGTGTCCGCTTCTTGGTAACTGACGAACAGAGTTGTCAGATCGCCGAAACCGCAGGTCAGAGCGGTGCGGTCGATGGGGCCACCGAGGGGGGTCCGGTCACGGTCGTCACCCCGGCTCTGCGGCGGTGGCGGCGCCGCCGGATCATGCAGGAGATCACCGCGATCGACCGGTGCCGGAAGTGCGCGCGCCGCGCCGTGGCGCCGGAGCTGGGCACGCTGACGGCCCGCACCGAGGACGGGAAGGCGTCCGGCCGCGGGGTCCAGCTCTGCGAGTCGATCTGGGCGTGCGCGGTGTGCGAGAGCGCCAAGCGCGCCGAGGACACCCACGAGCTGACCACGGCCGCTCTGCGGTGGCTGGCCCGTGGGGGGACTCTGGCGGCCGTGGTGCTGACCACCCGGCACACCCGTGCGGACGCACTGGACGACCTGGTCTGTGCCCTGTGGGGGACGCGGCAGCGCGTGGACGAGACGACGGGGGAGGTCACGCCGAGGGTCCCGGGCGCCTACCAGCGGCTCCTGACATCGCAGAGCTTCCGGCGCCACGTGGCCCCGGCGGTCGGCTACATCGGCATGGCGCGTAACCCGGAGATCACCCGCTCGCAGGCGGGCGGGTGGCACCCGCACCTGAACCTGCTGGTGTTCCTCGGTGGCCAGTTGGAGGGCACCCCGGCCAACGGCCAGCTGATCTACACGGATGAGGACGGCAACGGGTACTTCGAGCCGGGCGAGGGCCGGAGCTGCACGTTCGAGCCGCCCGCCGAGGACCTGGAGGCGTTCGAGGAGTGGATGCACGGCTTCTGGGCGGGGGCTCTGCGGTCGATCGACCCGACGTACGAGACGTCGACCGAGTGTGAGCGGGCCAACTGCAAGTGCGGCGGCAAGGGCCACGGTGTGCGCATCGACGTGATCCGGTCGCCCGATGACAAGGCGCTGATCGAGTACCTGACCAAGGTGGGCGGGGAGACGGCCAAGTCGGTCCAGGCCGACGTGGACGCGGCCAAGGGCGCGGCGGCCGAAGTCGCCCACTCGACGGCCAAGGGCGCCAAGGGCACCCGGTCGATGACCGCCTTTCAGTTCCTTGACCGGCTGTGGGCGATCGAGCGCGACGGCCTGGCCGAGGCCGACGCCCCGGGGTACGGGACGGCCGAGCAGTGCCGTGCGTGGTCGCTGGAGTACGAGGCCGCGACCCGGGGCCGGCGGGCGTTCGAGATGACCCGGGGCCTCGCCCGGCACACCGACCTGGCGGGCGAGCTGGAGGCGTACCGCTACCAAGAGATGCACCGCCGCCTGCTCGGCGGTGTGGTCCTGACCTCGGAGGCGCACGGCCAGGTGGCCGAGGCTGGGAGCGACTTCGCCGTGGCCGAGCTGGTGGCCGCCAGCCTCGAGGCAGAGGTGGCCGGCCTGGTGGCCGACGCGGGTGGCCGGGCGGACCACGCGCGGGTCGTGGACGAGGCCGGAGCCGCGGAGTGGGTGGAGTCCCTGGCGGAGGTGATGGCCGCCAAGGCCCGGCAGCGGGCGGCCGAGAGGGCGGAGTGGGACCGGCTGGCCGAGGCCGGGCACGGCCTGGTGCCGTGCGAGCCGTGCGGCGGCACCGGCCACCGCGAGGAGTACGCCGCCATCCACGGCGGCCAGTGCTTCCCCTGCGGCGGCACCGGCCGGGTCATCGGCGACGCCGACGACGACCAGGAGCACGACGGCTGACCGCGCATTGTTCCAATGCGCACTACCTCGCTGTGG
>NZ_JBSGSG010000183.1:0-2584 GCF_053606765.1 Streptomyces sp. NPDC055189
CTTGGGACCGACTCCAGCCCCAGGATGCGATGAGCCGACATCGAGGTGCCAAACCTCCCCGTCGATGTGGACTCTTGGGGGAGATAAGCCTGTTATCCCCGGGGTAGCTTTTATCCGTTGAGCGATGGCCCTTCCATGCGGAACCACCGGATCACTAAGCCCGACTTTCGTCCCTGCTCGACTTGTAGGTCTCGCAGTCAAGCTCCCTTGTGCCTTTACACTCTGCGAATGATTTCCAACCATTCTGAGGGAACCTTTGGGCGCCTCCGTTACCTTTTAGGAGGCGACCGCCCCAGTCAAACTGCCCACCTGACACTGTCTCCCCGCCCGATAAGGGCGGCGGGTTAGAAGGTCAATACAGCCAGGGTAGTATCCCACCGATGCCTCCACCGAAGCTGGCGCTCCGGTTTCCAAGGCTCCTACCTATCCTGTACAAGCTGTACCAAAATTCAATATCAGGCTGCAGTAAAGCTCCACGGGGTCTTTCCGTCCTGTCGCGGGTAACCTGCATCTTCACAGGTACTATAATTTCACCGAGTCTCTCGTTGAGACAGTGCCCAGATCGTTGCGCCTTTCGTGCGGGTCGGAACTTACCCGACAAGGAATTTCGCTACCTTAGGACCGTTATAGTTACGGCCGCCGTTTACTGGGGCTTCAATTCGCACCTTCGCTTACGCTAAGCGCTCCTCTTAACCTTCCAGCACCGGGCAGGCGTCAGCCCCTATACTTCGCCTTACGGCTTCGCAGAGACCTGTGTTTTTGCTAAACAGTCGCCTGGGCCTATTCACTGCGGCTCTCTCGGGCTTGCACCCTAACAGAGCACCCCTTCTCCCGAAGTTACGGGGTCATTTTGCCGAGTTCCTTAACGAGAGTTCTCTCGATCACCTTAGGATTCTCTCCTCGCCTACCTGTGTCGGTTTGCGGTACGGGCACCTCTCACCTCGCTAGAGGCTTTTCTTGGCAGTGTGGAATCAGGAACTTCGCTACTATATTTCGCTCGCCATCACAGCTCAGCCTTATGGGAAACGGATTTGCCTATTTCCCAGCCTAACTGCTTGGACGCGCATATCCAACAGCGCGCTTACCCTATCCTCCTGCGTCCCCCCATTGCTCAAACGGTGAAGAGGTGGTACAGGAATATCAACCTGTTGTCCATCGCCTACGCCTTTCGGCCTCGGCTTAGGTCCCGACTAACCCTGAGCGGACGAGCCTTCCTCAGGAAACCTTAGGCATTCGGTGGAGGGGATTCTCACCCCTCTTTCGCTACTCATACCGGCATTCTCACTTCTAAGCGCTCCACCAGTCCTTCCGGTCTGGCTTCACAGCCCTTAGAACGCTCTCCTACCACTGTTCGAAGAACAGTCCGCAGCTTCGGTGATACGTTTAGCCCCGGTACATTTTCGGCGCAGAGTCACTCGACCAGTGAGCTATTACGCACTCTTTAAATGGTGGCTGCTTCTAAGCCAACATCCTGGTTGTCTAAGCAACTCCACATCCTTTTCCACTTAACGTATACTTTGGGACCTTAGCTGGTGGTCTGGGCTGTTTCCCTTTCGACTACGGATCTTATCACTCGCAGTCTGACTCCCAAGGATAAGTCATTGGCATTCGGAGTTTGACTGAATTCGGTAACCCGGTAGGGGCCCCTAGTCCAATCAGTGCTCTACCTCCAAGACTCTTACCTTGAGGCTAGCCCTAAAGCTATTTCGGAGAGAACCAGCTATCTCCAGGTTCGATTGGAATTTCTCCGCTACCCACACCTCATCCCCGCACTTTTCAACGTGCGTGGGTTCGGGCCTCCATTCAGTGTTACCTGAACTTCACCCTGGACATGGGTAGATCACCTGGTTTCGGGTCTACGACCACGTACTCAATTCGCCCTATTCAGACTCGCTTTCGCTGCGGCTCCGCATCTTCTGCTTAACCTTGCACGGGATCGTAACTCGCCGGTTCATTCTACAAAAGGCACGCCATCACCCGTTAACGGGCTCTGACTACTTGTAGGCACACGGTTTCAGGATCTCTTTCACTCCCCTTCCGGGGTGCTTTTCACCTTTCCCTCACGGTACTGGTTCACTATCGGTCACTAGGGAGTATTTAGCCTTGGGAGATGGTCCTCCCAGCTTCCGACGGAATTTCACGTGTTCCGCCGTACTCAGGATCCACTCAGGAGGGAACGAAGTTTTGACTACAGGGCTGTTACCTCCTATGGCGGGCCTTTCCAGACCTCTTCATTTACTTCGTTCCTTTGTAACTCCGTACAGAGTGTCCTACAACCCCAAGAGGCAAGCCTCTTGGTTTGGGCTAATTCCGTTTCGCTCGCCGCTACTCAGGAAATCGCATTTGCTTTCTCTTCCTCCGGGTACTTAGATGTTTCAGTTCCCCGGGTCTGCCTTCTCATATCCTATGAATTCAGATATGGATACCACTCCATTACGAGTGGTGGGTTTCCCCATTCGGAAATCTCCGGATCAAAGCTTGCTTACAGCTCCCCGAAGCATATCGGTGTTAGTCCCGTCCTTCATCGGCTCCTAGTGCCAAGGCATTCACCGTGCGCCCTTACTAACTTAACCTAAAAAGGTTG
>NZ_JBSGSG010000184.1:0-2571 GCF_053606765.1 Streptomyces sp. NPDC055189
CTGGGGCCCGCCACGACCGGCCGGCGGTCCCCCGCCGGCGGGGGGGGGCCCCGGGGGGGCCCCCCCCCGCACGCTGGGTCAGCTCAGGCCCGCGACGGTCTCGCGGACCTTCGTGGCGATCTCGGCGGGGATCGGCGCGTAGCCCTTGTCGGAGAGGGTCTTCTGGCCGTCCTCGCTGGAGATGTAGGTGAGGAAGGACTTGGTGGCGTCGAGGGTCTCGGCCTTGTTGCCCTTCTCGCACGCGATCTCGTACGTCACGAGGGTGATCGGGTAGGCGCCTTCGGCCTTGGTGTCGTACGCCAGGTCGAGGGCGAGGTCCTTGCCCTTGCCGACGACCTTGGCCTCGGCGATCGCCTTGGAGGCGTTCTCGACGGTGGCCTTGACCGGCTCCTTGGCGCCCGTGTCCAGGTCGACGGTCTTGACGCCGTCACCCGCGTAGGACAGCTCCATGTACGTGATGGCGCCCTCGGTCTGCTTCACCTGCTGGGCCACGCCGGAGGAGCCGGACGCGGACTGGCCGCCCTTGGCCTCCCAGGTCTTGCCGGGCTCGTAGGGCCAGGCGGACGGGGCCGCGGCCTTCAGGTACTTGGTGAAGTTGTCCGTGGTGCCGGACTCGTCCGAGCGGTGGAAGGCCTGGATCTTGGTGCCCGGGAGCTTCGCGTCGGGGTTCAGCTTCTCGATCGCCTTGTCGTCCCAGGTCTTGATCTTGTCGTTGAAGATGTCGGCCATCGTCTTGGCGTCGAGCGTGAGGTTGTCCACGCCGGGGACGTTGAACGCGACGGCGATCGGGCCGCCGACCATCGGCAGGTCGATGGCCTGGCTGTCCTTGCAGACCTTCTTCGACTTCTCGATCTCGTCGGGCTTCAGCGCCGAGTCGGAACCGGCGAACGCCGTCTGGCCCTGGAGGAACGCGGTGACGCCGGCGCCCGATCCGTCGGGCTTGTAGTTGATCTGGACGTCCTTGCAGGAAGCCGCGAATTCCTTGACCCAGCCGTCCATCGCGTTCTTCTGCGCGGACGAGCCGGAGGCCAGGAGCTGGCCCTTCGCGTCGTCGCACTTGATGTTGGCGTTGGCGTTCGTCTTCTCGCCGCTGCCACCGCTGCCGCCGCTCGTGTCGTCGGAGCCGCACGCCGTGAGGGCCAGGGCGCCGGAGACGGCGATGGCGCCGAGGGAGAGGGCGCGGAGCCGGTTCTTGCGCTGAAGCTTCACTTTCGGGTCTTCCTTCCGGGAGCCGCCGGCTCTCTGCTGGCGGCGTGCGAGGTCTACGTCGTGCATGTGCTGCGGGCTTACTGCCTTGCTGTCCTGCGGTCTTACGGTCCTACTTCGTCTTGTAAGGCTGAAATTAGGCAGGGCAGGTGAAGCGGCCGATGGGCATGAGTGAACGGCGGGTGAACCTCGGCGGTCGGCCTGGTTAGGTGTTCCGCCACGGAAAGTAGCGGATCAATTACGCCGGGTTGAGGATCCCGAGAAGGGCGTCGACGAGCTGCTGGTCACGGGGTTGCGTGAGGCGGTTGCGGGCCGCCGTCGGCGAGAGCCAGAGGATGCGGTCGACCTCGTTGTTGGGCGTGAAGTGGCCGTCGGCCACCTCCGCCGCCCAGTAGTGCACCTCTTTGGGGCGGCCCTGGGCCGCGTAGCGGACCGTGGGGAGGCGGGCGCCGGGGGTGCAGCGGTGGCCCGTCTCCTCCTCGACCTCGCGCAGGGCGCCGGCCAGCGGGGTCTCGGCGCGCTTCAGCTTGCCCTTGGGGTGCGACCAGTCGTCGTACTTCGGCCGGTGGACCAGGCAGATCTCCAGCTCCCCGTCGTACGGGGAGTGGCGCCACAGGACGCAGCCCGCGGCCCGGACGACTTCGCCGTCGGTGTGCGTCACGTCGTACGTCACGGAGTGCTCACCGCTTCCGTCTCGCGGAGCCAGGCCTGGTGGAAGGTGAAGCGGGCCGCCTCTACCTCGTGGCGCTGGTCGGCGTGCAGGACGCCGAGCGCGTACGCCGTCGCCGGGGCGATGCGGGGGGTGCGGGCGGCCGAAGCCGCGGCCGATGCGGCGTCCGCGGCGTCGCGGTGGCGGTCGAGGGCGTGGCTCGCGTCGGCCAGGCGGAGGTCGTCGCCCGGCCTTCCGGTCAGGACCTCCAGGGCGTACCTGTGCAGGCGCAGGAGGGCGCGGGTCTTCAGCCAGGGGGCGTCCTGGGGCTCGGGCGCGGCGTCCGTGCCGGCGGCGAGGCCGTGTGTCAGGGCTTCCGCGTTGTACGGGTGGCCCGCCTGGCCCAGGGGGAGCGCGGCGACGGCGTCCGCCAGCTCCTCCTCGGCCCTGGCCGCCAGGGGCTTCAGGTCCTCCGCCGCCTGGATCAGCGGGACCTCGCTGGCCAGTACTGCCACGTTGTCCGCCACCGCGTGGAAGCGGGAGGAGCCGAACGCTTGCAGCGCGGCGGAGTGGGCCCGCGTGCGGGCGAGGGTGAGTTGTCGCTCCAGCAGGGCTGCGGCTTTGGCTGCGCCTACTGTCAGGCCTCTTGGAGTGCTGCCCTGTTCACTTGCACCCGGCGCTGGGGGCTGTGCCCACCCGTTCCGCCTTGCGGAACG
>NZ_JBSGSG010000185.1:0-2306 GCF_053606765.1 Streptomyces sp. NPDC055189
GCGCGGGGCCACCACCCCGGCGCTCGCCGCGCCGACGCACACCAGGGCCGCCCACTGCACCGGACCCAGGTCCTCGCCCAGGACCAGTACGCCCGCAAGGCCCGCGCTCGCGGGTTCCAGGCTGGTCAGGACGCTCACCGTCCGTACCGGCAGCCTCCTGAGGGCCGCCAGCTCCAGGGAGTAGGGAATGACCGCCGACAGCACGGCAAGGGCGGTCCCGAGCAGCAGAACCCGCGGAGTGAGGAGCCCGGTACCCGGGCCCGCCAGACCCAGCGGGAGCGTCAGTACCGCCGCCCAGGTCACCGCCAGTGCCAGCGGGCCGCCACCCGTGCTCCGGGCCCCCGCCTTCTTGCTCAGCAGCAGGTAGAGGGCCATGGCCGCACCCGCGGCCAGGGCGAGCAGCACTCCCGGCAGCGAGGAACCGGAGCCGTGGGGCACGTGGAAGAGCCACACCCCGCATCCGGCAAGAGCCGCACAGCCCACGTCACGCCTGCGCCGCGAGGTCAGCACGGCCAGCATGATCGGCCCCAGGAGCTGCAGGGCGCTGGCAAGGCCGAGGGGCAGCAGGAGCAGTGCGGGATAGATCAGGTTCATCCCGGCGATGGCCGTCCCGAAGGCCAGGACCAGCGCCGCGTCCTTACGGGTGCGCGGCAGCGAGGGCCGGTGGAGGAGCAGCAGAAGCACCGCGGCAAGACACAGGCGCAGGGTCACGGCTCCCGGCGCGCCGACCGCGCCTGCGAGCTGCTTGCCCAGGGCCTGCCCGAACTGCAGGCTCAGCACGCTGCCGAGCATCAGCGCCGGAGCGGGTATCACGGCAGCGGAAAGCCCGGCGGCCAGAAGCTTCGTCATGCGTCCAGGCTCCGTACCGCGATCGTGCACGTCCAGCAAAAGAAAACGCGGCTAACCGTTTAGGCTCGCCTTCATGATTGACCACCGGCTGCACGTCCTGCAGGCGCTCGCCGAGCACGGCACGGTCACCGCGACCGCCGGGGCACTGCATCTGACTCCCTCGGCCGTCTCCCAGCAACTGCGGCTGCTGGCACGTGATCTGGGGGTGGAGCTGCTGCGGCCCGAGGGGCGGCGCGTGCGCCTGACACCGGCCGCGCAGGTCGTGCTCCGGCACGCGGACGCGCTGCGGGTGCAGTGGGAGGCGGCCCGGGCGGAGCTTGCCCTGCAGGGGTCGGGCACCGCGGGCACGCTGCGGATCTGCGGGGTGTCATCGGCGCTTGCCGCGCTCGGTGCTCCGGCCGCCGCCCGGCTGCGCGAGACGCACCCGCAGGTGGAATCGCTGCTCGTCGAGGAGGAGAGCACCGAGTGCTACCGGATGCTGCTCGCGGACGAGACGGACCTGGCCCTGGTACTGCCCGGCCCTGAAGCGCCGCCCGTCACGGACGCCCGCTTCGAGCAGACGCCGCTCCTGACCGACCGCCAGGACCTGCTGGTCCCCGAGGGACACCGGCTCGCCCGGCCCGAGGGGGTCGAACTCTCGGAAGCCGCCGCGCAGTCGTGGATCGTGAAGACGGCGAACAACGACACCTACCCGCTGGTGACGGCCGCGTGCACGGCGGCCGGCTTCACGCCCCGCATCACCCATCAGGTCAAGGAGTGGTACGCCGTCTCCTCCCTCGTCGCCGAGGGCTTCGGCGTCTGTCTCATGCCGAGGGTCGTGCCGCTCCCCCGGCACGCGGTCGTCCGGGTCCCGCTGCGGGGCACGCCGGTTCCCACGCGCCGGTTCCTGACCGCCGTGCGGCGCGGCAGCGCGGCCCATCCTCTGGTGGCGGCCGCACTGCACGCTCTGCGCGAGGCGGCCACGGCCCACACCGCGGCGCCGGTGGCGTCCTGAGCGAGCCGGCGTGAGCGTCGTCTCACCGCGGATTGATCTTCGTTGCCAGGGGCACACGGGCGAAGCGATGGTCGCATCGCACGACCTGAGCACGACCTGAAAGGATTCTCATGCTGCTGGCTCACCCCGTGGTCCTGGACGACCTGATGGAGCGTTACAAGGCCCTGGCCGTCCTGCGGGCCGACCGGGGAAGCCCCGAAAGCCGCCAGGAGTACGAGGACGTCGCCTACAGCCTGTGCCTGGCCACCGGCACCAGCGACATCGACGCCGCCCTGGTGGCCGCGAGCCATCAACTGCCCGGCGCCCGCCCCGCCGACGACTCACTCCTTTCGGCCGACGCCCTGCGATGACCCGCTGATCAGCCGAGACGGGCGGCATCCCGCGGGGGGTGCCGCCCGTCTCGCTCTGGGTTCGCGTCTGGGTCCAGGTCTGGGAAGGCGCCGGTCGGCCGCACCCCAATGCC
>NZ_JBSGSG010000186.1:0-2263 GCF_053606765.1 Streptomyces sp. NPDC055189
TCCGGTGCTCGGCGTCGCTCACGCTGATCGTGTCCTCTCCGGGGTTCTGGCCGCGCCGATGGGCGGGCCGGTCAGCCGTCTACCCCGGCCGGGCGGGCTGTCACTTCCCGCACGCGGCCCATCCGACAGGACCACGCGCGAGGGCCTACCGGCGCCGGCGCTGACGCGGCACCGACGTACGCGCCGCACACGCCTCATGCACCGTGAAAGCAGCCCCGCCCGCAGAGACCGAGACCTCCACGACGACCGCGGTCTTCTCCCCCGCGGTAACGGCTGATCGCAGAGCAGGCAGTGCCGCGCACCCTCACCGCTCACCGCCGCACCTCCCTCAACACCCGGCGCGGCGGGGAGCACGCGGTCTCGACGTCGTACACCACGTCGGTGAGCGGAACACCCCCGCGTCGGCGGGGAGCACGACTTGCTGGTCGTGGCGGTGGTGCGGTTCTCCGGAACACCCCCGCGTCCGTGGGGGTGTTCCGCTCGAAGTCCACGTCCGGGGCGCCGGCAGGCAGTCTTCTCCACCGGCAAGACAGGCCGACGCCGTGACTGACCGCGAAGCCTGCCTCCGAGATCCGCGACGTGAGAGAGACGATGGCCACCTACGCTGGCCAGATTCCATGCTGGGCCTCGCAAATGCCAACCGGGAGGAGCAGAAGAGCAGCTGGCTCCTCGGAACGACTGCACCAGTCCGAACATCATGCTCCTTCCGGTCCTGGTCTCTCCTCCATGACCGGACACTTCAAGGTGAGATCACACGTAAAGCGGAGGGCCTGCGAGCTGCTGAACGGCCCCGTTCAGGGATGAATTCATGCGCAGCGACGGATCGGGAAGAGGGCGGTGTTCGTGATCGCGGGCAGCAGCGACTCAGCGCTCAGGCGGGCCAGAGGTGCGCGGAACATGACGCTGGAGGAGGCCGCCGACGAGCTGAACGCGATCACCGGCGGGGCGACGGACGCCAGTTTGATGAGTGCGTGGGAGTCGGGGCGGCGCCGTACGGGCAAGCGGAACCGCGCCGGTTTGTGCCAGCTGTACCGCGAACGCCCGGAGGTCTTGTTCGCACACCAGGACGGCGCGGCCACCAGCGTGCTGGAGACGTCTGGCACCGCGGTGGTCGTCGAAGTCCTCACCCGCTGGACAGACTTGGTCGAGGCGATGGTCGGCGTCGTCGCGGGAGCGCGTGAACAGCTGGTGGTCACCGGGAGCCGGTCGCGGGAGAAGGCTTATCTCGCGGCGATCGAGACGGCCGTGGCCCAGCATCCTGATCTCGTGCATTACCGCGTGCTCTACGGGCCGCCGCGGCATCGGGCGCTCGCCGACCATCTGGCGCGTCTGCTGGAGCTGCGCGATCCGGCCGCGCGCCGTAACGGCATCAAGACGCTGCACATCGGGGTGGTGGAGCCCGCCGGGGCACTGGAGCGCTTCTTCGTCGCCTCGGAGACGGCCGCGGTGGTGCCGCTGCCGTCATTCCACGGGGCGGAAGGATTCGACTGCGGCGTTTTACTCAGTCGCGAGGCAGCGGTGGGTTTGGTCCACCATGGGCGGGAGGCGTGCGCGTCCGCACGGCTGGTGGAGACGATCGAGGCCGTCCGCGCGCTGCCGGTTCGGCACAACTGACGTGGTGGGGAGAACTGTGAGCGAGGACCTTCAGCAGCAGGCCCAGGCCCGTACGGCCTCTGTGGTGGAGCTCGCCCAGGCGCTGGTCAAGCGACCGAGCAGAGGCGGAATCGACGACTACGGGTCTGTCCTGGGTGTCCTGGAGGACTGGCTCGCCGCGCACGGCCTTCCGCACCGTCATCTACGCGGTGGGGCAGGTGAGTTGGTCGGGCTGCTGGTGGAGATCCGCGGAGGCCGCCCGGGCGCCTGGTGGACGCTGGACGCGTGCCTGGACACCGCCCCGTACGGTGACGAGGGTGCCTGGTCCTTCCCGCCCGCCTCCGGGGACGTGGTGGACGGCTGGCTGCAGGGGCGCGGGGCCGCGGATTCCAAACTCGCCGCGGCGATGTTCTGCCACATCGCCGCCGACCTCGCGCCCCGTGCCGGGAGCCTGCGCGGAGGACTCGCCGTGCTGCTGGACGTGGATGAGCACACCGGCGGTTTCGGCGGTGCCCGCGCCTACCTCGCCGACCCGCAGGCCCCCCGCCCGGCCGGGGTGATGATCGGCTACCCCGGCCTGCCGGGCGGCCCGGTCGGCGGCTGTCCGGCGCCAGTAGTAGAAGCTCGAGCGGCTGATGCCGAGGATGCTGCACAGCCGCTTGACGCCGTA
>NZ_JBSGSG010000187.1:0-2226 GCF_053606765.1 Streptomyces sp. NPDC055189
CCCCGGAACCGATCGGTTCCGGGGCCTTCGCCGTACGGGCGTGGGTTCTCCGCGAGGTCAGATCCGCACCTGGACGGCGCGGGCGAGGCGCTCGTGCAGGCCGCGGCCGTCGCGGTCCCAGATCAGGGCCGGGATGCCCACGCAGAGCAGCACGCTGCGCAGGAGGACCCGGACGATGCCGAGGCGGCCGCCGCCCTCGGCGACGACGCGCAGCCGGAAGAGGGCCTTGCCGGGAGTGCAGCCGACCGTGCCGACCGTCAGGACGGACATGACGAAGAAGATGCCGAGCGCCCAGTTGCCCATCGCCTGCATGTCACCGCGAGCGAACAGGCCGTATGCGATGAGCATGCACAGGGCCCAGTCCACGGCGAGGGCGCCCATGCGCCGTCCGGGCCTCGCGATCGAGCCCGGCCCGTCCTTCGGCAGACCGAGCTGCTCTCCCCGGTATCCGAAGTCGACGCCCGCGTCCTCTGCCGCCGCACGAGGGCCGGACAGCCACGATCCGATTACTTGCCTGTTGTCCACCCGTCCAAGGTACTGCGCCCGTTTTCGTACGAGGACGGTCGGGGTAGGGCGAATGACACCTGGCCCGAACCCGCCGCGGTTAACTTCGGCGAAACAAATGGGTCATGCTTGAGAAATCCCCCGTCCCTATGGTCGGGTCCCAGCGTGTGCCACCGCACTGGCCGCACCACGAGCTGCAACCCCGTCCCCGCCTGGGGGTCGGGAGTAGGAGGAGTTGGATGTTCCAGAACGCCGACGACGCAAAGAAGTTCATCGCGGACGAGGACGTGAAGTTCGTAGATGTCCGGTTCTGCGACCTGCCCGGAGTGATGCAGCACTTCACGATCCCGGCAGCGGCGTTCGACCCGAACGAGGAGCTGGCGTTCGACGGATCGTCGATCCGCGGCTTCCAGGCCATCCACGAGTCCGACATGGCGCTGCGCGCGGACCTGTCGACCGCCCGGGTCGATCCCTTCCGCCGCGACAAGACCATCAACATCAACTTCTTCATCCACGACCCGATCACGGGCGAGCAGTACAGCCGTGACCCGCGCAACATCGCCAAGAAGGCCGAGGCCTACCTCGCGTCGACCGGCATCGCGGACACCGCGTACTTCGGTCCCGAGGCCGAGTTCTACGTCTTCGACAACGTCCGCTTCCAGACGTCGGCGAACGAGAGCTTCTACCACATCGACTCCGAGGCCGGCGCCTGGAACACCGGTGCGGTCGAGAACAACCGCGGCTACAAGGTCCGCTACAAGGGCGGCTACTTCCCGGCCCCGCCGGTGGACCACTTCGCCGACCTGCGTGCCGAGATCTCCCTGGAGCTGGACAAGAACGGCCTCCAGGTCGAGCGCCAGCACCACGAGGTCGGCACGGCAGGACAGGCGGAGATCAACTACAAGTTCAACACGCTGCTCGCCGCGGCCGACGACCTGATGCTCTTCAAGTACATCGTGAAGAACGTCGCCTGGCGCAACGAGAAGACCGCGACCTTCATGCCGAAGCCGATCTTCGGTGACAACGGCTCGGGCATGCACGTCCACCAGTCGCTGTGGGCCAACGGCGACCCGCTGTTCTACGACGAGCAGGGCTACGCCGGTCTCTCGGACACCGCCCGCTACTACATCGGCGGCATCCTCAAGCACGCCCCCTCGCTGCTCGCCTTCACGAACCCGACGGTGAACTCGTACCACCGCCTGGTCCCGGGCTTCGAGGCCCCCGTCAACATGGTCTACTCGCAGCGCAACCGCTCGGCCGCCATGCGTATCCCGATCACGGGCTCGAACCCGAAGGCCAAGCGCGTCGAGTTCCGCGCGCCGGACCCGTCCTCGAACCCGTACCTGGCGTTCTCGGCGCTCCTGATGGCCGGCCTCGACGGCGTCAAGAACAAGATCGAGCCGCCGGAGCCGATCGACAAGGACCTCTACGAGCTCGCCCCCGAGGAGCACGCGGGCGTCGCCCAGGTCCCGACCTCTCTCCCGGCGGTCCTGGACGCCCTGGAGGCGGACCACGAGTACCTCCTGGCCGGCGGTGTCTTCACCCCCGACCTGATCGAGACGTGGATCGACTACAAGCGCACGAACGAGATCGCCCCGATCCAGCTTCGTCCGCACCCGCACGAGTTCGAGCTGTACTTCGACATCTAGGCCGACTCGGCCGACCGGCCGTCAGGTCTGGCACAGCAGCGAGGGCCGCTGCCTCCCGTGGGAGGCGGCGGCC
>NZ_JBSGSG010000188.1:0-2220 GCF_053606765.1 Streptomyces sp. NPDC055189
CACTCCGCTAGCGCTACGTGACTGGTTCAGGGCTGCGCCCCGAAACCCGCCAAAAGCCTGACGCGCCTGCGGCTTGTCCAACCCCGCGCCGACCGGGAAAGGCTTTCCCGCCCGTCCCGGCGTTATCAGGAGACCGGTTTGTCAGAGAAACGGAACAAGATGCTCACCATGTGGGTGACGGAGGACGAGCACCGGCGGCTGCTCGAACGCTGTGACGGCAGGCAGCTGGCGGCGTGGATGCGGCAGACCTGTCTTGATGAAAAGCCTGCGCGTACCGGAAAGCTACCCTCGATCTCGCCGGCGCTGCTGCGCCAGCTTGCCGGCATGGGCAACAACCTGAACCAGATAGCCCGCCGCGTTAACGCCGGCGGCGGTACCGGCCATGACAGGGTGCAGATTGTGGCGGCGCTGATGGCAATCGATGCCGGCCTTGAGCAGCTGCGGCACGCCGTTCTTGAGAAAGGAACGGACGATGATCATTAAATTTCATCCGCGCGGTCGCGGCGGTGGCGCCGGGCCGGTGGACTATTTGCTGGGTAAAGACCGGCAGCGTGAAGGCGCCACCGTCCTGCAGGGCAAGCCGGAAGAAGTCCGGGAGCTGATTGATGTGTCGCCTTACGTGAAGAAATACACCTCCGGCGTACTGTCGTTTGCGGAGGCAGATCTGCCTCCCGGCCAGCGGGAAAAACTGATGGCCAGCTTCGAGCGTGTTCTGATGCCCGGCCTCGATAAAGATCAGTACAGCATTCTGTGGGTGGAGCACGCGGACAAGGGGCGTCTGGAGCTGAACTTTCTGATCCCCAATACCGAGCTGCTGACCGGCAGGCGGCTCCAGCCGTACTACGACCGCGCCGACCGGCCGCGCATCGATGCCTGGCAGACGGTGGTCAACGGCCGGCTGGGGCTGCACGACCCGAACGCGCCGGAAAACCGGCGGGCGCTGGTCACGCCGTCCGCGCTGCCGGAAGCGAAGCAGGAAGCTGCCCAGGCGATTACGCGCGGCCTGCTTGCCCTTGCCTCATCCGGGGAGCTGAAAACCCGTCAGGACGTCACTGAGGCGCTGGAAAGCGCAGGTTTTGAGGTGGTGCGCAGCACGAAAAGCAGCATCAGCATTGCCGACCCGGACGGGGGGCGAAACATCCGACTGAAGGGAGCCATCTATGAGCAGTCTTTTAACGCTGGCGAAGGACTTGGAGCAGAAATCGAAAGCGCAGCAGCAGAGTACCGGCGAGATGCTGAAAGCCGCATTCAGCGAGCACGAGCAGTCTGTCAGAGCGGAACTGAGCGCAAGCGCGAGGAGAATCAGCGACGCCATCAGCGCCCACGAACAGAGTATGAGCGAGGCGATGGAGAAAAACCGGCGGAGCGTGCTGCTGACAGCCGGGAGGGCATGGCTCACCATCCTGATGGTGTCAGCGCTGCTGATCGCCACGAGCGGGAGCATTCTGTGGTGGCAGGGGCAGCAGATAACCGACAATTACACACATCTTCGTCAGCAGGAAGATACCCTGGCGAAAATGACTGCCCGGACGTGGGGAGTGCGCTATCAGGAGAGCAGCGACGGCCGGAGGTTCCTTATCCTGCCGCCGGGGATGCAAGCCGAAGCCATCCCCTACGACGGGACGACCTGGATCCGCCTGAAACAGGAGTAGCGGAAAATGACAGAGCTGGAAAAGCAGTTGCTGACCGCATTAGAGCAGCTACATCAGGACTACTCGCAAAGGCTGGACGAATGGGAGAGCGCCTTCGCGGAATGGCAGAAGATGTCTGGGCTTATGCAACGGGAGAACGCGGTGCTGAACGAGCGCGTGTCGGACTTGAGCACGCAGGTGCTGGGTTTAAGCGAGCAGCTGCGCCGCTTGTCCGGGAACTGAATGCCACCGAGTTCCGGCAGGGGGAGAATGAGTATCAGAAAACACTGGAGCTGGAGCGCCAGCCGCAGAAAACCTACAAAGGACCGACGCTGGGCTGACGGATGCCGGCCCGTGATAAACCCCAAGAAGGGGTCGTTTGCGGGAGAGGGCGAAATCCTACGCTAAGGCTTTGGCCAACGATATTCTCCGGTAAGATTGATGTGTTCCCAGGGGATAGGAGAAGTCGCTTGATATCTAGTATGACGTCTGTCGCACCTGCTTGATCGCGGCCGCGATAGCTAGATCGCGTTGCTCCTCTTCTCCATCCGCGTTCCAAGCTGCGGAAAGGCACCCATAAGCGTACGCC
>NZ_JBSGSG010000189.1:0-2192 GCF_053606765.1 Streptomyces sp. NPDC055189
GTGTTCCCCCGGGGGAACACCGCGCCCTTCCTGTTCCTGCTCTCCTGGTACCGCTCTCCCGTACGTCTACTTCGGGTCGAGCGGCTTCAGGCACATGCTGTACTGCACCCGGCCGCGCCGGGTCTGCTCGTAGCGGGACTCGCCCGGCTCGCACTCGACTTCGTACTTGCTCGTCACCTTGTACTCGGCTGTGGCGCCCGAGCAGTCGACCTTCTCCATGTCCGGGCTGCTCGTGGAGCCCTTGTTCTGCACGCAGTCACCGACCTCGGCGGCCGCGGGCGACTTGGCGGCCTCGCTGCCGGGGCCCGTGGTGTTGCCGCGGCTGGAGTACCACCAGACGCCCGCGATGACACCGGCGATGAGCAGGACCACCACCTTCATCAGGGGTGACTGCCGGTTGAACGAGCCGCCACCGCCACCGCGCGGGCGCTGGGGCTGCTGCGGCGGCTGGGGCTGCTGCGGTGCGAACTGTTGCTGCCCGTAAGGCTGTTGCGGCTGCTGGCCGTACTGGGGCGGCGGCCCCTGGTACTGCGGCTGGCCCTGATACTGCGGCTGCCCCTGGTACGGCTGCTGGCCGTAGGGCTGCTGAGGCTGCTGGTAGCCACCATGAGGCGGCGGAGGCATGGACAAGGCAAGTCCCCCGACTTTCCATACGTGTTCACGTCAATGCTGAGCGGCAGACGTTACAAGACCCCTCCCCTCTTGACGGAACTGGCCTCTTGCACCACCCTTTCACTACTCAATTAGTGAAAGGGTGGTGCAAGGGCATGGTCGAGTTCCGTATCGACCGGCGCAGCGGCGTCGCCACCTACCTCCAGATCGTCCAGCAGACCCAGCAGGCCCTGCGCCTCGGCCTGCTGGAACCGGGCGACAAGCTGCCCACGGCCCGTGAGGTCGTCGAGGCGACGGCCATCAACCCGAACACGGTCCTGAAGGCCTACCGCGAGCTGGAACGCGAGGGCCTGGTCGAGGCCCGCCGCGGGCTCGGCACCTTCGTGCGGAAGTCGCTGGGCTCCACGCCCGCCGACTCCCCGCTGCGGGGCGAGCTGAGCCAGTGGGCCGCCCGTGCCCGCGCCTCCGGTCTGGAGAGGGACGACGTCGCGGCGCTGTTCAGCGCCGTACTCGAAGAGCAGTTCACGCAGTCAGAGCAGCTGTCACAGCAGACAGAGCAGTCAGAGCAGCACGTGACCAGGGGGGAACACGCATGACCGACACCGCCATCGAGGCGGCCGCGCTTGCCATGAGTTACGGGCGGCGGGGCGATGCCCTGCTCGACTGCTCCTTCCGGCTGCCCGCCGGGCGGATCTGCGCGGTCGTCGGACCCAACGGCGCGGGCAAGTCGACGCTCCTGGCTCTCGCGGCCGGGCTCCTGAGGCCCACCGGAGGCACGCTCACGGTGCTCGGCACCGACCCGGCCGCCGCACGCGAGCGCATCGCGTACGTCGCCCAGGACAAGCCGCTCTACCCGCAGCTCAGCATCGCCGACACCCTGCGGCTCGGCGCCGAGCTGAACCCCGGCCGCTGGGACACCGCCATCGCCGAACGTGTCGTACGCGAAGGGGGCCTGGACCCGAAGCTGCGCGTGCGCACCCTCTCCGGCGGTCAGCGCACCCGCGTCGCGCTCGCCCTCGCGCTCGGCAAACGGGCCGAACTCCTGCTCCTGGACGAGCCGATGGCCGACCTCGACCCGCTCGCCCGGCATCAGCTGATGGGAACGCTGATGGCGGAGGCCGCCGAGCACGGCACCACCGTGGTGATGTCCTCGCACATCGTCGGCGAACTGGCCGACGCTTGCGACCACTTGCTCCTCGTCTCCGGTGGACAGGTCCGGCTCGGCGGCGGCATCGACGACCTCGTGTCGGCCCACGCCCTGGTCACCGGGCGCCGCCCCGTCGAGGACCTCGCCCCGCACACCGTCGTCGAATCCCGCGCCACCGGGCGTGGCCTGGCCGCGCTGATCCGGCCCGAAGGGCCGCTCGGCGAAGGCTGGGACGTCGAAGAGCCGTCCCTGGAGGAACTGTTGCTCGCCCACCTGCGTTCGCCCGAGGCGCCGGCACTCCTTACGCCGAGCACGGCACCCGCTCAGCGCGAGCGCGAGGTGGCTGCCTAATGCTGTCGTCAAGCCACGAGATGAAGAGGCGGCCGTGGTGTGTAGGCGTGTCGGTCGCGGAGGATCGCGTAGAGGACGTTCA
>NZ_JBSGSG010000190.1:0-1881 GCF_053606765.1 Streptomyces sp. NPDC055189
GTGTAAAGCACTTGAGCTTGAGTCACTCAAAATAAAAGAACAAGCCAGTTTGATGCGCCTTAAAATAGATACTAATTTTAAAAAGGCAATGTATGAGCTAGAAACAAGAAGAAAGAGTAATGAGTTGAAGTTGATAGCTGCTGCAAATGATTTTAAGCAAATATCAATAACAAAATCAGACTTAATTAAAGAGATATCAAAGCTTGTTTCAAGCATATGTAGCAATGACGTTTCGTTGGAAAGTAAAAAGGCGATGAACGATACTCTTATCATTATGAAAGGCATGCTCAGTGATCAACGGTCTGAGTCATATGAAAAATTCAAATCTTTGTTAAGTAGTATTGATTCTAGTTACAATGATGCGTTGTTGATAGAGGATCATCAGGATAATTATGTTTAATATCATACTCGGAGTTGCTGCTGTAGGTGTTGGTTTATATATCTTGAACGAGCTTGATGAACGCGCCGGAGAAGAAAAAAAGCGATGGGAAAATCAACGAGAATCAGTATGTAAAAGCATCGAAGAACATAAGAGATATATAGAACAACATGTCGAATATGTTCAATCAATGTATGATTTTCATCAGTTAGTTGACCTTCATTATTCATGTATGAAAGTGGCAAATGAAGCATATAAACTTCTTAATGATGCTAAAAAATCAATGGGCGCTATTTATGATGCTATCAATAAACTTAAAGCTCACCGCTCTAAATTATTTAATGATAAAAAAGAAAGCAATGATTATGAAAAGAAAAAAGAAATACAAGCAGAAATAAACATGATCAAAAAAATCATAGATGGCCTATACTCTGAATTAGATTTAATTAAAAAGGATAAAGAACATTTTTATCAGGAATTAAAAGGTTTTAACTTAAAAACTAGCAGCATTAAATACAGAATTAGAGACAATACCGGATATAAAGGCTTTGATTGGTATAATCGGTTACAAGAACGAACTTTACTTCGACGTTAGTTTTGCACTGAAACTATATCAGATAACAATCCTCCACGGTTCCGGCAGCGCCTTGAGCGCAACCGGAAACCGTCTGGGGAGAACCCCAGACCCCCATCGCTGCAACATCGACGGTCTGCGACCACCTGCCAACCGAGTAACTGCCTGTTCCGTGCGAATAGGCTTTACAGGGGGCTGGCGCGGTTCCTGGCGACCTGAAAGCCCCTGGTTAGGGGTATCGGCGCGCCTGACCTCCTGAGAGCCTCTGTAACGCATTTTCGCGCCTCCCATGCCCTGGCGGGCATTTAAAACCCGTTTCGTGCGTCTGAGAGCGTTTGAAGGGCTATCTGACGACTCATCCCCGAAAGAACAACGACGGAATCACCGACAACATGCGAGAGGTGGCACCGCTCGCCGCAGCCCCAGCGACCGAACGTTAGTGAGCGAGTGGGCGAGGAAGCGGAAGAGAACCGGTAGTTAGATTGAGCACGTACGCACTGATGGGTGTCGGGGCACAGCCCTGACCAGATGGCAAACGGAATATCGTCGTGGGTGACGGTATTACATTTGCACATCCTGTCCCGATTTCTGAGGCGTTTTAGCGGTGAACGGACGGCAAAAACATGATGGAACTGTTGAACGTGGAGAGCACGAAATCGAACAAAAATCACGGCTGACGAGGCTTGCAGAGGAATAAGCCAGTATACACTCCGCTATCGCTACGTGACTGGGTCAGGGCTGCGCCCCGACACCTCCAAAGGGTGTTGCGCTGAGCGAAACACCCTTGCCTAGAATAGATCTTTTACGCCGATTTGTAAGTTGTTGTTTTTTTAGTGTGTTTTTTGTTTACCTGTTGCATCCAGGGTGACACAACGTTGTCGCATCCTGGATGCGACAACACGCAACAAGGTGTTGCACAGATGTATCA
>NZ_JBSGSG010000191.1:0-1700 GCF_053606765.1 Streptomyces sp. NPDC055189
ACGGTGCCCTTGGCGCGCCGGGAGGACTCCACCACGTGCTTCTGCCGCACCGACCCCCCCGCTGTGCGAACGGCGGTGAGGACCGCCGTGTCGGCACCATTCAGCGAAGCCGCGGCCGACTCCTCGCGGGGGCCGGGCACGTCCGTGTCCTTCACCAGGGCGAGGGTCGGGCGACCGGTCGCGACCGGGGCCGCGTGCGCGGGGGCGGCCACCCCGCGCCGCCATGGCGTCCGTTCCGGGAGTCCGGTCACCAGCTCGTCGGCCGACGCGTCCCACACCGCCACGGGCGACTGGTCCATGTCCCGGCCGGTGCCCCGGACGTAGGCCAGCCCCGGGCCGGGGAGCATGTGGTTCTGCCAGCCCTTGCCCATGACCTGCTGGGTCTCCGTCTGCCCGGCCGTCTGGAGCGTGACCCGCACCGACATGTTGCCGATGATCTGGCTGGGGATGCCGTCGCCCACGGTCGGCTTCTGCGTGCACCACAGGAGATCCACCAGCCGTGACCGGCCCTGACGGGCGATCTGCTCCGCCCCCGGGATGATCGGGGTGGCCTTGGAGTCCATGCTCATCAGGTCCGCCCCCTCGTCCACCAGGACCACCAGCCGGGGCCGTTCCGGCGTGGCCACCCAGGTGGCGATCTTCCGGGCCCGCATCTCGTCCCGGCGGGCCAGCATCTCCGCCACCAGCTCCGCGACGACCTCCGCGATGTCCTCGGGGTCGATGGCCTCCCGGGCGCAGTGCGCCCACAACCCGGATTCCTCCCCCTTGGCGTCGATGTAGACCACGGCCGTCAGCGGGTCGAGGGCGTAGGGCGCGAGGATCGCCCGCAACAGCACGCTCTTTCCCGCACCCGACGTACCGGCGATCAGCTTCCGCCCGTGGGGGAGCGTGACCACCTCACCCGTGGCTGTGTCCAGACCGATGCCCGCACGCTCCGGGGTCCACAGCAGCGACGCCCCGTCGATCGCTGACCGCGTGCCGAGCAGGAGCACCGCCCAACCCCCGCTGTCGCCCTCCGCAATGCGGAGCTGAAGATCGGTCCGGCACCCAAGCAGGGCCCGGATCTGCCGCTCCATCGCCGCCAACTTCGGCACGTCCCACGTGCCGTCGAGCCGCACAGCGCACGTGATGCCCGCCTGCCCGAGCTGGGGCGTGCCTGTCACCGTGCCGCCCAGTCCGCGATCCGATGCGTGCTCGACCCAGTACGACGGGTCCAGCCGCTCCAGCAGGCGCCGTTCATCGTCCGTCGCACCATCGTCCACGGTCACCGTGACCGACCGGCGGCCCAGCCACAGCGAGCCGACGTGCGCGGCCACCAGGCCGACCGACACCGCCCCGGGCCACATCGCCCAGTCCGCCGCCGTGGACAGCCCGTACGACGCACCGGCCGCCGGGACCATGTGCAGGGCGTGCGCCCGAACAGCAAGCTGGGTGAGCGTCGCCGGGTACTGCGTGCGCGCTGCCTTCAGGTCAGTCCGGGCCGTGCTCCGGCCCTTCCGCGCGGCCTTGTCCGCAGTCCGAGCCGCCCGCCGCTGAACAGCCAACGGGTTCTTGGTGTCCTTGCGCGCGGCCGTCCGTGCCGTCTTGGCGCGGGCCGCCAGAGACCGGGCCGACGTGTAGTTCTTCTGAGCGTCCATTAGCGCCTTGAGGTGTTCCGGCGTCCGCAGCTTCCGACGCCGATCCGCCTCTCCGTCCCACCG
>NZ_JBSGSG010000192.1:0-1639 GCF_053606765.1 Streptomyces sp. NPDC055189
CCGTCCGTCGCCTCGTCGACATCCTCGGGCACGGCGAGGTAGACGGCGCCGGGCCGCTCGGACTCTGCGGTCTTGAATGCGCGCCGCACCATCTCGGGGATGGCCCTGGTGGCCGGGACGTCCGCCGACCACTTCGTGACCGGCGCGAACATGCTGACCAGGTCCACGAACTGGTGGGACTCCTTGTAGTTGCGCTCCTTGCCGACCTGCGCGGTGATCGCGACGACGGGCGTGCTGTTCGTCATGGCGTCGGCGACGCCCAGCATCAGGTTGATCGCGCCGGGCCCCAGCGTCGCGGACATCACACCCGCCGAGCCGGTGAGCCGGCCGTGCATCTCCGCCATGAAGGATGCGGCCTGCTCGTGCCGGGTGAGGACGTAGCGGATCTTCTCCGAGCGGGCGAGGGCGTTGGTGAAACGGATGTTCTCCTCGCCGGGCACGCCGAACACCACCTCGACGCCCTCGTTCTCCAGGCAGCGCACCAGGAGTTCTGCCGCTCCGTCGGGGGTCTGCTTCCGGTGCTCGGCGTCGCTCACGCTGATCGTGTCCTCTCCGGGGTTCTGGCCGCGCCGATGGGCGGGCCGGTCAGCCGTCTACCCCGGCCGGGCGCCCGGACGCCTGCGGACCGGGTCTTACGAGCCAGACCCCTTGGAGGGGGTCGACTTTCAGGTGTCGTTACTGGTTCACTTTTCGGCCGTCGCCGGCACCTCGCGGCCGCCAAGTCCGAGGACACCGCACTCCTCAAACGCCTCGCCCGACGCCTCAACGCCCACCGCCGCCTGCTGTGGCTCGGCCTCCGCCGATAGCGATGACCGCCGCGGCCTTTCCGAAACCACGAACCATCTTCACGATGTCTCCCGTTTAGCGTGTTCCTATTCGCTCTGCGAACTGCGCCGACATCACGGACCGACGCCACCGGTCGCCAGGTGGATCAGACAATGTCGCTGGGAGAACGCCATAGCGCTCGAGCGGGAGATCCTGCGCCGGGCAGCCGCGTATTTCGCTCGGGAGGTGAAGTGAAGCCCTGCCGTTGGGACTTCATCTCCGACCACCGCGCCGACTTCGGCGTGCAGCGGATATGCCGGGTCCTTCAGGTTTCCCGCTCGGGCTTCTACCGGCAGCTCGCCGGGGCTGGGGCCCGCGACGAACGGTGCACCGCCGAGAACGGGCTCGTCGCGGAGATCCGCGAGATCCACGCCGAGCACAAGGGAACGTATGGGGTCCGCCGGGTCCACGCCGAGCTGCGCGGGTTCGGGCACGCCGTCAAACGCAAGCGGGTCGAGCGGCTGATGCGTATCAACGGGATCGAGGGCCGTCACCTGCGGCGGCGTAAGCGCACCACGATCCCCGACCGGCTCGCACCACCGGCCCCCGACCTCGTCCGCCGCACCAATCAACGCGTAGAGCACGTCTCACGTGCCGGCCGCGGCGGTCCGTGGTGTGGCCGTATACCTCCAGCGTCAGGCCTCGTTGGGCGACGAGACTGGTGGGTGCGGTCAGGATCCCGGCCGGCTGCGGCAGCGGGATGTCCGCACCGAAGGCCCGCCATCCCTGATCTTGCAGGGTATCCCCGTCTTCAGGCGGGGAGGGAATGCATCTCAGGACTGCTCTGACCTGCACGTCACAGCGGACGTTTTTG
>NZ_JBSGSG010000195.1:0-1436 GCF_053606765.1 Streptomyces sp. NPDC055189
GCTGCCTAATGCTGTCGTCAAGCCACGAGATGAAGAGGCGGCCGTGGTGTGTAGGCGTGTCGGTCGCGGAGGATCGCGTAGAGGACGTTCACGCGGCGTCGGGCCAAGGAGATCAGGGCTTGGTGGTGCCGTTTGCCTTCGGCTCGCTTGCGGTCGTAGTAGGTCCGCGAGGCGGGATCGTGTTTGATCGCGCAGAACGCCGATTGGTAGAAGACCCGTTTGAGGGCTCTGTCGCCACCGGTCGCTGCGCGCGAGTATCGGACCTTCCCGGACTGGGACAGGATCGGGGCGAGCCCGCAGGCGGCGGCAAGCGCGTCGCTGCTGGCGAACCGGCGGATGCTGCCAACGGCCGCGAGGAACTCGGCAGTGAGAACGACCCCCATCCCCGGCAGGCTGCGGATGAGGGCCCCGTCAGGGTGGGTGGTGACCAGCTGGTCGATCTCGTCTTCCAGGGCTTTCAATTTGGCGCGGAGCCTGAGGAGCTCGTCGGCGAACTCGCGGATCATCTGGGCCGTGCGGCGTTCGCCGGCCACGGTCGTGGTCTGGGAGGTGGCCGCGGCAACGGCGGCTTGTGCCAGGTCACGGGCGGCGGGCTGGTTCACGCCGTGCCGGGTGAGGTAGCCGGTGATGCGGGCCGGTCCGGCCCGGCGGATCTCGGCAGGGGTGACGTAGCGGGACAGCAGCGTCATGCCGGCCTTGGTTCTGGGTGCAACCACCCGGTCGAGGCCGGGGTGGATGGCGGTGAGCAGGTCCCGCAGGCGGTTGATGAGCGCGGTGGTGTCCCGGACCAGGTGCGTGCGGTGGCCGACCAGGAGCCGCAGTTCGATGGTGGCCTCGTCGAGCAGTTCGACGGGCCGCAGATCGTCGCGCAGCAGGACCTGTTCGGCGATGACCTTGGCGTCGCGGGGGTCGGACTTGTTCTCGCCTCCCCGGGTGCCCCGGCGGGCTCGGTTGACGGCCAGGCCGGGCACGTGGACACAGGTGAAGCCGTCCGCGAGCAGCATCGCGGTGAGCAGGCCGGAGATACCGCCGATCACGTCCAGACCGACGGTGATCGGGCCGTGTCCGGCCTCGATGGCGTGCAGCTCGTCCAGAGCCGCGGTGATGGTGCCGGAATCGTTGTCGACCCGGTGACTCAGCAGGAGCCGGGCGCGGCCGTCAACGACGGTGAGCCAGTGGAACTCCTTGGCGATGTCGAATCCTGCGGTGGCGGACATGACGCTCCCCTCGCTGTGCGACGTGCGGCGCGACTCCTTCCGCCTGTCCTCGCCCTACACAGCGATGGTCCGCAGAGCCTAATCAGCAGTCCGGAAGAAGTGGCGGGGCAGGGGGACAAGCCACCGAAGCCATGGAGGGCAGCCAGCATGAAAACCATCCCTGCCCCACCCGCGCAGACCCAGAGTCGCGAACTCACGGGACGCACTCAAGAAGGTAGG
>NZ_JBSGSG010000196.1:0-1416 GCF_053606765.1 Streptomyces sp. NPDC055189
GCCTGAGACCTGATGCCGAGCCGATTGTGGTGAAGTGGATGATCCTATGCTGTCGAGAAAAGCCTCTAGCGAGTTTCATGGCGGCCCGTACCCTAAACCGACTCAGGTGGTCAGGTAGAGAATACCGAGGCGTTCGGGTGAACTATGGTTAAGGAACTCGGCAAAATGCCCCCGTAACTTCGGGAGAAGGGGGGCCATCACCGGTGATTGGATTTACTCCATGAGCTGGGGGTGGCCGCAGAGACCAGCGAGAAGCGACTGTTTACTAAAAACACAGGTCCGTGCGAAGCCGTAAGGCGATGTATACGGACTGACGCCTGCCCGGTGCTGGAACGTTAAGGGGACCGGTTAGTGCACTTTCGGGTGTGCGAAGCTGAGAACTTAAGCGCCAGTAAACGGCGGTGGTAACTATAACCATCCTAAGGTAGCGAAATTCCTTGTCGGGTAAGTTCCGACCTGCACGAATGGCGTAACGACTTCTCGACTGTCTCAACCATAGGCCCGGTGAAATTGCACTACGAGTAAAGATGCTCGTTTCGCGCAGCAGGACGGAAAGACCCCGGGACCTTTACTACAGTTTGATATTGGTGTTCGGTTCGGCTTGTGTAGGATAGGTGGGAGACTTTGAAGCGGGCACGCCAGTGTTCGTGGAGTCAACGTTGAAATACCACTCTGGTCGTGCTGGATGTCTAACCTGGGTCCGTGATCCGGATCAGGGACAGTGTCTGATGGGTAGTTTAACTGGGGCGGTTGCCTCCCAAAGAGTAACGGAGGCGCCCAAAGGTTCCCTCAGCCTGGTTGGTAATCAGGTGTTGAGTGTAAGTGCACAAGGGAGCTTGACTGTGAGACCGACGGGTCGAGCAGGGACGAAAGTCGGGACTAGTGATCCGGCGGTGGCTTGTGGAAGCGCCGTCGCTCAACGGATAAAAGGTACCCCGGGGATAACAGGCTGATCTTCCCCAAGAGTCCATATCGACGGGATGGTTTGGCACCTCGATGTCGGCTCGTCGCATCCTGGGGCTGGAGTCGGTCCCAAGGGTTGGGCTGTTCGCCCATTAAAGCGGTACGCGAGCTGGGTTTAGAACGTCGTGAGACAGTTCGGTCCCTATCCGCTGTGCGCGTAGGAATATTGAGAAGGGCTGTCCCTAGTACGAGAGGACCGGGACGGACGAACCTCTGGTGTGCCAGTTGTCCTGCCAAGGGCATGGCTGGTTGGCTACGTTCGGAAAGGATAACCGCTGAAAGCATCTAAGCGGGAAGCCTGCTTCGAGATGAGTATTCCCACCCCCTTGAGGGGTTAAGGCTCCCAGTAGACGACTGGGTTGATAGGCCAGATCTGGAAGCCCGGTAACGGGTGGAGGTGACTGGTACTAATAGGCCGAGGGCTTGTCCTCAGTTGCTCGCGTCCACTGTGTT
>NZ_JBSGSG010000197.1:0-1405 GCF_053606765.1 Streptomyces sp. NPDC055189
GGTGGGTGCGCCTATGGGGCCCACTGGGCACTACCTCGCTCACCCCCCCCAACGCACGACGAAGCCCCCGCCGGACGATCCGGCGGGGGCTTCGAGGGGCGGGGTCAGAGGGCGTTGGGCTCCAGGGAGAAGAACAGCGTGGGGGCGGCGGCGACCGCCTCCCGCTGTTCCTGCGTCGGCTGCGCCTGCGCGATCGTGGCCCGGAGGTCGAGCCAGACCCGCTCGCGGGTCGCGCCCTCAGCGGGGGTGATGACGCCGCTCCAGGTCGCCTGGCGGCCGTCGTGGGACTGCATGGTGAGGATGTACAGGAACTCGCGCATGGGGGCCTCCTGGCGGTGGTTGGGGCGGGGCCCCGGCCGGTGCCCCGCCGAGGGGGCGTCAGCTGGCGTCGTACCGCGCCTGCTCCAGCGCGTCCCGGACGGCCTGCTCGCCCTGGATCTCGCCGCGCTCGATCGCGGCGTACACGGCGGCCGAGCCCATGTACATCCGGTCCTGGAAGTTGACCCCCTCGGAGGAGGAGGAGTCGTCGTTCTTCTTGCCACCGAACAGGCCCATGATGATCTCCCTTGCGGTTGTGTCAGCTTGTGCCGACCGCTTCACTATGACACGACTGTGTCAGTCTGCGCAAGCCCCGTCGAATTGAGAATGCCTAGGTGTGTGTCGTGGCTCGTGCTCCTGGCGCTCGTTGATCCCGGCATGAGTACGAGCGATGACGTTGCGGGTGGGGCCGAGCCGACGCAGGAGTACGGCGTGCTGTGGGTGCCGGTGAGGTGTCCGGGCGACTGCCTGTGCTCGGACTGCTCGGGTGCGGGGGACATGTGGGCCGACGCCCAAGCGGAGATGCGGGAGGAGCTGGGCGAGGACCCGTTGGGTCCTGATGCCTAGGTGTGGCGGTCGAAAGTGCCAGAGGTGTGGTGCGGAGCCGGATGATGTGCACGTGCAGAACAGTGATGCGAGCAGGGCGGAGCGGGCGCGGTGGTGTGGGTGGTGTGGGCTGCCGATTCCGGGGCCGCATCCGGTGGTGGGGCGGCCGCGGCTGTACTGCCGGACGGGTGGGTGCCGGACGCGGGCGGCGGAGCACAGGCGGGAGCAGGCCCGGACGCGGGCGGCGGTGCTGGCGGCGGAGCGCGCGGTGCTCGGCCGACCGGAGGAGCCGATCGTGCCGCCCGCGCCGGGATCTGCACGTGCGCAACCCCGGCGGCCGCAGCCGCGGGATGCTCCGCCGGCTACTCCGCCGCGTCCGGCCCGGCCGGTGGTGGGCGGGGAGGATCTGCCGCTGTGGTGACGGGTCGCGGCCGCCGACCCTGACGGTCCCCCAGGTGCCCGCCGCGCCCTCGTAAGGCGGGGCCAGAGCGGGGGGGTCCCTCCGGTCGGGCGGCACTCACGGTGTGCCGCGGGGTGTGGG
>NZ_JBSGSG010000198.1:0-1341 GCF_053606765.1 Streptomyces sp. NPDC055189
CCGCGGGAATCCGCGGCGACGGCGCCGGTGTGTCTGCTCTGTTCGGTTGTCGGTGCCCGAGCCGTCGCCCCGAGTCGGACGGCGCCGGGCGCTCTCGCGCGGCCTGGAGCTAACTTTCGGCCAGGATGTGCGAGAGCTCCGTATCCAGATCGAAGTGGCGGTGTTCCGTGCCGGGGGGCACGGCCGCGTCGGTTCGCTTCAGGAACGATTCGAGGGCCCGCGCCGGGGCTTCGAGCAGGGCCTCACCCTCAGGGGAACTCAGGGCGATGCAGACGACGCCCTGACCGTGGCTCCGGGACGGCCAGACTCGGACGTCGCCGGTACCGGTGGGCCGGTGCAGGCCCTCGGCGAGGAGGTCGCGGGCAAACACCCATTCGACTGTTTCCTCGGCTCCGGTGTGGAAGGTGGCGTGCACGGCATAGGGATCGGCCGTGTCATACCGCAGTCCTGCGGGTACAGGCAGTGAGGACTCGCTCGACACAACGAGGCGCAGGTGCAGCTCGCAGCTGACCGTGGTGTTCATAAGCGCCAGGGCCTTTCGCTCAGTGTGCGCTCGGGGATTCGCACGTCGGCGAAATCGACATGCCACCTACGGTGCCGTTGTAAACCCCTCTGAGGGTTTTGGGTGTCTTTAGGTAGCTCGTACGGCGGATTGTTTGTTCGGCGCGTACACCCATTCCAGTGACCGGTTTCCGTCCGGTAGGGTTTGGCCGTATGAATACGGGGAGTAACGAGCCGGGGGTTGCTGAAACAATCACCGGTACGAAGGACGAACAGCCGCTCGGATCGCGTGCGCCGGAGTTCATCCAGGCCCGCAAGGCGCTGCACCTCAGCTGGCAGGTGGGCGTGTTCATCGTCGGCCTCGCGGTGGTTGTCGCGGGCATCATCATGTTGCCGCTGCCCGGACCGGGCTGGCTGGTGATCTTCGGTGGAATGGCGATCTGGGCGACCGAGTTCGTCTGGGCTCAGCTGGTCCTTCGCTGGACGAAGCGGAAGGTCACCGAGGCGGCGCAGCGTGCGCTCGACCCCAAGGTGCGCCGCCGGAACATCATCCTGACGACCATCGGTCTGGTGATCATCGCCGTGCTCGTCGGGATCTACGTCTGGAAGTTCGGCTTCGAGATGCCGTGGAAGATCAAGGAGTGACCCGAGGGTGACTCCAAGGCGGTCGGAGGCACCCGCTGACATGCGGTAATGTTCTCCCTGCGCCCGGGGCGATTAGCTCAGTGGGAGAGCGCTTCGTTCACACCGAAGAGGTCACTGGTTCGAACCCAGTATCGCCCACCCCGGAACTGGGGGCCCGCGGCGTAAAAACCCCCCGGCGCCCGCGGGTTATCGCGC
>NZ_JBSGSG010000199.1:0-1283 GCF_053606765.1 Streptomyces sp. NPDC055189
GTGTCGGCGGGAGGGGGCAGGCGACCGACCGCCCGGTGGTCGGGAGGGGCGCCCGGCGGGCGGTGGTGGGGCGGATTGCAGGAAAGTCGCGCGATGCGGGGCGCTGAGGGCCTGTGCGGCGGGACTTTTCTGCGATCGGTGTGGAGGGGCGGGCTGCGGGCAGGGCGGTGTGGTCGTTGGCAGGAGGGGACGCGCGACCGGCTCCACGGTGGTGGGGAAGGCGGTCTGGCAGGCGGTGGTAGGGCGGATTGCAGGTAAGTCCCGCGATGTGGGGTGCGGGCTGCGGCAGGGCGGCGTCGGCGGATGGGGGCGGGCGACCGTCTGCCCGGTGGTGGGGAAGCCGGTCCGGCGGGCGGTGGTGGGGCGGATTGCAGGAAAGTCGCGCGATGCGGGGCGCTGAGGGCCTGTGCGGCGGGACTTTTCTGCGATCGGTGCGGAGGGCCGGGGGTGGGGCACCTACTTTGGGAAAGTTGTGTTCTTGCAGGCGGGGGGCGCGTGTGTGGGTCGGTGCGCCGTCTCGGGGTGAGGTGTTGGCCGCTCACGTAGGCGGATGCCCGGTGAGCAGGCGGGCTCCTCGTCGACTTTGGCTTCGTGGGTTGGGGACGGTGAGTGACCGGCCATGGAGCCGGCCCCAGCAGCCGCCGCACGAGAGCGGCGCGCGCTGCCCGGCTCCGGGGCCCGGCACCACATCCCCAGGGGGCGCATCGCGTACTCCGCGCGCCCTTCGTCTCCCCGAACGCAACTTTGCCAAAGTAGGTGCCCCACCCCCCCGGCCCTCCGGGCGAATACAGAGGCAGATGCAGAAAAGTCCCGCCACACCCGCCCTCCACCCGGCGTGGCGTAGGACTTTTCTGCAATCGGCCGCCGGACCACCCCGCACCGCTCCTAGCGGACGGTCGCCCGCCCCCGTCCGCCGACGACCACACCGCCCTGCCCGCAGCCCGCCCCCTCGCGCCCCCGGCCCTCCGCACCGATCGCAGAAAAGTCCCGCCGCACGCGCCCTCAGCGCCCGCATCCCGGGACTTTCCTGCAATCCGCCCAACCCCTGCCCGCCGGGTCGCCTTCCCTGCCACCGGGCATGCGGCTGCCCGCCCCCGTCCGCCGACCATGCCGCCCTGCCCGCATCCCGTCCCCGGCCCTCGGCGCCGGTTGCAGAAAAGTCCCGCCGCAGGGGCCCTCAGTGCCTCACTTCGTGGGACTTTCCTGCAATCCGCCCTACGACCACCCGCCGGGCCGCCCCACCACCATCGGGCGGCCGGTCGCCCGCCCCCTCCCGCCGACAT
>NZ_JBSGSG010000200.1:0-1045 GCF_053606765.1 Streptomyces sp. NPDC055189
GAGATGGTGCGGCGCGCATTCAAGACCGCAGAGTCCGAGCGGCCCGGCGCCGTCTACCTCGCCGTGCCCGAGGATGTCGACGAGGCGACGGACGGCTCGGACCTGCGCCCGCTGCGCAGGGACGTCGTGCAGCCCGAGGCGCCGTCCCCGAAGCAGATCAAGCGGGCGGTGGAGCTGCTGCGGGAAGCCCGCCGGCCGGTGATCCTCGCCGGACACGGCGCGGCGCGCGGCGGCGCCGAGGAGTCACTGACGGCGTTCGCCACCGCACTCGACGTGTCGACGGCGACCACCTTCCACGGCAAGGGCGTCCTGCCCGACGACCACCCGTGCGCGACCGGCACGTTCGGCTTCATGCGGCGCGACTACACCAACTTCGGGTTCGAGGAGGCCGACGTCGTCATCGCCGTCGGCTACGAGCTGCAGGAGTTCGACCCGTCCCGGATCAACCCGGACGGTGACAAGAAGATCATCCACATCCACCGCTT
This sequence comes from Streptomyces sp. NPDC055189, assembly GCF_053606765.1. Lineage (NCBI taxonomy): Bacteria > Bacillati > Actinomycetota > Actinomycetes > Kitasatosporales > Streptomycetaceae > Streptomyces > Streptomyces sp. NPDC055189. The sequence continues at coordinate 486 of NZ_JBSGSG010000200.1, forward strand.
CCCGGCGCAGGTGGACGACAGCTACTCGGTCGACGTCGGCATCATCGGCGACATCTCCGCCTCCCTCGACGCCCTCGCCACCGAACTCGACGGCCTGCGCTGGACAGTCGACGACGAGGACACCACGGCCACCCGCGCGCTGCTGGCCAAGGAACTCGAGCAGGGCGCCGCGGACGAGCGCTACCCGCTCGCCCCGCAGCGCGTCATCGCCGACACCCGCGCCGCGCTCGGTCGCGACGACATCGTGCTGGTCGACACCGGCGCGCTGAAGATGTGGATGGCCCGGCTCTACCCGACGTACGCACCGAACACCTGCCTCATCTCCAACGGCTTGTCCACCATGGGCTTCTCGCTGCCCGGCGCGCTCGCGGTCCAGCTCGCCAGGCCGCAGACGAAGGTGCTGGCGGCGGTCGGCGACGGCTCGTTCCTCATGCACTCCCAGGAGATCGAGACGGCTGTCCGCGAGAACATCCCGCTGACCGTGCTGATCTGGCAGGACAACGGCTACGGGCTCATCAAGTGGAAGATGGACCTGGAGGTCGGGGAGAACTCCAACACCG